>CAMDEU010000039.1 GCA_945897085.1 Spirosoma fluviale | reverse complement strand
CTTCGACATTCTTAGATCGGAGTTGGGCATTCGAGATTTAAAAAGTATCTAGTCGTTAGTATGAATTAGCAAGATGAGGAAAGAATTCTAGTCCATACTTTGTACTTCGTACTTGGTACATTGTACTACCTTATTCCAACATTCGGCGTTGAGCGTTCGACATTAAAAAAGTATCTAGTCACTAGTATCAAGTATCCTGCGGCAGGCAGGCGAAGTACCAAGGTCCTTCAGAAGTAAGATTCACGTCCTTATTCGTATCCCTACTTTGTACTTGGTACATTGTACTTGGTACATTTACTTGGTCCAAAAAAAGGCCATCCCGAAGGATAGCCTTTTTGTAAGAATAACGTGTTGAAGGTTAATGTACCTCCCCCATCATTTTTTTCAATACAGGCTTTAGAAGAAGCAATACAAGCGCAGATCCCATCACGGTATACACAATGAGCATGAATTGGTCTGGCATGGCAGCAAGGCCTTCCTCAGAGCCCCCACTCGCCTCCCCTGCAATCAATCCAGCAAATAAGTTGCCCAACGCAATAGAAAGGAACCAAATACCCATCATTTGTCCCCCATAGCCCTTGGGGGACAGTTTGGTAACAAGAGAAAGCCCTACAGGGGACAAACTCAACTCACCAAAGGTGTGAATGAGGAAGGTGATAATCAACCAGCTAGGAGCTGCCAACTCACCGGATGCTGCAATCTTGGTTGCAAAATACATCACAAAAAATCCTATTCCCAACATTGCAAGTCCAAAGGTGAATTTTAGTGGAGAGCTAGGCTCTAAGTTTTTTCTACCCAACCATACCCAAAGTGCAGCAAAAAATGGAGCAAACATGATGATAAATAAGGAATTGATGGATTGAAAGTATCCTGTAGGGACCTCCCATCCTAATACCGTACGATCCATAAAACGCTCGGCAAACAAGTTGAGTGTAGAGCCAGCCTGCTCAAATCCCGACCAAAACATGGCAGAGAAAAAGAATAAAATGGCAATGACGCCCACTTTATTCTTATCCCCTTTGCTGAGTCCACCAAAGACAATTACGTAGCCCAAATAACTAGCTGCTACAATTGCAATGACGGTACCGGAGGATTTGGCGATAGCCTCAACATCAATCGGTACTACGCCTGTAAACAACAAGCCTATAACTACTATCCCTACCAATCCAATAACAGAAGTTACGGATTTCAATTTCGTTTGAGCAGCTTTATCTGCTGGAGTTGCCATTACTGGCACTTCCCCGTAGCCATCAAGAGCCTTACCCGTAAGTTTGTATTGAATCAAACCGAAGATCATTCCTAAACCAGCCAATCCAAACCCAAGGTGTATGTCGTATTCTGCTAGAGAGGCGCAAAGTATAGGCGCAATAAACCCTCCTATATTGATGCCCATGTAAAAAATAGAAAATCCTGCATCTCGCTTGGAACTACCAGCAGGATAGAGTTGCCCTACTATAGAACTGATATTGGGCTTTAATAAACCTGTGCCAAGCACAATCAATAGGAGACCTAGGAAAAAAGAAGTGGTATCTAAGGTACTCAAGGTTGATTTTGCTTCTGCACCACCAGAAATCCAACCTTCAATACCAGGTAGGGCCAACATAAAGTGCCCTACAGCAATAATTATCCCACCATACCACACTGATTTTTTTAAGCCAAATAAACGGTCAGCTAGCCATCCACCCGGTAAGGCCAATAAATAGACGCCCATAGTATACAAACCATAGACAGCTCCAGCCGTAGGATCATCAAATCCAAGCCCTCCATCTACAATGGTCTTGGTCATGAATATAATCAGCAAGGCACGCATGCCATAATAACTAAATCGCTCCCACATTTCAGTGAAGAACAAGGTCATGAGTCCTTTCGGATGACCAAAAGCCGTAGGGCCTGCAAATTCTGAGTTAAGTGCTTTTTCCAAGGATGTTTTGGGTTGATAAGGTGAAATTCAGTTACAATGATAAACTTTTTTAGGAGTTGATTCCAATAATCTTCCACAAACTACTTTACTCATTAAAAAATAGATTCTAAACAAAATCTATTTTATTTTCTTTTTTGAAGACAGGATCAAAAAGCCAGGACAATGGCTATTTTTGCATTGCGAAGAAGCAAACAACCACTAATCATCATCCATAGCCATGAAAACAGCTGAAATAATAACTGAAAATGGAACCATGAAGGTAGAGTTTTATGAAAAAGACGCTCCTATCACGGTCCAAAACTTTATTGACCTATCAAACAAGGGCTTTTACGATGGGCTTACCTTCCACCGAGTAATCCCAAATTTTGTTATTCAAGGAGGCTGTCCTACCGGAACTGGTACTGGAGGTCCTGGGTACAAAATCCAATGTGAATTAGATGGTGAAAACCAATACCATGACCGGGGAGTTCTTTCCATGGCACATGCCGGAAGAAATACGGGGGGATCTCAGTTTTTCATCTGCCATAGCAGAGCAAATACAGCACATTTGGACAGAAATCACACCTGCTTCGGTAAAGTTGTCGAAGGATTAGATGTGATCGAAACAATTCGCGCAGGAGTTAAAATTGAAAAAATTCTAATTCACGAATCTTAATACCAAAATCAACTCCGGAGCGCTTACTAGTACAACTAAAAAGCGCTCCGGTTTTTTTTAGCGCTTTAATTTTTCAAGATCTCCTAAAATTCCCAACACTTCTGCGTGTATTTTTGGGGCTGTTTCTGGTCCAAGGGAGTTAATTTCACCGTAAGGACGCTCCTTGTAGTTGTAAGTAAATGGAGGTTTTACATCCCATTGACTCTTGGGGACAATGTAGCCAATCATGTCATTGGACATTCCTGAAAAAAACCGGTAGTGGCCAGGTATCTTTTCTTTTAAGGCCGGAACTTCTACAGGAGAAAGTTTAAAATCTGCACCTGCTGGAGATTCAATACCACCATTAAGAATTTCAGGATAGAGTTCTCCTGGTACATGAACAAAGGTCGCTGGTCCTAATTTCCAAGTTGAAACTTCGGATCTAATTTTTTTCCATCCTACAAAGCCCCGGTCAAAAATTCCTACAAAAGCTGCCAACTGAAAAAGTGAGTTATCCATCTGAAGGGAAATAGATTTGGCCCGAATCCCTAGGTCTAAAGAAGAGTGAATAACCAAGCTGGTGTCACGTAGGGTCTCTAAAGTTACTTTAGCCAAGGCCTTCCCTTGCGCGAGAAGTTTGTCTGGTGCTTGTCGCTGGTAAGAAACACCCGTATAAGGGTCTACAACTGCAAGATCAGGTGCTGTAGTCATCAATCCTCCTATTGCTCCATTTAGAAAAATAGCCACACCACCTACTCCAGGCTCGGCCAAGGAATCGGCTACGGGAATCCCATCTTCTACAAAATTTCTCCAAGGATCTGCAAAATCAGAACTGATTTGAATATTTTCCAACCAAAGGGTTTCGGGATGGTTTCCCCAATTCATGACCGTTCCAAGGGTAGCACCAGTTTGGGCATCCAGCACCTGCATCAACTGCAAGCCTGCATCAAAAATAAATGGAGGACGGGTATCCCCAACAAATTCTGCAAGTCGCTCTGGTTCTTGAGCAAATTTAAAATGTGCCGGCTTTCTGGAAGTATAGGCCTCACCTACTGCTGCTGCAATTCCTTCTTGAACCTGCTTCATGTAGTCATTATTCACCCCACGTACAAACTCAGATGGGCCCCACATTCCTATCAAATCTGGAGAGGAATGCACATGAGTACTGGAAATCACCACATAATCTAGTTCTGGATACTTTTCTTGAATTAACTTCCGAGTTGCAATCACGTCATCATTGCCAAAACCAATCATGTCAATTACGCAAAGTGCCAAGGAAACATCCCCTGATTCAAGTACCATTGCTCTAGCCCAAAGCTTGTCCAAAACACTTTGCGCAGGCCTGGAATTGTGAAACCCTGCCAACCAAATCGCATCAAACTTTCCGTTTCCATTGGCATCTACAAAACGATCACCTTTCTCAGGATCATATTTTGAGTCTCCATCCACATCTTCCCAAGTTTCAAAACCGGTGGGCGTCAAATCAACTTTAGAAAATCCCGCATGAACAGTAGCTGCTGGTGCGTATAAAGAAAGATCTGTTTGATAGCCTGAATGTCGATCTCTAAATTGGTAGGCTGAATAACCAAGAACAGCTACCAACAGAATAAGTACAAGTACAGAAAAAATTAAAAGTCCTTTTCGCATGGGATGAAGTTGAAATATCTGATTCTAAACTAAGGTTTATTTCCGAAAGGAAGAAGCCAAGCCGGTCAATTTGAAAGATTCAATTTTCAGATTTTTGAGTTTGGTAGCAAAAATGTTTCTCATGTATATCTGGATGGGGGACAATATCCTTGTACCACCTCAATCTTAACTCACTCCTCCCCTTCTCCGAAATATGTAGGCCGATACTGAAATATTAAAACTTTCCGTGAAGCCTCTCCTCGGAATATGCACTAACCCATCCACTTTGGATTTTACTTCTTCACTGATGCCTTCGTACTCATTGCCAATGCAATGACCTAATTAAAATAGCCCAAGCTGCTCATCCTCAGATTTCTTTGGTGTTAAGGAAAGGGTACTTCCTACTTCCAAATCATCCGTCAAGTCCGTAAGCGGTTCCTCATTAAAACTCTCCTCTTCCTGCTCGTCACCTACGGCAGTGTCCATCTCAATCACCTGTTGGGACTCAATTAATTTCAGCTCTTTTACCTCATTTGCACTCAATCTGTTTCCCAGTGCCTTCCAACCCTTCACATCAATCAACATTTCCAGGTCGTAATCCATTTGTTCTTCCACCTTGCCTTTACTAAACGTCACAGAAACCTGTGCTTGGGCATCTGTAGTGACAAGCTTAAGGTAGGATTGTTTATGGTCAGAAATAAAGTTAAAACGCTTATTAAGCGTAGTCGTTTCGATTGTAAAACGTTTCACAAAGAAACTTTTCGATGCTCCATCGTAGTAAACTGCTCCAATTATTTTTTGAGAATCAAATTTTTGAATTAATAGTACTTCGGTAGCCTCGTAACGATTGGTCAACTCAAAACTGGTCAATTCGTAATCTCCATTTTTGTAGCAAACTAGAATTTTATCATCACCCAAAAAGTTACCAATTTGTCTGCCTCGAGAATCGGTATTTAGTCGACCTACTGAAGCATCGAAATAGATATTGAGACCTCCCAAGGTGGATTTACCTTCCATCTTGAATTGTACTTTACGAACAGGATATCGAGTTAGGATATTACCTCCGGCCGCACGTCCTTTGATTTCCATTTCTGCGAAATCAAAATCAAATACTTTCACCCTTGCTTTTGCTCCTTGAGTTAAGTAGACTGTCACCACTTCAGCTTCTCCATTAGGGTTGACAGTGAGGTAGAGTAATTTTGATCCCTTCGTTCCTTTTGTAAGCTCATATTCTTTGTCACGAGTCACACCACCAACTTGAAATCTCTTGACCATAGCCCTTCCAGATACTCCTTCCAGATAAATGAAATTGTAGGTCATCCGTTCGTCATTCTTTCGAAAGACACCGACAAAGACAATGTCTTTGCCCATGAAGAGCTTTTCCTGAATTTTAGAAACTACTAGCTTGCCATCTCTGCGAATGGCAATGATGTCATCTAGATCAGAACATTCACAGACATATTCATCTTTTTTGAGTCCGTAGCCTACAAAACCATCCACTCGGTTCACATACAGCTTGGCATTATTTGCTGCCACTACGGCTGCCTGAATGGTGTCAAATGCTCGAATCTCTGTTTTACGTTCCCTCCCTTTCCCATACTTATCAAGCAAGTTTTGGTAGTAGGCAATCGCAAAATCAGTGAGGTGCTTTAAGTTGTAATTGACCTCTTTCAACTCATCCTGAAGTCTCTTCATCAACTCATCAGCCTTGAAGGTGTCAAATTTGGAGATACGCTTGATTTTTATTTCGGTCAAACGAACCAAGTCTTCCTGAACAATTGTTCGATAAAAATCAGGTTTATAGGGGTCTAAGCCCCGATCTATAGCTTCTAATACTGCCTCCCAAGTGGTACATTCTTCGATGTCACGGTAAATGCGGTTTTCAATGAAGATCTTTTCCAAAGAAGAAAATAAAAGCTTTTCTAAAAGCTCCCCTTTTCGTATTTCTAGCTCCTTCCGAAGCAATTCTTTGGTTTGTATGGTGTTGTACTTTAAAATCTGATTGACGGTCAAGAAAACAGGCTTCTCCTCAATAATCACGCAAGCATTTGGCGATATGGAAACCTCACAGTCCGTGAAAGCATACAAGGCATCTATCGTTACATCAGGGGAAACTCCTGGTGCCAATTGAATCTGAATTTCCAAATCCTTAGCGGTATTATCTACCACCTTTTTAATCTTTATCTTCCCCTTTTCGTTCGCTTTTAGAATGGAATCAATCAATGAATCTGTAGTTGTTCCAAAAGGTATTTCCTTGATTAATAATGTTTTATTTGCATCCTCTTCAATTCTAGCTCTAACCTTTATCTTTCCACCTCGAAGCCCCTCTTGGTAATCAGAAAAATCTGCCAAACCTCCCGTGAGGAAGTCAGGAAGTACCTGTGGAGAATTCCCCTTCAGCAGCTCAATGGACGCCTCTACCAGTTCTCTGAAATTGTGAGGGAGAATCTTAGTGGACAAGCCAACGGCAATTCCTTCCACTCCTTGAGCTAAAAGCAAAGGAAATTTAACAGGTAGCGTTACGGGTTCCCTTTTTCTCCCATCGTAAGAAAGCTGCCAGTCAGTGGTTTGTGGGTTAAAGACCACATCCAAAGCAAACTTAGAAAGTCGAGCTTCAATGTATCTAGCAGCAGCAGCTCCGTCCCCAGTACGAACATCTCCCCAGTTACCCTGGGTTTCGATCAACAGGTCTTTTTGTCCCATATTGACGATTGCATCGCCAATCGAGGCATCGCCATGGGGATGATATTGCATGGATTGACCAATAATGTTGGCTACCTTATTGAATCTACCATCATCCATCTCCTTCATCGCATGAAGAATTCGGCGTTGCACTGGCTTCAATCCATCTTCTATGGCAGGAACCGCTCGCTCCAAAATCACATAGGAGGCATACTCAAGAAACCAGTCCTTGTACATACCAGTAATCGGTAAAGAACCATGTAAGCTGCTATCAGAACTTTCAGAAAGGGGTGTATCGTCACTCATGTAAATATTTCTCGGGTTAAAAAGGGAATGAAAACTGGAATAAACTAGGGTACTTAAGAATCTACTTCAGCATCCACTTCTTCTTCTTCAAGTTTGGGGTCGTCAAGAGCCAAATCTTTCTCCACTCGCAAATTATCAATAATAAAGACCTGTCGGTCTGGAGTATTTTTGCCCATATAGAACGTGAGCAAGTCAACAATCTTGGTATCCTTGGTAAGTAAAATAGGATCTAGTCTTATGTCTTCACCAATGAAGGTTCCAAACTCCTCTGGAGAAATTTCACCCAATCCCTTAAATCGGGTGATTTCAGGCTTATTTCCCAACTTATGGATGGCACGCTGCCGCTCCTCATCCGAGTAACAATAAATCGTCTCCTTCTTGTTTCTCACACGAAATAGTGGGGTATCCAGTATGAATAGGTGCCCGTTTTTAACGAGATCAGGGAAAAATTGCAAGAAATAGGTCATAATTAATAACCTAATGTGCATCCCGTCAACATCGGCATCTGTTGCGATTACAATCTTTCGGTAACGCAAGCTTTCAATCCCGTCTTCAATGTTGAGTGCATGCTGAAGTAGGTTAAACTCCTCGTTTTCATAGACCACTTTTTTGGTCATCCCAAAACAATTCAATGGCTTGCCGCGAAGTGAAAATACCGCTTGGGTCTGCACATCACGACTTTTAGTAATCGAACCTGAAGCAGAATCCCCTTCTGTGATGAAAAGCATGGTCTTATTTTTCAAGTCCTCATCTGCTTTTGGATCATCGTAATGCACGCGGCAGTCCCGAAGTTTTTTGTTATGCAGATTTGCTTTTTTAGCGCGATCGTTTGCCAACTTCTTGATTCCAGAGATTTCTTTCCGCTCACGCTCGGATTGCATGATTCGCTTCAATAAGGCATCTGCAGCACCTGGGTTTTTATGCAAGTAGTTATCCAGCTCTGTTTTGATAAAGTCATTTACAAAGGTCCGTAACGTAGGTCCATCAGGGCCGATACTCTGTGAACCTAACTTTGTCTTGGTTTGAGATTCAAAAACTGGTTCCTGAACTCGTACAGCAATTGCAGCAACGACAGATTGACGGATATCTGAGGCATCAAAGTCCTTTTTGTAGAACTCCCGAATCGTTTTTACTAGGGCCTCTCTAAAAGCGGCTAAGTGGGTTCCCCCTTGCGTGGTGTATTGCCCATTCACAAAGGAATAATATTCTTCACCATAACTTCCGGAATGAGTGATGGCAACCTCAATATCATTCCCTTTCAGGTGAATGATCGGGTAACGGATACTTTCCTCATCCACCTTATTTGATAAAAGATCAAATAATCCCTTATCCGAGAAATATTTTTTGCCATTGAATTGGAGTGTTAAGCCCGAGTTAAGGTAGGCATAGTTCCACATCTGGTTTTCGAGGTACTCTGGGATAAAGTGGTAGTTCTTAAAAATGGAAGCATCCGGAGAAAATATCACTTTGGTTCCGTTTCGATCCGATGACTTTTCTATAGGAGGGTCGTTAACTAAAAAACCTTTTTCAAACTCAGCAACTTTACATTCACCTTCACGGAAAGATTGCACTTTGAAAAAATCGGAAAGTGCATTTACTGCTTTGGTACCTACCCCGTTAAGCCCAACAGATTTTTGAAAGGCTCCCGAGTCGTATTTACCTCCTGTGTTAATTTTAGAAACACAATCAATCACCTTTCCCAGGGGTATCCCTCTACCGTAATCCCGCACCTCAACTTTATGTTCTGAAATTTTTACCTCAATGGTGCGCCCATGCCCCATCATGTGCTCATCAATGGAATTATCTAAAACTTCCTTTACCAACACATAAATACCATCATCTGGCGCACTTCCATCTCCCAATTTTCCAATATACATCCCTGGTCTCATTCGGATATGTTCTCTCCAATCGAGCGAGCGAATACTGTCTTCGGTATAGCTTACTTCTTCTGCCATTGACTAGTTAATTACCACTTTTGTGGACTTGAATTTTTTTAAAAGCAATACAAATAATGCCCCCACCCAAATAAAAAGAACTACTGGCATCAAAAAATACCAAAAGTTATAGGCCGAAGCATCAATTATATCCTGATTGTTGATGGCATGCACAAACACGGCTGCAAGCGATAAACTTAAGTTGACCCAGCCCCCAAAAGAATAAAACCAGGCTAAAATATAGTCACGGAAAGGATCTCCAATCGGAAATAGTCGATGCAATTTCAGATTGGTTTTAGTTTCTAAAGTTTTTGGGGTGTAAACTGTTACCAGATTAAGAGCCAAAAAAATAAGTGCAAAGCCATAAAAAAATGTGCTTTTCGCATAATCTCGAAGCAAAACACCTTGATCTTCCAAGCGAAAACCAATCTGCTCGGGAAGTGCAGCGTAGAAATATAAAAGCGCAAAGAGAAAAACCATTACGCTGAAGAAATAGAAAACCTTTCCGAATCTGTAATACATGAAATATAGGATTTAAGCTGCAATATAACCGTTTTGAATAAACCTTCTGCCCTTTGTTTGTGTTCAAAAGTGACAATTTAAGTCGATTTCTATTTTTACTACTTATCCAGAGGATCACTATCAAAATTCCAGCGATCTTTGAGCATCCAAATTCACCCTACATGAAAAATTTAGTTTTGGTAGTAATACTTTCGCTATTCGTTTGGCTTAACGCCTGCAGCTTCGCAGTGGATGCAGGAAAAATTAATCTAGAAAACTGGAAATCAGATCGGTATGGATGCAAAGGTTTGCGCATGCAAGACGTTGAAGAGTTTCGGTCTATCAAAAACCAATTTTTAGGAATCGACAACCAAGCTGTAATCAAAACTTTTGGGAGACCCGACCGGGTAGAACTCGTGGATAAGAGCCAAAGTTTTTTCTTTTATTTTATTGAGCCCAGTTCAGATTGCGCAGGGGTAGAACTAAAAAAAGAACCCCTAAAGATTCTTTTTAGAATGAATGCCTTAAGCAAAGTCTCAGAAGTGACGATTACAGACCAGAATCCATAAAACACAAGGCAGCAGCCCCTAAGGTACCTGCGTTATTCTCAAGGGTAGCTTTTTTCAACTTTAGATCCCTGACATAGTAGGGTGTCAAGTATTTACGGGTGTTGTATTCGATGGTTGGCATCATAAACTCTAAGCCAGCGGCAATACCACCTCCAAAATACACATCTGTAACATCCAATACCCGAATCGTGGAGACTATGGATTCGCTGATAATCTCGGCAACTTCCTTAAATACCATCAGCGAAACTTCATTGCCTGCTCTGGCGGTGTCCACCAAAAGATGGGTACCCAATTCCTTACCTTTCAACTCTCCTGCTTTTTCAGGATAGGCAGAAATTAAATTGGCCATCACCTTCAAAATTCCCTGCCGTCCAATTAAGGTTTCTAGTCCAGCGTTCCCTCTAGAAAGCATATGTCCCATTTCAAGGGCATTTCCGCGGGAACCTTTAAATACTTGTCCATCCAACACGAGTGCACTCCCAATTCCTGTTCCCATGGTTATAAATAGGAAATTGGAAGAAACAGTCCCCTTGCCAAATTGAAACTCACCTATTGCTGCCGCAGCAGCGTCATTTTCAAGAAAAAAATCATGGTCCGGAAAGCTAGACTTGAGCGCAGCTTTCAAAGGATAATTATTCAAAGCTGGAATTGCAGGAATTTCAAGAGGGGTCATGCGATCCTTACTGATCATGCCCGGAAGCCCAATTCCTACTTTTTGTACCTGTGGAAACTTATCAAGGTAAGTTCCAATCACTTGCACAAAGTTCGGCCCAAATCCATCCGCATGATCCCGGTAGAACGTGGTATTCTCCTTAAAAAACTGACTTAAGTTGCCAGATTTATCTACTAATCCAATTTTAAGATGCGTCCCTCCAACATCTACTCCTAAAAACTGAGTATCCGAAATATTCATAATTTAATTCGTCCTTTTCGTTTGCTAAAAAAGTAAAACTATTCCTTTACTTCTTATAATCTTTTCCGATCTCGGAAAAAATTTTGAGAACAGCCGGGCAGACCAGCGTATTTTTTAAGGTTAAGTCCAAAATACCAAGCATATTCTTTCGATTTGTATGTGGGTATTCTCTGCAGGCTTTTGGACGATCTTCGTAGACCAAACATCCATTGTCTGCTCCTAAAAAGGGGCAAGGAGCGCCTTTAAATACATAATCTCCCTCCTCATCCCGAAACAGATAGCTATCGATAAATTCACTTGACCGCATCCGAAAAACTTTGGAAAGTCGGTCTATATCGGTATGGATCAGGATTGGACTTGTAGTTTTACAACAGTTGGCACAATCCAAACAATCTAACTTTTCAAAAACTTGTTCATGCGCTTGATGAAACTTAGAATCCAGATTTTTCGGACGCGTGGCTTTGATCTTATCCTTGACTTTCTTGTTTGCTGGATATTCCGAGCTACTCTCCTTGGAAAATTTATCTAAATCTAAAGACAACGCCGATGCTTGATTATAAGATGAACTGGGGATTTGATGTTATTCTATTGATCAATCGCGACTCATGGAAATTCCATCTTCATGAATGGTAATCTCTCGGGCCTTGTACAATTGACCGATACACTGTTTAAACTGCTTTTTACTCATCCCTAAAACTTTCTGAATTGTTTCAGGATCAGATTTATCATGAATCGGTAAAAAACCTTTCTCTTGGATAATTTGAAGTATTTTTTCAGCTCCCTCCTCGTATTTAATACGACCAAAAGGAAGTAGCTGCAGATCTAGCTTACCATCATCTCGACGCTTTTTTACCCAAAGTTTACGTACTTCCCCAATTTCCAATTCCTGAAATACCTCATTGGAGAAAATCAAACCTTCATATCGGTCTTCCAATAAAACCTTGTATCCTAGCTCAGTTTTTTCAAAAATCAAACCTTCACATTCATTCCCCGGAACATAATCTTTTGGCGCAGGATGTATAAATTCCCGATACTTACTTACCCCAATTAATCGATCGGAGCGGTAATCCACACATACGCGAATCAAGTATTTTTGACCGGAAGTCATTGGCTTAGCCATTTCCGCATTCGGGACAAATAGGTCTTTCAATAACCCCCAATCCATAAATGCCCCAAAAGAAGTCACTTCCTTGCAACACAATACACCAAATTGATCTAAAAAAAGAAGTGGCGTATCGGTGACCGCCACAGGTCGATCTTCACTATCGGTGTAAACAAAAACCATTACTTCATCACCCTCCTTCTCTTCTCCGCTTAGATATCCTTTAGGAAGTAAAACTTCTTCGCCATCCTGCAAGGCCAAGTAAGCTCCAAAATCCGTGAATCGATTAATATATAGGCGATTAACCAGTCCGAGTTCTTTCATCTGCCAAAGGTAAAGATTTATCCTAGTTCAAGAGGGATAAAAATACGGACATTCCCTGTCAGGAAAGCCCGCAATTGAGTTGGAATTAGGACGGCTTACCCGTAGTTTTGAACGGCACTAATTCGAATAATTACCATCCAACTTTTCTTAAGTTCTATAGAGATGAAAAATATTTCAGTCATCGGTTCAGGCACCATGGGCAACGGCATTGCCCACTTATTTGCACAGCAAGGTTTTTCAGTAGCACTCGTGGACCTTTCAACCGATCAACTCCAAAAGGGTATGGCTGCTATCGCCAAAAACATGGATCGGCAGATCAGCAAAGAAACCCTCACTGAAGCAGAAAAAGCCGCTTCCTTACAGCGGATCACTTCCTTTACAACCCTTGCTGATGGCGTCAAAATAGCTGATCTAGTGGTTGAAGCTGCTACAGAAAAGCTAGAGATCAAGTTAGAACTATTTCAAGAATTGGATCGCCTGGCCCCTTCATCAGCGATTTTGGCTTCCAATACCTCCTCAATTTCCATCACCCAGATTGCTGCAGTTACCCAGCGCCCTGGCCAAGTGATTGGTATGCATTTTATGAATCCTGTTCCCGTCATGAAGCTAGTAGAAGTAATTCGTGGATATGCTACTTCCGAGGAGACATCAAAGCGTATTATGGACTTGTCGTTACAGCTGGACAAAGTGCCGGTAGATGTTCGAGATTATCCAGGCTTTGTTGCAAATCGCATTCTTATGCCTATGATTAATGAAGCCATTTATACCTTATTTGAAGGTGTGGCAGGTGTATCCGAAATTGATACGGTGATGAAGTTAGGCATGGCTCATCCCATGGGCCCACTTCAGCTTGCTGATTTTATTGGATTGGATGTATGCCTATCCATTTTGCGTGTCCTACACGAGGGATTCGGAAATCCAAAATATGCCCCTTGTCCTCTGCTAGTTAACATGGTGGCCGCTGGGTTTAAAGGAGTAAAATCTGGAGAAGGATTTTACTGTTACCCTACTGGCACCAAAGAATACCCAGTTTCACCAAGATTTTTAAGTTAACCATGCATATAGCAGTATCAGGAAATATAGGAAGTGGCAAAACCACGCTGACAGAAAAATTGGCAAAACACTACGGCTGGAGTGCTGAATTTGAAGCAGTAGATGACAACCCCTACCTACCCGATTTTTACGAGGACATGAAGCGCTGGTCCTTTCACCTTCAAGTATACTTTCTGAATTCGAGGTTCAACCAAATAAAAAAAATCCAGGGAGGCTCCATTTCCACTATTCAAGACCGAACTATTTACGAAGATGCCTACATCTTCGCTGCCAATCTGTACAAAAGCAAATTGCTTTCAGAGCGTGATTATGCGAATTACAAGAGTTTATTTAATTCCATGATTTCCCATGTCAAGGCACCAGATCTTCTAATTTATTTGAAGGCAGACATTCCTAAACTCGTAGGGCAAATCGAAAAGAGAGGCAGAAGTTACGAAACTGCCATGCGAATTGATTACTTGAAAAATTTAAATTCCCACTACGAAGAGTGGATTGGGAGTTATAAGGAAGGTAAATTATTGATTATTGATGTCAATGAATTGGATTTTGTGGAACGTGCAAGTGACTTTTCCTTTATTGTTGGAAAAATAGAACGCGAAATATTTGGGCTATTTGCCTAAGTACGCTTTTAAAGCCCTCGAACCCAATTAGGCTAATTTTCGCATCAACCACCCAAATAGCATACTGCGTTGCTCCTCCTTGGGATTAATTAAAAGTTGATCCAATCGCTTCAAAGATCCGCCAGTCATGATGGTCTCGTACGGACTCAAGCGAATCAGTTTATAGCCATGGATGCGACTAAGCAGGTCCACTTGCATGTGGTTGTAGGCGAGTAATTTCCATCCAGTCGCTCCTACCCCATGAAAATCTCCTGGTTCCGATGGTTTTCCAAAAATCCGTGTTGCCAAGGGTGACCCTTCCCACATGCGTTGTTGCGTACCTACTTTCAACGCTTCTTTCTCATAGGTTCTACAGAGTCGTTTGTGGCCCTCCGAAAAAGTAAACTGAAACTCTTCATACATCTCGGATTTAAAAGTGATCCCTCGGTAACGGTTGAAGGCCAATTCATCATCCCAAAGGATGATCGTTCTTCCAATTTTAAAATTCACCGGTACTTTATCAAAAAGTGGAAAAGAGCCCTTTCCCCCAAGTTCATCCATAACTCCTTCGAGCCAACCTTTACTTCGTGAATCTAGGTACTGAGGCTGAACTTCAAAATCTACTTTCCAATCGTAACTCGCTCCACCTTCTTTTAAAATCAGGTCCAGTTGCCTAGTCATCAGGTGCTCCATCGGCTTAACTTACTTCTCGGATTATTTCCCAAGTATGGTCCGCCAACAATTTTATTTCTGCTACAAAATTTGCCCAATTCTTTTTTCTACCCCATTCTTCCGGCCCAATCATGCTCATAAAGTCTATGCCATCCTCTTTTTGATACAAAAAGTAACGGTGGTTGATCAACGGTTCAAATGAAATAGAGGCTTGGTAAATGCGTTCAGAAACTTCTATACGAGACTGAATTTTCTTGGCTTGATCCGCCAGTAGTTTCATTTGATCATATATCTGGGCCATTTGCATGTCAGTTTGACTATGCATTGCTGCCACTGCTCTTCCCGTTATTTTTCCCTTATCTTCTGGCTTAATTAACGCACTACCTGCATGGTGTCCATACGGAAGAAGCCCAGGGTTTTCCGTGGTCTTCTCCTTCATCAAATCAAGATCCAAACGATCTACATCTATCTTCTTTCCTATCATGCGTTCTATTTTTCAACTTCTGTAGAAATTCGCTCTTTCAAATTACCCTTCGAGCCAGGAAAAGTGGTTCTTCTAGATATGTCGTAGCTTACATAGATAATAATCACCATGAACACGACAAATAGGAACAAGAAGATTTTTTTATTTTTCTGCATCAGTAGAAAGATTAACACACAAAACTAATGACAATTCGCTTTTTGTTTCTGTTTCACTAACTCATTTTCTATCTTATTTCTTCCAAAACGAAAGAAATTAATTCAAAAAGAGGGTAGTTAAGGTGTAGAACTCAATCCAAGGTCAATTGTTAAAAAAGGAGTTGTTTAAATATTACATTCTAAATTCCATCAATGGAATGCCTTCAAACAAAGTAGAATGATAAATTGCAGTTCTAAGTGAAATCAATTTTCTAGTGGAATCTTTCCATGTACTATTCTAGTGATAGAATTTTGGATCTGTTCAGTTTGAATTTACCCTCTACCTCACTTCTAAATAAATAATGCTGATGCGCTATCTCTCACTTTTTCTTTGCCTTCTTCTTATACCTGGGATCTTCCTCACAAGCAGGGGGCAATCCAGTTCACCAAAAGGTCTCGTGGCAGATCATGCCATGGTAGTATCGGCGCGTGAAGAAGCTTCCAAAATTGGTATCGAAATCTTAAAGCAAGGAGGCAATGCCTTTGATGCCATGATGGCTACGGAAATGGCTTTGGCTGTGACTTTCCCTGTTGCAGGCAACCTTGGTGGTGGTGGCTTTATGGTTTATCGGATGGCAGATGGCCAAATTGGAAGTTTGGACTATCGAGAAAAAGCCCCCTTAGCAGCTACCAAAGACATGTATTTGGATAAAGACGGGAATGTGATCCCACAACTGAGTACCCTAGGAATATTAGCTTCTGGAGTACCGGGGACTTTGGCAGGTATTTTTGAAGCTCAGGCCAAGTTTGGGAAACTTAAACTCAAACAAGTGCTACAACCAGTTATTGATCTGGCTCGAAATGGCTATGTTGTGACTAAAAATCAGGCTGAGAGTCTGAAGAATCATCGGCAGATTTTCATCCAAGTGAATGGTGCAAACACCTTTTTTGGGAAGGAAATTAAAGAGGGTGACACGTTAAAGCAACCGGCACTCGCGAATACGTTGGAACGAATTGCTAACAAAGGAAAAAATGAGTTTTACAAAGGTGAGACAGCAAAGATCTTGGTAAACCATTTTCAGAAAAATGGAGGAATCATTTCCAAAAAGGACCTTGCCAAATACAAAGCAGTCTGGAGAGATCCCATTGTTTTTCCCTACCGAGACCTAAATATTATATCCATGGCGCCACCCAGTTCTGGTGGAATTACCTTGGGACAAATCATGTCCATGCTGGAGCCCTACCCACTCAAAAAGCTTGGACATCACTCTCCTGAATACATACAAGTTTTGGTAGAAGCAGAGCGCCGTGCCTATGCGGATCGGAATCATTATTTGGGAGATCCTGACTTTGTGAACATCCCCACAAAACAATTGCTTGACGCTACGTATCTCAAGTCGAGAATGGGTAGTTTTTCATTTGAAAAAGCGAGCAAATCTGAAGATATCGCCCGTGGGGAGCTCTCATTTTCAGAAAGTATGGAAACCACCCACTACTCTATTGTGGATGCCGAGGGTAATGCCGTTTCGGTGACAACCACGCTCAATGGGGCCTATGGATCTAAGGTATATATCGAGGAGTTGGGCTTCTTTATGAACAATGAAATGGATGATTTCAGTGCCAAAGCTGGAGTTCCCAACATGTTTGGTTTGGTTGGTACGGAAGCAAACAGTATTGCTCCCGGCAAGCGCATGCTCAGTTCCATGACTCCTACCATTGTAGAAAAAGATGGCAAACTTTCCATGGTTGTAGGTACCCCTGGAGGATCCACGATCATCACCTCGGTATTGCAAACCATTTTGAATGTCTATGAATTTAACATGAGCATGCAGGAAGCCGTCAATGCCCCTCGATTCCACCACCAATGGCTTCCCGATCTGGTCAACTTTGAACCCAAAGCTTTTGGTGAAGACCTTATCCGTACCCTCAAATCTCGTGGCTATTTGATTAATGAAAGAGCAAGTCCCATCATAGGCAAAGTAGACGCCATTTGGGTCTTATCCAATGGTAAACTTGAAGGGGGTGCAGATCCTAGAGGGGACGATAAGGCGGTAGGTTATTGAGTTAGGAGATGTTGAACCATCACCTCCTGCCTATTTTTAGATCTTGATTGCCGTTAGTCACAAACTTTCAAAGCATTAAGCTTAAATTTTTAATTTAAAGGATTACTAGCCCATATGCTACCCATGAAAAATCGTCGCGAGTTTATCCAAAAATCAGCCCTAGGATTGGCCGGTGTCCTCACCGCCCCAACTTGGCTCCAA
>CAMDEU010000038.1 GCA_945897085.1 Spirosoma fluviale | reverse complement strand
GGAGGTAGCCTCATCTAAAATTAAGATTCGTGGATCCGCCAAAATAGCTCTAGCGATTGCGATCCGTTGACGTTGACCTCCCGAAAGTTTGACTCCTCTCTCGCCGATTAAGGTATCTAATCCTTGTTCAAAGCGATCGGTAAATTCATGGACGTGGGCAGCCTTTACGGCCATTTCCAATCGTTCTGCAGATGCATCTGGCCTTGGAAATAAAATATTCTCTCGGATAGTGCCTTCAAAAAGAAAATCATCTTGCAGGACCACGCCTAATTGCGCACGAAAGGCATCCAATGTGATGGTTTGCAGGTCGTGTCCATCCAAATAAATTACCCCAGAATCTGGGTTTAAAAAGGTTGCTGCTAGCCCTGCAATAGTGGTTTTCCCAGAGCCTGAGGTTCCTACCAATGCAGTGACAGAACCGGAAGGGGCGTCAAAGCTAATCCCTTTCACCACTTCCTTTCCTGATTCATAGGCAAAGGACACCTGATCAAATCGAATATCCCCTTTTATGTTAGCCAGGGGTACAGTTCGCTTTTTATCATCTGATTCCAAAGGCATGTTCATGATTTCTTCCGTACGGTCCAATCCTGCAAACGCTTCAGTAAGCTGGCTGCCGATGTTTGACATTTGGACAATGGGTGCAATCATAAATCCTAGGTACAAGGTGAAGGCAAGAAAGTCTCCAAAGGTCATGGCTCCTTGCATAATTTGATAGCCTCCTAATCCCATGATACCTGCAGAAGCAAGACCCAGCAACAATGCCCCGGCAGAAGTAACAAAGCTCGTGGCCGTTAAGCTGGCTTTCACATTCAAAAACAGTTCCTCAACTCCTTTTTCAAAGGTTTTGATCTCCTGATTTTCAGCATTAAATCCTTTAATAACGCGAATCCCACCCAAGGTCTCCGTAAGTCTACCGGTTACTTGCGCGTTGATTTTTCCTCTTTCTCTAAAGATGGGTCTGATTTTACTAAAAGCCTTGAGAGAAACTAAGCCAAAAATTAATACTGGCAATAACACAAAGGCTGTCATCGATGGACTGATAGAAATCAATAATCCCAAAGAGATTACTGCTGCTAATCCGCCACCGATCATCTGGGCAAATCCTGTTCCAACGAGGTTACGCACTCCCTCTACATCGGTCATAATGCGAGATACCAACTCCCCTGTTTTTGTATTATCAAAAAAGCGAATGGGAAGTTTGATGATGTGCTGCTGCACTTTGGATCGCAACTTGGAAATTAGGTGCTGGGCCTCTACACTTAGAATTTGGGTCAGCGAATAGGAAGTTACTGCCTGCACTACGATGGCTAGAACTACTGCTAAAATTAGCCATTTCAGTCGTTCGAGGTCATTACTCGGAATCACCTCGTCAATCAAAAATTTGGTAGCGCCAGGGAGGACCAAACTAGCTAGCCTGCTGATAATAATTAAAATAAGGCCTATAAAAAGTTGTTTTCGCCGGGGCCAGATAATGGTAGCAAATACTTGCCTTGTTGTTACTTTACGTTCCTTTTTGGGTGTCATGAAATCGGTAATCAATTAAAGTTGAGAGGTAATAAAAAAGCCTGTTACTGAGGAACAGGCTTTTCAAATTCTAAATTAATTTCTTTAGTTGGTTGGGTTCAACACATTCGAAATCAAAGAGACCTTCTCGATGGGTTCGGAGGCATTGGAGTAAATTCGTACGACTGAATTTTGTTTGCCCACCTTTCCAGCGGAATTGAAAGAAACTTTAATTTCAGCAGATTTTCCAGGTGCTACCGGCTCCTTTGGCCAGCTTGGTACAGTACACCCACAAGTGGCGGCCACATTCGAAATAATCAAAGGCTGCTTGCCTGTATTGGTCAATACAAAGGTATGTGCTACTTGTTGGCCCTGCGTGATATCTCCAAAGTCAATGGAATTTTCTTTGAAGGAGATAACGGCTCCAGAAGTTTGAGCCTGTGCTTGATACACAAGTGCTAGGGTAAAGAAGCTAAAAAGAAGTGCTAATTTTTTCATGTTAATGTGGTTTAATTCTCAAATATTCAAATTTTGATGGATTCTTCAAAATAACAGCTAAGAAATGGATAAATACCAAAAGGAAGCGAAATCTTAAAGAAGGGCAAATAAAGCGTTTTGGGGTTTAATCTGCTAAATCTTCGCCCATAATTCCTTTTACGAAAAACGTAGGAGAAAAGTTGACCAGATACAATTCCTCTGAAGCACGAGTCACAGCCGTGTAGAGCCATCTAACAAATTCGTTATCCACCTGATCTTCGACCAAGTACCCTTGATCGACAAATACAACCTTCCATTGTCCTCCTTGAGCTTTGTGGCAAGTGATGGCATAGGCAAACTTAACTTGGAGGGCATTCAGGAAGGGATCCTTTCGGATGTATTCCATGCGTTCGGTTTTGTTGGCAAGGTCCGCATAATCTTCACTTACCTGATCATAAAGCGATCGATACTGCTCTCTTGTAAGTGATGGGCTTGAAGTGTATAAGGTATCTAGAATCACTTTAGCCTCAAAATAGGGCTCATCTGCATAATCCAGCAATCGCAGCTCTAAGGTTGCAAACCGTAAGCCATATCGCTCCTCAAAATTTCGAATCTTCATCACTTCTACCAAATCCCCATTGGCTAAAAAATTCACCTTCTCGGATTCGGCCATGTAGGTATAGTTATTCTTGACGATCATCAGCAAGTCACCCGAACAGATTTCATCCTCGTAAAAATGTATTGTCCTTCGAATGTAGCCGTTGTATTGAACGGCAGACTTATTGGAACGGGTGATAATGCAGGTGTTTTCAGTTCCATATTTGGAATAGGCATACCGCAATCCATCTTCCAGCTTCTCAGAAGTCATCTTGAATATATCCTTGAATAGGTGGGTTTGAATTTTTATTACCGCCTGCTCAGCCCCTAATTCTTGGCGAAGGATGGTGGCATTAAATAGAATCCCAGACTCCAATTTCTGTCGCATGACTTCAACCAACTCAATTTGATCTGCATCTAATCGATAATGTCGAAGCAGGTATTCCGCATCCAAAGCAGGGCTATATTGACTTCCTACAGGAGGTAATTGGGCCGTATCCCCGACGAATAACAAGCGGTTTCCAACACCTGAAAAGGTGTAGGTAATCAAATCCCAAAGTAAGTTGCCGGACATTCCTCCATCATCGGCAAGCATGGACGATTCATCTACCACAAAAAGCGTGTCTTTAAAATAATTCTTTTGTAGCGTGAAACCTCCACCTAGCGTACCGGCATCTCCTTTGGGTTTGTAGATAATTTTATGAATGGTAAATGCCGATCTACCAGAGTAGGTGCTCATCACCTTTGCGGCCCTGCCTGTGGGCGCTAAAAGCAGAGCGCGTAAGTCTAGGTGAGGTAAGATTTTAACCACCGTAGATAAAAGAGAAGTTTTTCCAGTTCCTGCATATCCTTTTAATATAAAGACTGGCTTATCTTCGGAGGGCTTTTGGAAAAAATCATCCATTTTTACAAAAAAATTGGCCTGCCCTTTAGTAGGTTGAAAAGGAAAGCTCCTTCGCAGCAATTCAGAGGGGGCAGGTGTTGGGGAGGTAGGTTTTTGCATCGCTAGACGAAAGTACATGTCAGAAGACAAGATCAGCAAAGAAATTGAGTCTAAATTTGGACATCACCTTAGAATACGTGTTAACGGCGTATTGATTGAAGATGATAAAATTCTTTTAGTCAAGCACAAAATGAGCACGAATCGAGATTTTTGGTCTACGCCTGGCGGGGGGATGCAATTTGGAAGTTCTGCTCAAGAAAATCTTATCCGGGAATTCTTGGAAGAAACTGGTTTAAGGATTGAGGTGGAAGACTTTCTCTTTGTCCATGAATACCTAGATCATCCACTTCATGCGCTCGAGTGTTTTTTTGTAGTAAAAAGGATTAGCGGTACTGCAACTTTAGGAGAAGATCCAGAACTTGCACCTGCGGATCAAATTCTTGCTGACATCAGCTGGATGACACTAAAAGGATTGCATTGTTTGGATAATAAATCCATCCATCCGATATTTCTTGGAATAAAATCGCTTTCGGAATTAGTATTGTGTAAAGGATATTTTAATTTTGAAAATAAATACCTAAAATAGCACCTTTTAAAAACCTTCAACCCTAACCGGATTTCTAAACCTTACTTAAAATGAATCTAACAAAAGTTCTCTCTATCGTATTCTTTGCTATTGCCTCCGTTCTTGGTTACTTTCTATGGAAAGGTGTTGACGACGTCGTAGAACAAGAAAAAAGAGTTGCCTTACTAGAAGCGGCTACCATTGAAAAACTTGAAATGCTTCGTGATGCCCAGTTATCCTACCAAGCTTCTAATGGAAAATATGCAGGTACTTGGGATTCATTGAGAACATTTATTGAAACTGGTACTATCTGGATTGTGCAGCGTACCGAAACCACCAAGCTATTGGATTACGGTGCAGAAGAAATCAATGTTTCCTATGACACCATTGGATCAATAGCGGTGATGGACTCCCTATTCAGCCCAGCAAAATACCCAGATCTAAAAATGGATTTACTTCCTGTTGTTCCAGGTTCTGGAGGAAAGCAGTTTGAATTCTTTGCTGACAAAATTGAGAAGGCCGGCGGATATAAAGTAAGCGTGTTCGAAATCCGTGACCCATCTCCGATTAATCCAGCTCGAAGAGCAAACAACAAAGAAAAGGCATTACGAGTAGGATCTAGAACTGACGCATCTACAGAAGGTAACTGGAAATAACCGTTACTGATCTTGGAAAATAACCTTAAGGTACAAACGAGTGATAAGTTTGCTGTTCAAAACACAGCGAGCTTATCACTTTTTCTTTATCCCTCCACCATCCATGTGTTTGCGAGGGATAAAAACCAAAGTATCACAGCAATTCATTCCTATGAGCGAGTTAGCTGGAAAAAACTAGATGAAATTCTTGCATCAGACTCACTTACCAAGCTTGACGTTCCGGCCAAAGTATATGTCCATGAAGCCCTTTTCACCCTACTACCAGGAGTTTTTTTTCAACAAGGAAGTGAAAAGGAATACTTACAGCTCGCTGGAAAAATTCCTGCCTCACCTTATTTCTTTCACACCACAGTAGATAGCAATAATGTACAGATCCTGAGTTGCATCCCTGAAAAATTAGAGCATCAATTGAGGGAGAGATTTTCAGAACTCAGCTTCTATCATGGATCTTGTTCCTTTCTTGCTTATCTATTTAAGGAGCGTTTCAACCTAATTGGCCAAGAAATTTGGATCAATCTTTTTGGTTCTCACATTTATCTAGCTGGATTTACGGATCAGGAACTTTCTGTTTTCAATCGTTTTGAAGTTGAAACAAAGGAAGATATTTTAAAATACACCCTAATTTTGATGGAGTCTCTCCGCCAAGATAGAAACCATGCCCGGGTGACTTTATTTGGCTCCACCGAAAAAAGTGGTATTACTGAAGAATGGGGGAAATCTTACTTTGCTAATTTTAGACTTCTTCAACCTCATGCCAACCAGAATTATGGTCCAGGATTGTCCCAAGATAAAGCACCATCCATCTTTGAATCTTTTTGGCATTACATGTAGCCATGAAAAAAATAGCCATTTTCCCTGGTTCGTTTGATCCGTTTACCAAAGGGCATCACGATATCGTTTTGAGAAGCCTCGCACTTTTCGATGCCGTAATAATTGGAATTGGCTACAACTCCACCAAAAAAAATAGGTATTTCGATATCGAATTGATGGTAGGGAAAATCGAGGAGGTTTATGTCGATACGCCGAGAGTCTCGGTAGTTGTTTACAACGAACTGACTTCGACCCTTGCTAAAAAATATGAGGCACAATTTTTAGTTCGAGGTTTGCGCAACACTACCGACTTTGAATATGAAAATACCATTGGTCAAATGAATCGCTACCTAAATAGTTCTTTGGATACGGTATTTTTAATTACATCTCCACAATACGCGTCAATTAGTTCGACAGTGATCCGTGAGGTGCACCGCTATGGAGGAGATGTAAATGAATTCCTTCCCTATTCCCTTTAAGCGATCCCTAATTTTTTTTGGTATTTCTTAAATAAATACCGCATCGAAGGGTAAGATTCAATTAATACTTTTTTTGCCTCAATTTCCGTAAACCAACGGATAGCATCAATCCCTTCTTCTTCCTGAGGTTTCATGCTGGCATCACTGGTACAGGACATAGCATACCAGTAGGTTTTCTTCAAGATGCTGCGCCGGTTTTGGGTGTAGGTATGCCAGGTAGTACAGAGGTGTTCGCCCAAGCGAACCTTCACATTGCATTCCTCTTCCACTTCTCTTTTTGCACATTGTTCTGGCGTTTCGCCTTTATCAAATTTACCTTTTGGAAAATCCCATTTTCCTAGTCGATGAATCAATAATACCTTTTGCTTTTTGGTAATTACTCCACCTGCAGCTTTCACAATTAAAAATCTACTTTTTACAAATTTTTTGAGCTCATTTTTCGCTTCCGAAACCAAGGTAATCGAATCCAGTTGCTTCATCTTTCGCGTTCGCATCAAGTAGAGCAGTCGAATCACCAGGTCAAGGCTCGGCTCATAAAAAATAACATTCCCTTCCCACTCTACATCCTCAGGGATTTCATCCACATTTTGATAGCGATGTTCAAAGGACTTGGACGGATCAAGCTCAGCAAAGGAAATGAGTTCCAAAGGCTTGTCGTTCACAAAGATCTTCATGCGTAAATGGGCAGATTAGTTTTGAATTATCCAAAAATGCATAAAAATTTGAAATAACTAGCTAGACTTTTTGAACCTCCACTTTATCAATTTGGAGAATCAAAAAATCAAACCATTTATCCATAAAAAAATCACAGCTGAACCCTTCCAAGCTAAGTAATCTCTTATTTTTACACCATGGAAATTCTCAACCCCACCATCGCCGCACAAGTTGCGCACCATCTTTTAGAAATTCAAGCCATTCGATTACAGCCGGAGAAGCCTTTTACCTGGGCATCTGGTTGGAAATCGCCTATCTATTGTGACAACCGACTCTCCCTCTCCTATCCGGAAATCCGAAATACAATCAAACTAAATCTGGTAAAAGCAATCCAACAGTTTTTCCCTAGTGTGGAGGCAATTGCAGGAGTGGCTACCGCAGGTATCCCTCAAGGAGCGCTGCTCGCCGATGAACTTGTACTTCCCTTTATTTATGTGCGCTCCAAGCCCAAAGGTCATGGGATGGAAAATATGATTGAAGGAAGGGTGGTTCCTAATCAGAAAGTAGTCGTGGTAGAAGATCTTGTATCTACAGGAGGAAGCTCCCTAAAAGCAGTAGAAGATCTCAGAAATACTGGATTCGAGGTTCTGGGAATGGTAGCTATTTTTTCCTATGGCTTCGAAGTGGCTGATAAAAATTTCGAAAATGCAGGGGTACCCTTGGTTTGTTTGAGTAATTACAACGCCTTACTTCCTGAAGCCGTAAAAGAAAATTATATCGATCATTCGACCCTAAATTCCCTTGCGGAATGGCGAAAAAATCCTAGTGGCTGGATGCAGTAAAAGGTCCACAGACCACAGCCAACGGTCCACTGCACACCTAATGGAACTTCAATTTTTTTTTATTAGCAGGAAATTAGAAAAGTAAGCTGTGGACAGTGATCATTAGACGAAAATTGTCAACGGCTAACGGTCCATGGTCCACAGCTCAGTCAATTTGACCTCAACTGATTTATTTTTAGACTATTCACTAAAAAGCGGATAAGGAGAATACGTTAAAAAAATTACCGATTTTAAAGTCATTACCCTAAAATTAGGTTTGACTTTTGAATAAATAGGCCGTAGACCGTGGACTGTTAACAGTTAACGAATACTACCCTTCCTTCGGAAACCAGGTTGAATACATCGGGTAATTTTTTGCAGTTCTCAGGATTACTTCTCGCATGTTGTCCCCAATATCTTTAACTTTTTTTGCCGGCATGCCTGCATAGATGGACCCAGCTTCCACTACTGTTCCTGCCAAAACCACCGCGCCAGCAGCAATAACCGCATCAGAATGGACGATTGCTCCATCCATTACAATGGCCCCCATCCCTATCAATACGCGATCGTGGATGGTGCAGCCATGAACGATTGCATTATGTGCAATGGACACTTGATTGCCAATGAATGTGCCCGCCTGTTTGAACGTACAATGAATCACCGCCCCATCCTGAATATTGGTATCGTCTCCAATACGGATTTCATTTACATCACCTCGAATCACTGCATTGAACCAAATGGTGCAATTTTTTCCCATCTTAACATCTCCAACAACGGTAGCATTGGGTGCCAACCAGCAGTTTTCTCCCATTTCTGGAGCGATTCCATTTACCTCTAAAATACAAGCCATAGTGCCTTTAATTTTTGCTTCGATTGTTATTTCACGGGGAAATTAAAACTTTTCAAACAGTCCCGCTTCTTTTTATTCAAATTCAGTAGTTCGAAATGCCAATACCTCTTTTAACCCAATACCAATGACTAAAAAATAGTAGTTTAGGGCAGCTGATATAAGTAGCAAACCCCGGACTCAATTTGCATTCAGTCAAATTCGGTTTTGAACATGGAAAAAAGTTTATGCGACTTTCCGATTCGAAAAATTATCCACTTGGATATGGATGCATTTTATGCTTCTGTTGAACAGCTAGACCATCCCGAATGGCGAGGAAAACCATTGGTAGTTGGCGGTAATGAAAATCGAGGCGTGGTGGCTGCTGCAAGTTATGAAGCTCGGAAATTTGGTATTTTTTCCGCCATGTCTTCCGTATTGGCTGCCAAAAAATGCCCTGACTTAATCTTTGCTAAACCCCGGTTTGAACGCTACAAAGAAATCTCAAGCCAGATCCATGAGATTTTCTTCGAATATACCGACTTAGTGGAGCCCCTTTCCTTAGATGAAGCTTTTTTGGATGTGACTGAAAACAAGTTGCACTTAAATTCCGCCTCGCTTATCGCAACAGAAATTCGTGAAAAAATCAAGCTAAAAACTGGTTTAAATGCCTCAGCGGGCATATCATACAATAAGTTTTTAGCCAAAATCGCGTCCGACCTCAATAAACCAAATGGCCAAGCCATCATCCTTCCTGAGGAGGCCTCGGAATTTTTAGAAAAACTTCCAATCGGTAAATTTTTCGGGATTGGGAAAGTCACCTCTGAAAAAATGCGGCAAATAGGAATTCATTGTGGTAAGGATTTAAAAGAATATTCCTTACAATACCTCGTAAAAAGATTTGGAAAAGTGGGAGCTCATTATTTTCAAATTGTCCGAGGAATTCATCTCTCAGCAGTTCAGCCTGAGCGTACTCGGAAATCATTGAGCGCAGAAAACACCTTTGAAAAAGACCTTTTTCTACCCCATGAATTGGAGGAACAACTTCAGCATATCTATCAAGAATTGCTTCGCCGATCTAAGAAAACAGGCATTCGAGGAAGGACAGTGACGCTAAAGATCAAGTATAATGATTTTTCACAACAAACTAGAAGCAAAACTTTTGATCGATTCCCAGAAGATGAGCCCCTTTGGCAAACTGCTTTGGAGCTATTAAACCAGGAAACCTTGACCAAACCCATTCGACTTCTAGGATTGGGAGTTTCCAACTTTTCTGAAGGAGATCAACCCTTGAGCATCCCTGAACAGTTACCTATTCCATTTTAAATCCCCTTTTTCAAAAAGAAAAAATATCCTGCCATTTTGTCTGTATTTTCTTAAATTTGTAGGCAATAGCAATTCTTTTAAGTTGCTACTAAGTTAAGAAAGCACTGAGATTGCAATTACTCATACGACCACAGTTCCATGGATCTGATTAAAGACATAGACATTCTTTCCACCGAAGAAGCGCAAGATTCTGATTTTCAAACCACACCAGAGGGAAATACCGGAAAGGCCAAAAAGGTCTATATCGAGAGCTACGGCTGTGCAATGAATTTTTCGGACTCCGAAATCGTCGCTTCCATCATGAAGGACAACGGCTATGATACCACCTCGGACATGAAAAAAGCAGACGTGATTTTTTTAAATACCTGCTCTATCCGAGAAAAAGCCGAACAAACAGTACGCAATCGACTGAACCACTTTAACGGTTTGAAAAGAAATAAGCCCGGAATGACGATTGGTATTCTTGGTTGCATGGCCGAGCGTCTCAAGGAAAAATTGATTGAAGAAGAGAAAATTGTCGACCTCGTCGTAGGTCCCGATGCCTACCGTGACCTTCCCAACCTGGTGGCCACTGCAGAGGAGGGAGTAAAAGCGATCAATACCTTCTTGTCGAGAGAAGAGACCTATGGAGATATTTCGCCTGTACGCCTCAACTCCAATGGGGTATCTGCCTTTATTTCCATCATGCGAGGTTGTGACAACATGTGTTCATTCTGCGTCGTACCCTTTACCCGAGGTAGAGAAAGAAGTCGAGATCCTGAATCTATCCTTGCGGAGGCGCGGGATTTGGTGTCCAAAGGCTATAAGGAAGTAACCCTCCTGGGTCAAAACGTAGACTCCTACAAATGGTCTCCCGAAGAAAACAACAAAGCGCGACTGAATAAAAAAGAAGAGGAGGTCAGCACAGTGGTCAATTTTGCCCACCTACTCGAGCAAGTTGCTTTGGTAAGTCCCCAACTACGGGTACGCTTTTCTACCTCCCACCCCAAAGACATCACCGACGAAGTCTTGCACACCATTAAAAAGTACGATAACATCTGCAAATCCATCCACCTTCCTGCACAATCGGGAAACGACCGGGTGCTAGAGCTCATGAACCGAACCTACACACGGGCCTGGTACCTGGACCGTGTACGTGCCATTCGCGAAATTTTAGGAGAAGAATGCGGAATTTCTTCCGACATGATTGCAGGGTTTTGCTCCGAAACCGAAGCAGAACATCAAGATACATTGAGCCTGATGGAGTTCGTAAAGTTCGATTTCTCCTATATGTATTTCTATTCCGAGCGTCCTGGTACGCTGGCAGCAAAAAAATACCCAGATGACATTCCTCTGGATACCAAAAAAAGTAGGCTGGCCGAAATTATCGACAAGCAGAGCGAATTGTCCCTAGAACGCAACCGCTTGGATGTTGGCAAAGAACAGGTAATCCTCATCGATGGTGCCTCCAAAAAATCTGGGGACGAACTGCGCGGCAGAAACTCTGCCAACAAGGTAGTGATCGTCACCTCAGAAGGTCTTCAGCAGGGTGATTATGTACGCGTCAAAATTACCGGAAGCTCCAGAGGGACCTTGTTTGGAAGCATCCAAGAAATAAACCCCAGCAACATCGCATGATCACAGCACCAGAAATTCAAAGTGTCAAACAGCGATTTGGGATCATCGGTCATAGTCCTTTGCTCAACCATGCCATCCAGGTGGCCATGCAAGCGGCTCCCACCGAGATGACCGTGCTGATTACGGGAGAAAGTGGCAGTGGTAAAGAGAGTTTTTCAAAAATCATCCATTCCCTATCCTTGCGAAAGCATGGAAAATTCATCGCCATTAACTGTGGAGCAATTCCGGAAGGAACAATCGACTCGGAGTTATTTGGTCACGAAAAAGGATCCTTTACAGGTGCACATGAAGCACGAAAAGGGTATTTTGAAGTAACAGATGGCGGCTCGATTTTTTTGGATGAAATCGGAGAGATGCCTTTAGGAACCCAAGCTAGGCTCCTTCGGGTCCTGGAAAATGGTGAATTTATAAAAGTAGGATCCTCTAAAGTTCAAAAAACTAATGTCCGTGTAATCACGGCTACCAATGTCAATTTGATCAAAGCGGTAGAAAAAGGAAAATTCAGAGAAGATCTGTATTACCGACTGAACACGGTACCCATATTTGTTCCCCCTTTACGGGAAAGAGGAGAAGACATGGTGCTGCTTTTCAGAAAGTTTACAGGTGATTTCTCTGAAAAATACCATGTTAAATCCATCACCTTGGATGCAGCGGCGCAAGAAGTTTTGCTGCGGTATCCATTTCCAGGAAATATCCGGCAGCTAAAAAATATTGCAGAGCAGGTCTCCCTTCTTGAGGAACAACGGGAAGTAGATGCAGTCACGATGTCACGTTATTTGCCTGAAGCCGGCACCCGTCTCCCCTTGGCTTTTAAAGGCGGCAATTCAGAGTCCACGGATTTTTCCGAAAGAGACATTTTATATAAAGTCCTTTTCGATATGAAAAAGGACATGAATGAATTAAAGAAGCTTATTTTGGAATCTTACCAAAGTGGTGGGATCAATTCTTCTCTAATTCAAAAACACCAAGGATTATTTGAGGAAATAGACTCCTCCATGATACCAAAGGACATGCCTGAATCACCGAACCAATTTACCATGCCTTTGCTCCTTGAATCTAAAAGTAAGGATGAACCACAAGAGGATGATTACGAGCAAGAGGTAATCGAAGATATTGTGCATGAGGAGGATGATAATTCCTTATCCTTGGAGCGGAAGGAAAAAGAGATGATCCTAAAAGCATTGCGAAAACACAACAACAAAAGAAAGTATGCGGCCAATGATCTCGGTATATCCGAACGGACGCTCTATAGAAAAATCAAACAATATGATATTGAATAGATCTTCCCTACTCCTGTTGCTTGTGCTATCCTTAGGACTCTCTGCTTGCTCGATCAAATACAGCTTTACAGGCACCAACATCAATTACGAGCTAGTAAAATCCTTCTCCGTTGAAAATTTTTTCAATGACTCTGGAGGAGGTCCTGCCAACATGGAGCAGCGATTTACAGAAGCTTTGAAAGAATATTACCAACGCAATACCCAGCTTGAACTAATTCGAAATAATGGAGATCTCCAGTTTTCTGGATCCATTGTCCGCTATTCGCTATCACCCCAGGCCGTCGTATCGTCTGGTGACCCCAATCTACCCGACCGAGCAGGGCAAATGCGACTCACCATTGCAGTAGAAGTGGAGTACATCAACATGAGCAATGAAGAGGAAAACAAAAAACAAACATTTACCTTTTTCCAGGACTATGATCCTCGATCTGTAACCTTGTTGGACGTAGAAAATCAATTGGTAGAAGATATTTTCGAAACAATCATCCAAGATATTTTCACTGCCACTGTCGCCAACTGGTAAAATCCGTATATTGGAATCAAATTAACTGCTGTGAACGCATCTCAATTTCTAGAACTCATTCAAAAAGTAGATCAGCTGGAAAAAGCGGATTATTTACTCCTAGAGAAGGTTCAAAAGAACTTTCCTTTTTTTTACCTATCCCATGTACTTTCAACTCGCTTTGAGTTAAAAAATCAAGAAAGTAGCCCTTCACTTCCCCTCGCCGCTGTCACCAGTGTGGATCGAGTTTGGCTGAAAAATTGGTTAATCCAACCACTTGAATCGGATAAAAAGAAGGAAGAAGTAGGTTCAAGTGAGAAATCAGCCTTGGAAAATACAGGTACATCTACTAAAGATCTAGCAGGTGATCACTCCGGAAAAATAAAGGCTAAAAAACGAAAAGCTCCAAAAGAGGATTTAATCGAGAGTATACGAAGAAAGGAAAAAAGGGAGATTTTAGACTCCGAAAAAAGAGCTCAGATTGACCTGATTAAGGCGTTTAGCAAAAAAGATATCAAGCTTGCGACGATTAAAGAGATCGAGACCAATCAAAATAATGAGAATTTAGCCACCGCTAGTACCAGCTTAAATGATGGTTTGATTTCCGAAACTTTCGCCAATATTCTGCTTCAGCAGAGCAAAAAAGCGATGGCAATCGAAATTTTTGAGAAGCTTGCTTTGAAGTTTCCCGAGAAAAGGGCTTACTTTGCGGACTTAATTGAAAAATCAAAAGACTAATTAGAATCGTATGTTCACCATATTAATCAGTGTTATTTTGGTCCTAGCGGTATTGCTAATCTTGGTGATTTTAGGCCAAAACTCTAAGGGTGGAGCAGGTGCTGCATTTGGCGGGAGTGCTTCCCAAATCATGGGAGTAACACGTACAGGAAATGTTTTGGAGAAAGCAACTTGGATTTTAGCGGTTTCTATTTTGGCATTAGCCCTTGCATCTTCCGTGTTTTATACCAGCGGCCAGCCCAACCAATTTTCATCTCCAAATATTGAGACTGCCAAAGAGCAAGTTGTTGCTCCAGCTTTCGGAGATACTCAAAATGCAATTCCAGCTCAAGGAGCCACTCCTGCTGATACCACGACTGTAAAATAAAATTACCTCATACGAACTGAGGAGCCTTACTGTGAAGTAAGGCTCTTTTTTTAGGTCAACTGACAAGTTGATGACAGTGAGCCAGTAAAAGAGAAAATTTGGCAGATAGATTCATGGTCTAAACCCTCTTTTTCGATTTGGAGGCTAAGTTAGTGCGTCGATTTGTCAGAATAAAGTTTAGATCTACCCTTGGCACAAGAAGTGCAGGTAGGTGCAAGTAAGATTACTAAAACCCTTAACATTTTATATCTATGTCAAAAGTGAACATCAAACCTCTTGCAGACCGCGTTTTGGTTGAGCCAGCAGCTGCAGAAGAAAAAACTGCTTCCGGTCTTTACATTCCGGACACTGCAAAAGAAAAACCTCAAAAAGGTACCGTCATCGCAGTAGGTAACGGCAAAAAGGATGAACCATTGACCGTAAAAGTTGGAGACACTGTGTTGTACGGAAAGTACTCCGGCACAGAGTTGAGCGTCGATGGAAACGACTACCTCATCATGAGAGAGTCTGATATTTTCGCAATCCTGTAATTAGTTAATCACACCCTGAAAAATTTTAATAAAAATGGCTAAACAACTATTTTTCGATACTGACGCTAGAGATCGACTCAAAAAAGGCGTTGACGCACTTGCTGACGCAGTAAAAGTAACCCTAGGCCCTAAGGGCAGAAATGTCATCATTGACAAAAAATTCGGCGCTCCCACCATTACTAAAGATGGTGTATCGGTAGCGAAAGAAATCGAATTGAAAGAGCCTATCGAAAACATGGGCGCACAATTAGTAAAAGAAGTTGCTTCCAAAACTGCCGACCAGGCGGGTGACGGAACGACTACTGCAACTGTATTGGCGCAAGCAATTTTCGGTGTAGGCATCAAAAACGTAGCGGCAGGAGCCAACCCAATGGACCTCAAAAGAGGCATTGACAAAGCAGTAGCTGCAGTGGTTGCTGAATTGAAGGCCAACTCCAAGCCCATCTCCACATCCAAGGAAATCGCTCAGGTAGCCACCGTATCTGCCAACAACGACGAAGCAATTGGTAAAATGATTGCCGATGCCATGGATAAAGTGGGTAAAGACGGAGTCATTACTGTAGAAGAGGCAAAAGGAACAGAAACTGACGTTAAAACTGTGGAAGGAATGCAGTTTGACCGTGGCTACCTTTCTCCTTACTTCGTCACCAATACCGAAAAAATGGAAGTAGAACTAGATCATCCTTACATCTTGATCTACGACAAAAAAATCTCTTCCATGAAAGAATTGCTTCCTGTCCTTGAGCCAGTAGCTCAGTCTGGCAAGCCATTGTTGATCATCGCTGAAGATGTGGATGGTGAAGCACTCGCCACCTTGGTAGTAAACAAGATCAGAGGCGCTTTGAAAGTAGCTTCTGTAAAAGCGCCTGGCTTCGGTGACCGAAGAAAAGCCATGTTGGAAGACATTGCTATCTTGACTGGTGGAACAGTAATCTCTGAAGAGAGAGGCTTCAAGCTAGAAAATGCAACAGTTGACATGCTTGGAAGAGCAGAAAAAATCAACATCGACAAGGACAACACTACCTTGGTAAACGGTGCAGGTGATAAGAGTGCTATCAAAGGCAGAATTGCTGAGATCAAAGCTCAAATCGAAAAAACTACCTCTGACTACGACAAAGAGAAATTGCAGGAAAGACTTGCAAAGCTTTCTGGCGGTGTGGCCATCCTTTATATTGGCGCTGCTACAGAAGTAGAAATGAAAGAGAAGAAAGACCGTGTAGACGATGCCTTGCATGCCACTAGAGCAGCAGTGCAAGAAGGTGTGGTCGTTGGTGGTGGTGTCGCGTTTGTACGCGCTGCTACAGCTCTTGACAGCTTGAAAGGTGAAAATGAAGACCAAGATACCGGTATCAACATCATCCGTATAGCGATCGAAGCTCCTTTGAGAACCATCGTAAGCAATGCAGGTGGAGAGCCCTCTGTTGTGGTCAACAAGATCAGAGAAAACAAAGGCAACTACGGCTACAATGCGCGTACGGACAAATACGAAGACTTGTTCAAAGCAGGTGTCATTGACCCAACCAAGGTGACTCGTTTGGCTCTTGAGAATGCAGCGTCTATCGCAGCCTTGCTTTTGACTACCGAGTGTGTGGTAGCAGACGTGAAGGAAGAAGGTCCTGGCATGCCTCCAATGGGCGGCGGCGGAATGGGTGGCATGATGTAATCATCCTCCACTTCTTACAAAAACAGAAAGGAGATCCAGCTGGATCTCCTTTTTTAGTTTACTGCCGAATGAGTTCAGCGTGTTCTCAACACTGACTTTACAGTTGTATCAGGATCAAATCCAATTCACTGATTTTTGAAAATCCCCTATCTGCTGTCACTAATGGGAGATTAAATTCCACTGCTGTGGCACAAATTATCGCATCGGGAAGCTTTAGACTATATTTTTGCTTTAGTTGAATAGTTTGATTCTTTAATTTTGAACTCCATTCTAACTGATAGCAATCATTTAAAAGTAACTTAAGCTTTGTTTCCTCAGATTTTGAAATACCAGGAAAACCAAGTAACTCAATTTCTGAAATAAATGAGATTGCAAAATTATATTCTAGAAAGGGTTCTGCTATTTTATTTCCTTCATGGATATAAATCAAAAAATTAGTGTCAGCTAAAAAATCAATCTTCATTTTCTCTGATGGAAATTTGATACGATAGACCATCAATATTTCGCTTCAACTTTCCAAAATGCTTCATCAAATTGCCTTTTTTGCCTGATTTTTTAAGTTTCTCATTGAGAATCTTTGCTGTATTTTTTAGGTTGGATTTGTCAATTATTAAAGTCATGATTGAAACGATTTTTCTTAAAGATAACAAAAATGTGAATTGCTTCTAGAAAATTGAAAGTCAATAACAAAGACCAAGATACCGGTATCAACATCATACGTGTAGCGATCGAGGCTCCATTGAGAACTATCGTAAGCAACGCAGGTGGAGAGCCTAAAAATTAATTTCCATAGAGCGGAACCTTAGTGCTTTCTAACTGCTGTCTGAAAAAGCGATTCTTAATAGCCCTCTCTTCAAGTAAATCAACTTGTCGTTTCAATAGGTCCTCAAGTTTTGATTTTAGATTAAAATACAGATCGGTATAAATAAATGGGTCCTTTTCATCAAAATCAACAACTAAATCTATGTCTGAGTCAGCCTTGAAATCATCTCTTGTCACTGAACCAAAAGCAAAAAGAGTCTTCACTTTGTGCTGTTTACAAAGGGCTTTAATTTGGTTAATCTTTTGATTTTCAATGTGCATGATCGAATTTAAGGAATATCATGATGTCAAACAATTATTTGACAACGGTTCGGGGTTTGCATTCGGGCGGGTTTACGGAGCTCAAAGTAAAGTTCATTAGAAGTAGAAAACTCCAAGTTTGCACGTCAGACCGCCTGACGCAAAACCCTTGTTAGCTAATGTTTTTCTTTCTCCATACTGCTATTGCTACAACTACTAAAACGCTTAAGAAAAGTAATGACCACAAAAGCAAATTTGAAGATTTAAAAAAAGAAGCATTTGTTTCCTCAACTTCCCAATTATCATTTTCTACTCTTAGTTTTACTTCTTGTTTGTTCTCATTGGTTAAAATATACTGCTTTTGAGGTAACCCTTTTAAAGTAAGAATTAGCTCACACATATTATTAGGCATATCCTTAAAAACCGTATTTCTTACATAAAGAGAGTTAAACTTATCTGGCACATTTAATAACTCTGCAAATACCGTGGTCTCGTGTCCAAGTACAACAGTTGGATGAAT
>CAMDEU010000037.1 GCA_945897085.1 Spirosoma fluviale | reverse complement strand
GCAAGTTGCCCTTGGGTATGTGCCCAAGCTTGTTGGGGCGAGTGCCAACCCGGTAGCGAATTGTCTGGTGCTACAAAGCGGGCAATTTGCGTTGCCACCACCAACCCCACATTCCCTTTTCGAAGCTCCGGTAGGGATACCGTCCCATTTCCTCGGTCGGGTTTATCGGTAAGCCCCTGCTCTCGGGCATTGATTTCAGCGAGTGGGCGGGTAAGGTCCCTATTCCACTCGAGGGCATTCATGCTTAAGTCCAGGTGTGCGTCGATGGTAAACATATTAGAAGGCTTGGAGGATAAATACGGTGGGCACCTTATGTAGATCGAGGGGGTGGTTTTTCCAGTCTGCGATAGTTTTGGTTTGGATCAATTCATCGGCAGCAGTCAAGTTTTTGGCGATGCAAAGCTTGGTATGTGGAGAAAGGGTAGCGAGTACATCTGCCAGCAATTGATTGTTGCGGAAAGGCGTTTCCATAAAGAGCTGTGCCCGTTTTTCTCGGATAGACTCCTGCTCCAGTTTTTTTAAAGTGGCAGCTCTTTCCTTTTTGTCGATGGGGAGGTAACCATGGAAGGCGAAGGACTGGCCCGAAAATCCCGAGCCCATCAAGGCCAAAAACATGGAGCTAGGCCCTGAAAGGGGAACCACTTGAATGCCTTTTTGGTGGGCATAGGCCACAGCGAGGGCTCCAGGGTCAGCAATTCCTGGGCAGCCTGCTTCAGAAATGACCCCGATGTCGGCTCCGTTTAAGAGCGGCATCATCAACTGAGAGACCTCCTCTGGAAGGGTGTCTTTATCTAGAATTTCCAGGTGCAACTCTTCGATGTTAATCCCCAGTTTCAAGCTGGAGATGTAGCGACGTGCGGTCCGCAAGTTTTCAACCAAAAAATAGTTTGTATGGGCAATCACCTCACGAACTTGTGGAGAAATTACTTCCATAGCTGTGTTTTCAGCGAGCACATTGGGAATTAAAAATAATTTTCCTTGAGGCATGTACAGTAGGAATTGAATTCGAAAGTTAAAATTTAATGTGCGAAATCCGTACCTTAATCGGGTATATACTTTCCACCCTTCCGGCCATGTTAAAAAAATCATTTCTTATTGCCTTCCTACTTCTACTAAGCTTCACCTCTTTTGCACAGCAGCTCAAAGCCCTAGTCGGGGGTACCTTGATTGATGGCTTCGGAGGAACACCTATTCGCAATTCAGTCATTATCGTGGAAGGGGAACGCATCAAGGCCATTGGACAGGTGGGAAGCTTGGCCATTCCTGCAGGAGCGGAAATCATTTCTACCGAAGGGATGAGCGTACTTCCTGGCCTCTGGGACATGCACGTACACCTCATGCTCAATGGTCACAGTGATTACACGCATTGGGACAGCACCTACATCGATGTGTTTGAGTCGGTAATTATGCCTTCTTCAGCCCATCAGTTGCTGCTAGCTGGGGTGACCAGCGCCCGAGACTTGGGCGCCCCACTTGAGGCCAGCATCAATGTCAAAAAGCGCATCCAAAAAGGAGAAATTCCAGGTCCAACGATTTATGTATCTGGACCATTTATCCAAAAAGCACCCTATCCCAACACCGAGGAATTCCGTTGGGGAGTAAACGGAGCTGCTGATGCCCGTGCCAAAGTAAAGAAACTCATCGATGCAGGTGTGGATGTAATCAAACTCATCGACCAAGACCAAATGACCTTGGAAGAAGCGAAAGCCGTGGTGGACGAAGCGCACAAGTATGGGAAAATGGTGGTGGGCCACTCTCACCGTCCTGACGAGATTCGAATCGGACTGCAAATAGGTGTGGATAATTTTGAGCATACCGGTTTGAGCAGCGCCCCAGAATACCCAGAAGACATCATGAAGATGATGAAAGAGCGTGCCGCGAAAATGAACCTGAGACCACTGTTCTGGACCCCAACTGTGGAGGGTTTGTTCAATTACGAGTTTGTGCGCGACAATCCAGAAAAACTAGACGATACCTCTTGGCATTTGGGGCTACCTGACTCTATCGTAAGAGACATTCGCGCCTCGCTCCGATTCCCTGGTAGAATGTCCTACTTTCAACTTACCCCTGTCCGCAAACCTACTTTAGATCGGAAGTTTGCCCAACTCAAAGAAAGTGGGGTAGTGATGCTCATCGGCACGGATAGTGGCATTCCGATGAAATTTCATAGCCAAAGTACCTGGAATGAGCTGGATGTTTGGGTCAACCAGTTTGGAATGGATCCCTTACTCACCATCAAAGCCGCTACCTACTGGCCAGCCGTGGCCATGAAAGTGGAAAAAGATTACGGCACCATTTCCGAAGGAAAATATGCTGATATCATCGCCGTAAAGGGAGATGTATTGCGCTACATCAACTTGCTACAGGATGTGGATCTAGTGATGAAGCACGGGAAGAAAGTGAAGTAAAATTGTCCATGGCTAACGGCCCACTGTCCACGGCTCATTGAATTGAACTTCAAACCTATATTTGTTTAATCACCAACCTATTTATTATGAACTAAATCAGCGCGTTTTTTCTTTTTCCGCCGCGGCGGAGCGTGAAAAAACCACCACAAAAAAGAACTGTCGCAAAATTTGCGACAGTTGACCTTCTAGCCTAAAAATTTTCGCATCTCTGCCACCACTGCTTGCGGCTGCTCGGCATGAAGCCAGTGCCCTGCATTGGGAATAGAGATCCAGGTACAATTGGGGAAATGACTCTTCATATCCGAAAGGTCTTTCTCTTGAATGTAGGAGGAATTGGCTCCTCCCAAAAATAAGGTCGGTCCCTCAAAAACGGTTCCTTCATCCAAAACTTTCCCCACCTCTTCAATGTGTTGGGTGATCACCGAAAGGTTGACTTTCCATGCGAATCCGTTCGCATCCCTACCCAGACTTTTAAGCAAAAATTGGCGAATTCCCAGTTCCGGAATGTAGGGAGCGAGTAGGTCATCCGCTTCTTTTCTAGACTGGAGTTGGGAGAGATCAAGCGCATTCAATCCTTCCAAAATCACTTGGTGGTGAATGGGGTAGTACCTCGGGGCAATGTCTCCTACTATGAGTTTGCGTACCCGCTCCGGGTAGCGCACCGCAAAATTCATTACCGTCTTTCCGCCCATGGAATGCCCCATCAAGTACACAGAATCCAAGCCTTCGGCATCGAGCACCTCCCGCAAATCCTCCACCATGACCCCATAGTTCCATTCGGTGGAATGGGGGGAATCCCCATGATTGCGCTGATCTACGAGATACAAGGTAAAGTGATCCACTAGTTCCTTGGCAATGGAAAACCAATTGTCTAAGGAGCCAAAAAGGCCGTGAAGAATGACAAGCGGTGGGCCTGAGCCGGATTTTTTGAAATTTAGTTGCATACATTTTGTCAACGGTTGACGGTCCACTGTCGACAGCCGATTCGCTGTGGGATGAAAGTTAGAATCAATTTTTTAAAACGTTTTTTATAAGCAAAGCACAATTGACTGTGGTCTGTCGACCGTCGACTGTTGACAAATTTTACAATTCAAGCTGCCTGCGGTACAGCTGTATGGTATTCTCCAATCCATAATACAAGGCGTCACAGATCAGCGCATGGCCTATCGACACTTCTTCCAACTGAGGGATTTGCTGCTTGAAGTAGGCCAAATTATGCAGGTCCAAGTCATGTCCAGCATTGATGCCCAAACCGAGTTCAGTGGCCAACTTGGCTACCTCCACGTAAGGCTGAACGGCCTTTTCCCGGTCTAGGTGATAACTAGAGGCATAGGGTTCGGTGTAGAGCTCTACCCGGTCTGTGCCTGTACCCTTGGCAGGCTCAAAATACTTGATTTCAGGATTGATAAAAATGGAAACTCGGGTACCCATCTCTTGAAGCTCAGCGACAATATCCCGAAGCATAGCTTGATGCAGGATGGTATCCCAACCGGTATTGGAAGTGATTGCGGTCGGTGGATCAGGGACCAGCGTGGCCTGAGCGGGCTTCAGGGTTCGGATAAGCTCCATAAATCGTGCATCAGGATAGCCTTCGATATTAAATTCAGTGCGTACCACTTGAGCCAAGTCCATCACATCTTGGTAGCGAATGTGCCGCTCATCAGGGCGAGGATGCACAGTGATCCCCTGTGCACCAAATCGTTCGCAGTCTTTTGCCACCTGTACCACATTGGGATTATTGGCTCCTCGGGCATTCCGGATGGTGGCAATCTTGTTGATATTTACACTTAGCTTTGTCATTTCAGTACCAAAAAAGGGTATTTTTACTTTGTTGTAGTGGTATAACGCAAAACTAAAACTTATGGCTTTAAAGCAGCGAATAGAAGGCGAAATTAAATCCGCTATGTTGGCAAGAGACAAGGTAAGGCTGACCGCTTTGCGGGCGATCAAGTCTCTCATTTTACTTGAAGAGACCAAAGAAGGGTTTTCTGGAGAATTGAGTACTGAGGATGAATTGAAGGTATTGACCAAATCTGCCAAACAGCGAAAAGACTCTGCTGAAATCTACGAAAAGCAAAATCGTGCTGATCTTCTCGAGGTGGAATTGGCCGAGTTGGCGATTATTCAGGAATTTTTGCCGAAAGCTTTGTCTCCAGAGGAACTAGTAAAAGCAATTCAATCCATCATCGCGAGCTCTGGTGCCACGGGCCCAAAGGATATGGGCAAAGTAATGGGATTGGCGAGCAAAGAGTTGGCCGGAAAGGCGGACGGCAAGGCGATTTCAGAGCAGGTGAAACTATTATTGGCAAATTAACTTGGAACCTATTGACGTAGTCATTCTTCTCCTTTTGGGCTTAGGGGCCTATGAGGGCTACAAAAAAGGTCTGCTGATGAGTATTATCGGCCTGCTTGGCTTTGTGCTGGCTATCGTTCTGGGAGTTTATTTTATGGAAGGGGTGAGCAAATGGCTCGCTACCGAAACGGAAGAAGCGGCTTTTGGCTTACCAATACTTGCATTTTTACTGATTTTTTTCTCTACCCTCTTCCTGGCGAACCTCGCTGGCAAGGCCCTCAAAAAAATGATGGCCCTGGTCCTATTGGGCGGCCTAGATAGTTTGGGTGGAGCGGTACTGGGTATCGTACGAACCGGCTTTTTTATCAGTTTACTTGTCTGGATATTGGGAAAAATCGAGATGGAGGCCTTTAAAGATTGGGAGAAAAAAAGTGAGTATTTGTCTTACCTCGAACCGCTTACTCCTGGAGTTTTAGAAATCTTGAGTCCTATTTTGCCCACAGTTAAGGAGGCGGGACAAGATCTCCTTGAAGAAGTAAAAAAAGGGGGTGAAGAACTAAAGTGATTTTCTAGCCAACGACTTACCGCAGGTCAATCACTTCTATGCCTGGATATTTTTTAACATCAAACATAAAATAGCTCAAAGGAAGGCTTGGTGATGCTTTGAGATTTTTAAAAGAATAGGTAAATACGCCTCCCTGCCCATCCAACATTTCCCAACCCAATAGCTGCTGCGTAGCTTTTTCTACTAGAAGACGAACCTGCTTAAATGGGGCATTGGATTTTAATGCATTCAGTTCCACCGTGGAAATGGGCTTCCCTTGGTACGTTTTGTCTGCTAATAGCTTGTAGTTAAATCCAGACTGGTACAGGGTATAGATGTTGGAAGGGGTCAATTCGCCTTCCATCCCGGCGGCATCGTTGATGGTTACTTCCTTGTATCCTGCCGTTTGGATAAAGGTCCACACGGTCTTGCCATCGTTGTAAATTTCTTGGTCAGGAAGCTTGAGGCGGTACTTATCTCCTAGGACCGCTACCTCTCCACTCTGTCGGTCACCTACTCCTACTTCATCTTGGAAGGTATATTCAAAGCTTGCGGTAAAGCCCTTCATACTTTGAAATTTCTGGCTCATGGCATCCAACACAGTTTTTGCCTTGGGATCTTTTTGAGCTTGGCTAGGTGCCGCAAGGAAGCCAGAAGCTAAAAATGCAAAAAAAAGAAATTTAAGATTCATGCAAGGTCTGCCGTAATTCATAAAGCATCGCTTACAAACTACTCAATAACCGTTCCAAACTTACTTCATCCTGAATTAAAACCTCTCGTGCTTTGGAACCTTCAAAGGGCCCCACCACCCCTGCAGCTTCCAACTGATCTACGATTCTGCCGGCACGGTTGTAACCTAACTTGAGCTTGCGCTGGATCAAAGAGGTGCTGCCTTGCTGGTGCAATACAATCAGACGGGCAGCTTCATCAAATAATGCATCTCGGTCAGACAAGTCAATTTCCACTCCTGATCCCTCTCCATCTTCCCCAACATATTCTGGAAGTAGGTAAGCAGAGGAATAGCCTTTTTGTTCCCCAATCCAATTACACACTGAATCCACTTCTGGAGTATCTAGGAAGGCACATTGGATACGGGTCATTTCGGAACCTACAGACAACAGCATATCCCCCATCCCGATCAGTTGGTCTGCTCCACCAGCGTCTAAAATGGTGCGCGAGTCAATCTTGGAGGTGACGCGGAAAGATAGTCGTGCTGGGAAGTTGGCCTTGATCACACCTGTGATCACATTCACGGAAGGACGCTGTGTAGCCACGACCAAGTGGATCCCGATGGCTCGGGCGAGCTGTGCCAAGCGCGCAATAGGCGCTTCAATCTCTTTGCCTGCTGTCATCATCAAGTCCGCCAACTCGTCAATGACTAGCACGATGTAGGGCATAAAATAATGTCCTTTTTCGGGATTCAGTTTCCGAGCCACAAACTTGGTATTGTATTCTTTCAAATTACGTACACCCGCTTCCTTGAGTAAAGTATAGCGATTGTCCATCTCCATACACAAAGAATTGAGCGTGAGGATAACCTTTTTGGTGTCGGTAATGATAGCCTCTTCAGAACCAGGTAGTTTGGCCAAAAAATGCCGTTCAATCTTGTTAAACAAGGTCAATTCCACCTTCTTTGGATCCACCAAGACAAACTTCAGTTGGGAGGGGTGCTTCTTGTAAATCAAGGAGGCCAAAATCATGTTGAGGCCCACCGACTTTCCTTGTCCCGTGGCCCCTGCCATAAGCAAGTGAGGCATTTTGGCTAGATCGGCTACAAAGACTTCGTTGGAAATGGTTTTCCCTAAGGCAATGGGAAGTTCCTTGTCGGACTTCATGAATTTTTCGGTACCCAACACTGCTCGAGCCGGTACCAATTCCCTGTTTTTATTGGGTACCTCAATACCTATGGTGCCTTTACCAGGGATAGGTGCGATGATACGGATACCCAAAGCAGCCAAGCTTAAGGCAATGTCATCCTCCAGATTTTTGATCTTGGAAATCTTTACTCCTGGGTTAGGAACAATCTCATACAAGGTCACTGTCGGACCGATGGTCGCTTGGATCCCTTGAATACCAATCTGAAAGTTCTCCAAGGTAGTCACGATCTTATCCTTGTTTTCCTCGAGTTCTTGACGGGACACGGTGACCTTCTTTACATCGTATCCGTTGAGCAAGTCCAGGGGGGGGTACTTGTAGTTCGGCAGATCAAGGGTAGGATCGTAGGGGTCTAGATTTTCTACCTCATCTACCGTCTTCTCCTCTTCAGGGCCCTTTTGCACCGTGAAATTTCCTTCCTTCAGGAGAATAGGGTCATTTTCTAACAAGTTGACCTGCGGCACATCGAAGAGATCCTCCTCCAGGTCATCGGTGTATTGAAGGGGTGGAACTGGTACTGGGGTTTCTTCTACCAAACTAAAATCAACTTTATCCCCAGCCATCGGCAGCTCTAGATCGTCTGCCTTTACCTCCCAGGCACTCCCATCGTCCTCAATCTCTTCTTCATCCGCTCCCAAAAATGGGGAAGGAATGCTCGATTTGGAATCCTCGTCGAGTTCTAACCCATCTGCAGACTTGGTCTTGGGAGGGAACCAATTGAGCTGCTGTATGCCATAAAATAAGATGATGAAAATGAATAGGGAACCGAAAATCAGCAGCCAAGTACCCATTCCCAAAAAGTCATAGGAAAACTTTGCCAGCTCGTATCCCAATCCCCCTGAAGCAAAGCTCCAATAGGAATATCCTTCTATTAAAATCCCTGCATAGCCTGTTACCAAACCAATCCATGCCGCAAAAAACAAGGCAAACACCGTGTAGCGCGTGAGTGAATACAAGGAAACCTGGAAGGTCCATCGAAAGCCAAGTAGAAATAAGAATGGAGGGAAAAGGAATGCTGCTACGCCGAACCAACGAAAAATCATCCAGTGTGCTGCTTGAGAACCTAAGTATCCCAACCAGTTTTTTGACTCTTTGGCTGCATCTCGAATCGCTTGGTCCGTATTGTTCATGACCAAACTCTGATCCTGTGGCCCGTTCATCAGGTAGGAGGCAAACGCTACTCCCAGAAAAATGCTGATCAAAATCAAAACAATCCCGAAGGTGATGCCCACCTGTTTGAATTCTATTTTCCCAACCGAGAAAGCAGGCTTTTTAGGTTCCGGACTCGCCTTAGGCGCGTTTTCAGCTTTCTTTCGAAACGTATTGGTCTTGGGTGATTCGGATGCCATTTGCGAATAAAATACGAAGGTTAATGTTAGCCAAAAGTGAGAAGAATGCCAACTTACTTTGCGAAATATAGCTGGAGACCCTTCTTGATTTCTTTAATCAAGTTGGGTCCCTCATAAATCATGCCCGAGTAAACTTGTACGAGGCTTGCGCCTGCCTCCAGCTTCTCAATCGCATCTTGTGCGGAGAAAACTCCTCCTACACCGACGATTGGAAAAGCTCCGCCAGAATGCTTGTAAAGGTAACGAATCACTTCAGTACTCCTTTTTTCCAAAGACTTTCCACTTACTCCACCCGAACCAATGCGTTCTAGGCTGGTCGAATCAGTACTCAAATTGGAACGATCCAGCGTAGTATTTGTGGCGATGACGCCCTCAATTTGCGTTTCTCGTACGATCTCGATGATGTCGTCTAGCTGTCCATTGCTCAGGTCAGGAGCGATCTTTAGCAAGATCGGCTTGGGCTGAGGATGCTGCGCATTGGCAGCCTTCACGCCTAGCAATAGTTTTTTCAAAGGTTCCTTTTCCTGGAGATCCCGGAGGTTGGGGGTATTGGGCGAACTTACATTCACTGCAAAATAGTCAACATAGGGATGCAATGCCTCCAAACAATATAAGTAATCGTCTAGTGCATCCTCGTTGGGAGTCACTTTATTTTTCCCAATATTCCCTCCTATGATGACCGAAGATTTTCTTTTTTTGAGACGGTCGATGGCGCCCAGCACTCCCCCATTGTTGAAGCCCATCCGATTGATCAAGGCTTCATCTTGGGGCAGTCGATAGAGTCTGGGCTGGGGATTGCCTTCTTGGGGCTTTGGGGTGAGCGTCCCGATTTCAATAAATCCAAATCCGAGCATCGCCATCTCGTCGATCAAGTGTGCATCCTTATCAAAGCCCGCAGCTAGGCCAACAGGGTTTGAAAATTTCAATCCAAAGACTTCCCGTTGCAAACGAGGATCCTCCAATTTGAATAGGGAATGCAAAATTGGCTTCACTAGGGGAAAATTAAAGGCCCATTTGATCATCCCAAAAGTAAAGTGATGGGCTGTTTCCGGCTGCAGCAGAAAAAGGAGGGGTTTGAGGATTTTCTTATATACCGTAGAGAACATAGAGGCTGGGCAGAGCAAAATCGCTTTTTGTAAGAGGATGGAACAAAAATAAAAAAAGAAACCGGCTTTTAGACCGGTTTCCCTTGCTTAAGATTTGATGCTGTAATTGGGCGCCTCGCTCGTCACACTCACATCGTGTGGGTGAGATTCCTTGGCCCCTGCCGTAGTGATTTTGACAAACTTGCCATTTGCCTGTAAGTCTTCAATGGTCTTGGTACCACAGTAGCCCATACCTGCCTGCAAGCCCCCTACCAACTGGTACAAAACTTCCGAAACCAGTCCTTTGAATGGCACACGTCCAACAATCCCTTCCGGAACTAATTTTTTGATATTGTCTTCGGCATCCTGGAAATAGCGATCCTTGGAACCTGATTCCATGGCCTCCAAGGAGCCCATACCACGGTAGCTTTTGAATTTCCTGCCTTCAAAAATGATCATATCACCAGGAGCTTCTTCGGTACCCGCCAGCAAAGAGCCAATCATGATTGAGCTGCCTCCTGCGGCAATGGCCTTGACCAAATCCCCAGAATAGCGAACTCCTCCATCGGCAATCACAGGTACGCCGGTTCCTTTTAGCGCTTCGGCACATTCATAAACAGCCGAAAGCTGCGGTACGCCTACGCCCGCAATGATACGGGTTGTACAGATGGAACCAGGGCCTACACCCACTTTTACCGCATCGGCACCTGCATCTGCAAGAGCCAAGGCAGCTTCTGGAGTGGCGATATTGCCGACAATCACTTCTAGATCGGGAAAAGTAGTTTTGATTTTTCTGCAGGTGTCGATTACCCCTTTGGAGTGGCCATGGGCCGTATCAATGGAAACCACATCTACACCTGCATTCATTAGGGCCTCAACACGCTCTACTATATCGGCAGTCACCCCTACAGCAGCGCCCACACGTAGTCTCCCAAACTCATCCTTGCAGGCATTTGGCTTGTCTTTTCGTTTCAATATGTCCTTGTAGGTAATTAGACCAGTCAATTTGCCTTCATCATCTACGATAGGGAGCTTCTCAATTTTATATTCCTGAAGAATTTCTTCTGCCTGCTCTAGGGAGATTCCCGACTTGGCCGTAATCAGGTTTTCACTTGTCATGATCTCACGAATCAATCGGCTAGGATCCTTGATAAACCGCAGGTCACGGTTGGTGATGATTCCCCTAAGCACTTTTTGCGCATCTATTACCGGGATCCCGCCAATATTAAACTCGCGCATGATCGCTTCGGCGTCCTTTACCTTGGAGTTGATGTCCAAGGTAATGGGATCGAGAATCATTCCTGCCTGGGAGCGCTTCACTTTGCGAACCTGAGCAGCCTGCTTTTCGATGGACATGTTTTTATGGATAAATCCCAAACCACCTTCCAAGGCAATGGCAATCGCCAGCTCCGATTCTGTGACCGTATCCATGGCAGCAGAAACTAGGGGGATATTTAATCGGATTTTTTTGGTGAGCCAGGTAGCAGTGGAAGTCTCACGAGGGAGCACTTCTGAATATCCTGGAACAAGAAGCACGTCGTCGTAGGTGAGTGCTTCGTATAGAAACTTCGATGAGTTTTTATTCATGGCAAATATCGTAGGTAGGGAACCCTATTTGCCCGTCAAAGTTACATGGAATTTGTGTTGGATTAATAGAATGTGAAAAATATATTATTGTACAACGTATCAAGTATCAAGTACCAAGAAGGAGATATAGTAGAAATACAGTAGAAATAAACCGAGCAAGCTCGGTGAAATAGGGAATTCAGGTGCTATTACTACCTATTTCACGAAGCATAGCGAAGTCTATTTCTACCTTATTTCCATCGTATCTCGTACTTCGTACATGGTACTTGGTACATTCCCTATTTCTTCAACAATCGTGCAATAAAAAACCCATCAAATCCGCTTTCTTGGGCGAAGACCTTGCGTTCTTCGAGCAGTTGAAAGTCTTTGCCTGCTTCGCTTTCTAAAAATTTTTTGATCTGCTCCTCATTTTCTGAAGGCAGGATGCTGCAGGTAGCATAGACCAGCTGTCCTCCTTTTTTCAACATGGAGGGATAGGCTTGGAGAAGTTCCTGCTGTGTTTTTTGCACCTTTTCTAGTGACTCTAAAGAAAGCTTCCACTTCGTGTCTGGGTTTCTGCGCAGCACCCCTAATCCGGAGCAGGGCACATCCAACAACAATCGATCGGCAGATTCTTTGAGACGCTTGATGGTTTTGGAACCTTCAATTAATTTGGGTTCAAAGATGGAGACTCCATTTCTTCGTGCTCGGAGCTTCGCCTGCTGCAACTTCCACTCCTCCACATCCATGGAGATGACCTTGCCCTTATTCCCCATCAGCGCAGCAAGGTGAAGAGACTTCCCACCCGCTCCCGCACAAGCGTCGATGACCCGCATGCCTGGCTCCACCAGCAATGCAGCGGCTACCAACTGGGAACTGGCATCTTGCACCTCAAACAAGCCCTCCTTGAAGGAAGGATGTCGAAACACATTTTGTCGCTCCTCCAGCACCAAGGCATCGGGGTAACCTTTGACCAGGTAACTCCGGATGCCATCTGCTTCCAGAAGATTTTTGAGCCGCTCCCGAGTGGTCTTGAGTGTATTGACGCGCAACACTACCTCTGCCTCCTCGTTGAGCGCGTGGATTTCAGCTTCCCACTTCTCCCCCAACTCTTGGGATCCTAACGTTTGGAGCCATTCGGGAATGGATTCCAATAGGCCTGGATCGGTGATCGCCTCGTATTTTGATTTGATTTTTTCGGGTTGCAGGCGTGCAAATTCCTCCCAAGGGGGAAGCTCATTTCCCTGCATCAGCCAGTAGGTACCGAAGAGGTCCCAAGGCTCCTTGGAGGGGCTGAGAAAATTGACCAATCGCCACCAGCGCACCATCTCGTAGGTGGTCTCCGCAATAAAAGAACGGTCCTTTGCACCCCACTTGGGATTAGACTTCAGGGTGCGTTCAATTACCTTGTCCGCATAATGCCCTTGTTCAAAAATAGCTTCCAAAGCTGTGTGAACGCCTCTGATGGTATTGTTATGTAACTTCATAAATCAAAATTCTGAGGCAAAGGTACAACAATCCCATGGAAAGCCACGAACCCTGAACCAGTAGCAGACTAGCTAGGGTTAAATTACCGCAGGTAGTAAAAGCAAGGCAGCACACGGGAGCGCTGACCTCGAGACTTGGGAGTACCGTAGAAAAACTGGTAGCGCAAAATCAGTTCATGGGATCCCAGCGTCTGGGAGCCGACATCCGAAATCGGGTAATCGTAGCTGTAGCCCATCGAAAGGCCAGAGGAAAGATTGAGTCCAAAAAGTGCGATCACCGATTCCCGCTTGGGGAGGTCCGATTGAATGGGCATGTTGCGAATGCCAGCACCTAGAACTAGCTGGTTGAATAACATTTGAACCCCAGCGTCCACAAATTGGAAAGGCCCTTGACGCTTGTAGTTGGCCATAAAGTGCACAAATTTGCCAGATCCCTCCTCCCAAAATTCGGGTTCATCCAAGGGAATTGAATAGCCTGCTTGGATGGAATACTTGGGCCAATGTTGCGTTTGCCCATCGCGCACATAAAAAGCGATATTGGGTCGATTCAAGTGGTGGCCCGAAACCCCAATCCAGAGTTTGTCCCAGGTAAACACCCCTCCTAAACCCACAGAAAAATAGCTGAAGGGCTCCAAGCCACCTACCGCATCGGCGGAACTGGGAAAGAGCGCTTGGTTGAAGACATCGATTTGATCGCCAAACAGCAGATTTTCCAGTGTCCCCCGCTTTTGGATGTAGGAGATCTGGGTGCCAAGCTGAAAGGCAACACGCTCAGAGAGCTGCAGGTTGTAGGCGTAGAATCCTGAGATGTCGGTGGTATTGAGTTTCAAAAACTCCTCCGAAAAGTAACTTACACTGAGTCCCATCCCGCTTTTTTGATCAAAGCTGTAGTGGTCCACATAGGCGGAAAACGCAGTGAATTGATAGTCTAGGCCTGGCCATTGCCTTCGGTAAACCGATCCCATGCGCGTTTCCTGGCTGATGCCCGTCAGCGCAGGGTTGAGGTAAAGGGGGGCTGCATAGAACTGGGAAAATTGAAAATCCTGAGCGCTCCCCTGAGAACAGAGAAGCAGCAAACTCCAGGCGAGAAAGATGGACTTTAGGTTCCTGTTCATCGTGCCAATAGAAAGGTGGAAGAAAAAGTTACTGTGCGACCATCCGGAACTTGGTAGCTCAACTTATATACATAGACCCCTTCGGGGGCTTTTTGACCCGAGACGGTTCCATCCCAACCTGCATCATCCACACCACGAGAACGGTAGATCAGCTCTCCCCATTTGTTCATTACCTGCAGCTGCAGGTTGCGGATAAATCGAAACTTGGGAAAGAAGGTATCGTTGAGCGCATCTCCGTTAGGGGTAAAGACATTGGGTATTTGAAGATAATAGTCAAGGACCTGCATTTTTCGACTGGTCTTGAGGAGGCAGCCCACGGCATCCAATACCGTCAGCGTCACCAGATAGGTGCCCTTGTTGGCATAGCGATGAATGGGGGTAGGCAGAGCGCTACTGCTCCCGTCACCAAAATCCCAGGAGATTACCAAAAAAGGCCAGATTGCCTGAGGGTTGAAGTTTACTTCAAATCCGACCAAGTCTCCCTGGAATTCCGCTTGGCTTTCAAATAAGGAGGTGAAGTCTAGGGGTCCTGTAAGGCGTGGTTTGATGGTGAAAGATCGCTTTTCAAGGAGACCCAGCGCATCCCTTACTTCCAGGTCAAAGACCCCTGATTCACGGGTGGTTAGCACCCTTCCATCCGAGGAGGGAACTCCTCTCGACCAGGTAATTTGGTAGGGCGCCAAGCCGCCAGAAAGCTGGAGTTGCACGGTGGTCTCCTGCCCTCCCTCCTCACAGAGGGGTACGGTGTTCACATACAGGGAGAGGCTCATCGGAATCGGGAGGTTGACTACCACTTGGCTTTCAAATTTACAGCCTCGACTATCCTGCACTTCAAGGCGGTAAACCCCGCTTTGAGTTACAGTAATTTGGGGGATAGTCTGACCCGTACTCCAACCATAGGTATAGGGAGGGGTCCCTCCTGCAACTTGCGCTTGGAGGAGGGCAGAAATCAGCATGGGTACTTGAGTAGCTTGTAAGGTAGTGGTCATCTGTAGGCTGAGTGGCGTTACAGGAAGTAAGCTGTATTCGGCAGTTTGGAAACAGCCTGCCTGGTCAGTTACACGCACCCGGTAGCTTCCTGCTCCTAGTCCGCTCGCAAGAGAGCTCCTGACTCCATGCTCCCATACCAACGTATAGGGAGGCGTACCTCCAGTGAGGGTCAATTCGATCCGACCATCTTTTGCATCTGCACAGGATTCGGACTGAACTTGGGCGGTGATTGTCAAGGCTTGGGGTTCGTTGAGGGTGATTGGAGGACCAACCAAAGGAGTACAGCCATTCGCAACGAAAACCGTCACTTGATACGTCCCAGAAAATAAGTTCTGGGGATTGGCTACCGTGGAACTAAAGTTATTCGGTCCTGTCCAAGCATAGCTGTAAGGTGCCGTGCCCCCTGATGTAGTGATCGAGATGCTTCCTGTGTTCCCTTGGAAGCAAACATTGTCTACCTTACTTTGAGTGAGTTTAAGCTGAGTCGGCTCCGTGATCATTTGGAGTGCTCCAGTGATTGTACAGCCATTTACATCCCTAACTGTCACTTGGTAGGTCCCTGAAGCTAAGTTCTGGGGATCCTCGGTGGTTAAAGTAAACCCATTCGGCCCCGTCCAAGCATAATTGTATGGTGCTGTACCTCCCGATACCCTGATCGAGATGCTTCCCACATTCCCTTGGAAGCAGACATTGTCTACCTTACTTTGAGTGAGTGTAAGCTGAGTCGGCTCCGTGATCGTTTGGGGCGCTCCAGTAATCGTACAGCCATTTGCATCCTTAACTGTCACTTGGTAGGTCCCTGAAGCTAAGTTCTGGGGATTGGCTACCGAAGCGCTGATGTAATTCGGTCCAGTCCATGCATAGCTGTAAGGCGGCACTCCTCCCGAGACAGTGACCGCTAGACTACCAGATGTCCCTTGGAAGCATAAATTATTCACCTGCGATTGGGAGATTTCGAGCGCCTCGGGCTGAGTGAGCTCCATGCTTTTTTCCAACAGACAATTACTTCCTAAAGAAATCTGAACACGATACACACCAGCCTGCAAGCCTTCCAAACTAGATGCTGAAGAAAGAAATCCCTCCGGTCCGGTCCATGAAAAGGCATAGGTGACCTCCTCGAATGGTAGCCTCCCGCCTGTTACTTCGAGCAGGATTTTCCCATCAAAACTGCCGGCACAGGACACCCCATACCCTGCATAACTGGAAAGTTCTTCTTGAATCTGAAGAGGTGCGCGCACCGTCACCAAAAAGGAACTGGACGTTCCCAAGCATGAAATTCCATTCGCTGGATCCTCAATTCTCGGCGTAACCGTAATCCGAGTTTGCTTGGGGCTAGTACCCGTATTGATTGCCACAAAAGAGGGGATTTGTGAACCGGATCCACTAAAGCCATCGATGCCAATGGAGGGATCAGAAACTTCCCAAAAGTAGGCTATCGTGGCCCCGGGTAGATTGGTCGTGAATTTTGGGATGGACACCAATTCCCCCGAACAAAAAACCAGATCTTGCTGAGGAACCAATACCAATTCTGGAAGCACCTCAATTTCTATCGATTCGCGCAGGCCTTCACAGCCTTGAAAGGAGGGGAAAAAGGTGTATCGGATACGGGCAGTACTAGTTCCCCGATTTCGTAGCGTTTGACTAAGTGGACTCAAGGAGGATGTTCCCTCCTTTTCTAGGCCAGTTGCCTGTCCGGAAAGAATTTCGGCTGTCCACCTCAGTTGCATGGGGCGAGTTCCCCAACTTTTGGGAAGGAAGGAAATGGAAAAAGGTGTTCCCGGACAAACCAACTGCTGAGATGCCTTCGCCTCAACCCGAGGCAGGGGATCCACAAGTACTTCCACCAATTGACTGGGTAGCAAGCAAGTTCCATGGAAAGGTTGCACTAGGTATTCCACCTTGGCTACCGCAGTCCCCGTATTGATGAGGGTATCGAAAATGCCCAGTCGAGGGACTGATGGGTTGGCCGAATAACCCAGCACCTCTCCATCCTCAGGAGCTAGCAGTACTCGGGCGGTCCAACGGAAAGGTAACGAAGCCTCCGCATTCAGGATTTGCAGCGCGATAGCGGGGCTCCCTCCCGAACATAGGGAAGTAAACCCTTTCACCTCAAGCTCTGGTTCCGATGGAAAACTTACTACAAGGATATTGATGGAGCTATTTGGAGTTGATATTCCTTCGTTTACTGCCTTGATCCGATAGTTTCCTGGGGGCAAGCCTGAAATTTGGGGCAGCTGCTCTTTGATCAGGCGGTAGAACTGCCAGTTGTCCGTGTTGAGCTCCTCTTGCTTGAAGACATAGAAATCATAGGGAGGAATACCTCCTGTTACTGCCTGAACGGAAATGGTCCTGGTGCAAGAATCGATTTCCCATTGCGTTATTTTTGGAGGTAGGGTAGTGAGTATTAAAAAAGTGCTGGGCCTATCCCTCAAAAAGTCAAGTGAAAAAAATCCGGCCACCAGGAGAAAAAGTAGAAGCTCTCCCCGGTACATAATGAAATAAGTTGATTATCCGCAAGTTTTCTTCGTAATCAAGAGCTTCAGTTGAGGAGGCGGATAATCGTCGACAGACGATAGACCGCGATCTACAGGCGGTCAACAGACCACAGCCCATTTTTTTTAGAAATTCAAACCTACCCTTAATTGACAACTGGATAAATGCGGATATCCGTGTTAACTAAACAACCAAAAGAAAAAGTTACATCTTTTGCTTGACTTTTTGGATGTTTTTTTCCGAATTAATCTGTTGGGGAGCTAATTTTTTTTCGTTGCAACTGAAGGACTGCCGAGGATGTCCCAAACTGTCCTTAATATTGTAGTGTATGCAACCCAACGCAACTTATGCATCCTGGATGGCCTCCCTATCGGGGCAACTGACTTCCTATTCCAAGGAGGAAGCCGAAAATCTTGTTTTTTGGTTGTTCGAACATCATTTGGGTTTGAGGCGGGCAGACCTGCAACTTGCTATTCCAAGTACGGTGGACAGGAAACCCCTACTTGCGGATTTCGAGCGATTGCTGACGGGCGAACCGATTCAATACATCCTGGGGGAAGCCCCGTTTTATGGAAGAAGCTTTGGCGTCACGCGGGACACGCTGATTCCACGAAATGAAACCGAAGAGCTGGTTCACCTAATCCTAAAAGAGAATCCTAGTTCATGCTTGCGGCTCCTCGACCTAGGCACGGGAACTGGCTGCATTCCGATCAGCTTGGCACTGGAACTTAAAAATCCAGACGTGTATGCTTTGGATGT
>CAMDEU010000036.1 GCA_945897085.1 Spirosoma fluviale | reverse complement strand
GAGGTAGTGCGTTCCGTCAGTGTTGCCCCTGGGGCAATGGTATTGATCCGTATGCCTAGGGGAGCAAGTTCTAACACTAGATTTTTTGCCAGCATCTCGATGGCCGCCTTGCTCATGGCGTAGGCCGCCAGATTTTCATGACTTTGGTGAGCGGTCACCGAAGAAGTAAATAAGATCGCTCCCCCTTTTTCTTGAGATTTCATTAGGCGAGCTACTGCCTGCGTGAGGAAGAAAGTGCCTGCCTGATTGACTCGGGCTACTTCCATAAAATCTTCCTTTCCATAGTCCAAGAAATTACCAAATAGCGTGATCCCGGCATTGCATACCAGCTGGTCGATGGTACCGTAATTTTTTACAGCAAGGGCTACCATTTCCTCGATGACCTCTGGGTCGGCGGCATCTCCCGAACAGCCGATGACCGATCCTTTTCCCAAACTAGAAAGCTGGGCAGCAGCCTCCTGAGTTAGGCTTTTCTCCCGGTCATTGAGGAGCACATGGGAACCCTCTTCCATCAATTTTCTGGCGATGGCGAGTCCGATCCCCTGTCCTGCTCCGGTGATGAGTGCTACTTTGGTCATATGCTATTTTTAAGGGTTCGCCTTCAGGCGGCCAATTCTATTTGTAGGTAAAATCTAGTGGGAATCTCGCTTTACTTCGGGCCCCGAACCTCCTTGGAGAAAATCAAAATCTACCCCTTCGTGCGCTTGATTGACCTTGTCGAGAAACAAGTTGACGTAGCCTCTGTCGTAGGGGAGGGGGCTTGGGGAGAATGCAGCATTCCTTTTTGCAAATTCCTCTTCCGAGATCAGAAGGTTCAGGCTCCGCTTGGGAACATCCAATGCGATCATATCTCCGTTTTGCACCAGTGCAAGTGGCCCGCCGATGGCTGACTCAGGAGAGACATGTAGGACCACTGTACCGAAGCCTGTTCCGCTCATGCGCCCATCTGAAATACGAACCATGTCTTTGACCCCTTTTTCAAGTAACTTTTTGGGAAGGCCCATGTTGCCTACCTCTGGCATGCCTGGGTATCCTTTGGGACCTACTTTTTTCAAGACCATCACACAGGTCTCGTCAATGTCCAGGTTGGGATCGTCTACTCGTGCTTTGTAGTCGTCAATGTCTTCAAATACCACTGCCCTACCGGTATGGGTCAATAAGCTTGGAGTAGCAGCGGAGGGTTTCAGCACGGCGCCTTGAGGGCAAAGATTGCCTTTCAGTACGGCGATGCCAGACTCCGGTTTGATGGGATTTTCGAATGTACCGATCAGGTTTCTATCCCAGCATTCGGCCTTGGCTATGTTTTCACCCAAGGTCTTACCATTGATAGTGAGTGCGTCGGTATGGAGGTGCTTTTCGATCTCCTTCATGACCGCAGGAAGTCCGCCTGCATAAAATAGGTCTTCGATCCAATGCTCGCCGGAGGGCTGCACATTGGCGATAAGTGGGATTCTGGAAGAAAATTCATCAAAGTCAGCCAGGTCCAAGGGAACGCCTATCCGTTTGGCGATTGCGATGAGGTGTAGGATAAAATTGGTGGATCCTCCTACGGCTGCGTTGACCATGATGGAATTTTCAAAGGCCTTGCGGGTAAGAATCTTGTCCATGGTCAGGTCTTCTTTGACCATTTCCACGATGCGAATACCCGCCATGTGAGCCATTACTTTGCGTCGAGAATCTGCTGCGGGTATGGTGGCATTGTCAGGTAGCGCCAGGCCTAGGGCTTCCACCATGGCGGCCATGGTAGAGGCGGTGCCCATGGGGGCGCAATGCCCTACGGATCGGGACATGGCTGCTTCTGCTTCGATAAACTCTTCTTGGGAGAGTTTGCCGAGCTTGAAGTCTTCGGCAAAACGCCAAATGTCGGAGGTGCCTATTTTTTTGCCTTTGTACCTACCCACAAGCATAGGGCCTCCGGAGAGGACGAGGGTGGGGAGGTTGACCGAGGCAGCACCCATCACGAGGGAGGGGGTAGTTTTGTCGCAGCCACACATCAGGATGACGCCATCCATTGGATTGGCGCGGATGCTTTCTTCTACGTCCATGGAGGCGAGATTTCGGAAGAGCATTGCGGTGGGCTTGATGGAACACTCGCCTAGGGACATGACTGGAAACTCGAGAGGAAATCCGCCTGCTTCCCAGACGCCGCGCTTGACTGCTTCGGCCAAATCACGGAAGTGGGCATTGCAGGGGGTTAGTTCGGACCAGGTATTGCAGATACCGATCACTGGCTTTTCGCCTTCAAAAAGGTGGTGGGGGAGTCCTTGGTTTTTCATCCAGGATCGGTAGATAAATCCGTCTTTACCGGTTCTGCCGTACCATTCCTGGCTTCGGAGTTTCTTTTTGGTCATGTGGTTTTTTGGGTTCTGTTAATTGGCCAAGAAGTTACCAAAAATTATTAGAAATGGATCGAAGGGATGGGATGAAAAAGTTGGGTCTGGCATAAAAAATCCCCTTGATTCAGTACCAAGGGGATGGGGAAGCTTTGTTAAACGGCGTTTTTAGTCTATTCTAGTAATTTTTGCACCTAGGGCATTCAGACGCTCGTCAATGTTTTGATACCCTCGGTCGATTTGCTCGATGTTATCGATTACCGAAGTGCCGTTGGCAGACATCGCTGCGATCAAGAGGGAAACCCCAGCACGGATGTCTGGAGAGGTCATCTTGATGCCTCGGAGCGGATACTTGCGATCCAATCCGATGATCGTAGCACGGTGCGGATCACAAAGAATAATCTGGGCGCCCATGTCGATCAACTTGTCAACGAAGAACAGGCGGGATTCAAACATTTTTTGGTGTACGAGGACTGTCCCTTTGGCTTGCGTAGCGGTAACGAGGATGATAGAAAGTAGGTCTGGTGTGAAGCCAGGCCAGATCTGATCCGCTACAGTAAGAATAGATCCATCGATGAAGGTTTCGATTTCGTAGTGCTTTTGTTCCGGTACAAAGATGTCGTCTCCTCTAAATTCCAGATGGATACCCATGCGTCGGAAGGTGTCCGGGATGATGCCCAAGCGGTGGATTTGACAATCTTTGATGGTGATCTCCGATTGGGTCATGGCGGCCATCCCAATAAAGGAGCCGATTTCGATCATGTCCGGAAGTAGCGTATGCGTGGTGCCGCCAAGTACCTTTACGCCTTCGATGTGGAGGAGATTGGAGCCCACGCCAGTAATCTGTGCACCCATGCGGTTGAGCATGTCGCAGAGTTGCTGCAAGTAAGGTTCGCAGGCAGCATTGTAAATTGTTGTTTTTCCTTCGGCCATCACTGCGGCCATGACGATGTTGGCGGTACCTGTTACGGATGCCTCATCGAGGAGCATGTAGGTACCTTTCAGATTTTTCCCGTCGATGTGGAAGATCTCGTTTTTGGCATCGTAGCGAAACTCGGCACCAAGCTTTTGAAAGCCAAAAAAGTGGGTATCCATGCGACGGCGACCGATCTTATCTCCTCCTGGCTTGGAAAGTTTCCCGGTACCAAAGCGGGTCAATAAAGGACCAAGAATCATCACCGAACCGCGCAGTGCTGAGGCCTTGTTTAGAAAATCTTGGGTTTCAAGGTAATCTAAGTTGACTTCATCGGCCTGAAAGGTGTAGGACTCGGGTCCAAGTTTTTGAACCTTCACCCCCATATCCGAAAGGAGTTCGATGAGTTTGTTGACGTCCCGGATATTTGGGATTTTGTGAATGGTAACCTTTTCAGAGGTTAAGAGTACGGCACAAAGTATTTGTAGCGCTTCGTTTTTTGCTCCCTGCGGAGTGATTTCTCCTTTGAGGCGGTGTCCACCTTCTACTTTAAAAGAGGCCATGTGTTTATCTGCGTTTTTTGTGGGCAGGACGGAATTTTTTTCCGTGGATGTTTTTCTTTTTGGCTTGCTCCTCTTCTTGATGCGGAATTTTAAAATCTCTTCTCGTATTGGATTCAAAGAGGGCGTTTTCTTGAACTTTTTCCAAGTCTATGTGGAGCTTGCCTTTGGAAAGAGTCTTGATGTCATCTAGAATGATGTTGTCGTCAAAATTCTCCCTGTTCCAGGTGGAATGGAAACTCCGCATCAGCTGTCCGATGTAGATAATCGCATTTTCCTGGTCCTGATCGTTTTCGATATCAATCGCTTTTTCGATCAGCTTCTCAATGTTTCTGCCATAATGCTTAAACTTGATTTGACCTTTTGGGTAGCCAATATGGGGCGGCTTTTTACCCAGCAATTCCTTTTCTGGCATGGGAAAGGGACCGTCGATGTCTAGGGTAAAGTCCGACATGATGTACAAGTCGTCCCATAGTTTTTGGTCACTCTCCTGCTTGACAGTAGGATTGAGCTGCTTGATGATTTCGACGATGGTGTGGGCACTTTGTGTACGTCGTTCTCGATCTTCAATCGCGACTACATGCTGTACCAGTTGTTGGATATTCTTTCCGTATTCTTTCAAAATAAGTTGTTGTTTTTCTGAATCGTTATGCTTCATGACGCCTCCTATTTTTGCCTTGTAAAAGGTAACAAAAAAACAGCAATGGTAGGCGTATGCGGAATTAGTCTATAATTCTCAGCTTGGCAAAGCTAAGCAATAAAGTTTTCTCCCCAAAATGTTCAAATTGAATGCTTGCCTTTTTGTTAAGTCCTTCGGTTTCAATTTTTTGAACCTTACCAAATCCAAATTTAGGATGCTCCACCAATTGCCCTTCCTGAAGCCCATTCGTATTACTTGGTTTGAAGTCAGGGTTTGGGGTATGTACATGCATCGCCGTAGGCAGCCGAGTCTCCGGTTGTTTTTTAATCCCAATAAATCCTGCAGTACCTGGAGGGCCATCACTTCGGAAGGCTCCCGGTAGCTCTCGAGTGGCAGACATGCGCTTATTGACCTTGAGTAGGTCGGGATTTACTTCCTCCAAAAATCGGCTCGGCTCACAATTGAGCAGTCGCCCATAGCGGTAGCGGGTGAGCGCATAGCTCAGGTAGAGTTTGTCCATAGCACGAGTGGAGGCTACATAAAATAGCCTTCTTTCCTCTTCCAAGTCCTCTCTACTCTGCATCATCATCTGGGAGGGAAAGAGGTCTTCTTCCATGCCCACTACAAACACCTGCTTAAATTCTAGCCCTTTGGATGCGTGGATGGTCATCAGTGTGATCGCATCGGTTTGACTTTTGTCTTGGTCATTGTCAGTGAGTAAGGCAATTTCTTGGAGGAAGGCGCCTAAGCTCTTGTCTTCGTTTTCGGGATTATCCACGTACTCTTTGATAGCGTTCAGCAATTCCTGCACGTTTTCGTAGCGATTGAGGCCCTCGATGGTCTTGTCTTCGTAGAGTTCACGAAGCAAGCCACTTTGTTTGGCAACGGTGCTGGCCGCCTCAAAGGCGTCCTTGCGTTCGATTTCGATCTGAAAGGCTTTGATCATCGTCGAAAAATCATCCACAGACACTCCTGCTCGGCCACCCAAAAAGCTGGGGGCATTTTGGACCACATCCCAAAGTGCGATGTCGTGTTCGTAGGCAGAAACCAAGATTTTTTCCACTGAGGTATCGCCGATTCCTCTTTTCGGGTAGTTGATGATTCGCTTGAAGGCTTCCTCGTCTGCTGGATTTACCGCAAAGCGGAGGTAGGCCATGAGGTCCTTGATCTCTTTACGTTGGTAAAAAGAAAGGCCCCCTACGATTTTGTAGGTTAGGTTGAGCTTCCGCAAAGCCTCCTCCATGGATCTGGACTGGGAGTTGGTGCGGTAGAGAATCGCAAAATCGCTGTTGTTAAGCTGCTTGTTATTTTTTTCCTCAAAAATGGTGTTCGCCACGATTCGCCCCTCCTCGTTATCGGAAGACGCTTTTAAGAGTTCGATGAGGTCACCCTCCGGATTGGAGGTCCAGACGATCTTCTTGAGTTGCCCCTTGTTCTTGTCAATGATCGAATTGGCCGCATCGACGATATTTTTGGTGGAGCGGTAGTTTTGTTCCAGCTTCACTACAAATAAGTCAGGGTAATCTTTCTCAAAATTTAAGATATTCTGAATGTCTGCTCCGCGGAATGCGTAGATACTTTGAGCATCATCGCCCACCACGCAGATATTTTGGTGAACTGCCGCCAGTTTTTTAGTGATCAGGTATTGGGAGATGTTGGTGTCCTGAAACTCGTCCACCATCACGTATTTGAAGCGCTGCTGGTACTTGTTGAGCACCTCGATGTGGTCTCGAAATAGGATGTTGGTGTTGAAAAGAAGGTCATCAAAGTCCATGGCGCCAGCCTTGAAAAGGCGCTCTTGGTACCGTTGGTAGATTTCCCCCATTCTCGGGCGTAGTGCAGCCTCGTCGTCAGCTTTGACAAAGGGGTCGTTTTGGTAGGTTTGCCAGGAGATGAGTCTATTTTTTGCTCCAGATATTCGCGACAGCACCACACTGGCTTTGTACACCTTATCGTCAAGACGTAATTCCTTCACCAAAGTGCGGATAAGTGACTTGGAGTCGTCGGAATCGTAAATGGTAAAGTTGGAAGGATAGCCAAGTTTGTCTGCCTCCACGCGCAAGATTTTAGCAAAAACGGAGTGAAAAGTCCCCATCCAGGTATTTCGTGCATCAAGGCCTGCTAATTTTTCGATGCGTTGCTTCATTTCGCTGGCCGCCTTGTTGGTAAAGGTGAGGGACAGAATATGGAAAGCATCCACTCCTTTGGCATAAATGAGGTGTGCGATTCGGTAGGTGAGTACCCGCGTTTTCCCAGATCCTGCACCGGCGATGATCATCACAGGCCCATCGGTTTGTTCTACGGCTTGGCGTTGTTCGGGATTGAGTTCCTTTAGGTAATCCATTGGTGTAGGTTCAAGTAGCGAGATAAAAGTGGCAAGACTTCAAGCCATTACCCTTGTATCAAGCCTTAATCTGTAAGTAAACTAGTTTGTTCAATTGCTCCCAGTTCGTAGGTGTTCTCCTAAATTGGAGGAATCCCATTTTCCTACTGGAAACCTGCTGCTTTATAGCCTCCAGCGTTTATGGCTCCAGAGATACAAGTCGGGCTGCAGACGGATATTGGCTTCCAATCTCGCACAGAAGGCATCGGTGATGCTATGCTCCACAGATGAATCATAAGGTCCTCTTGCGAGCAGTTCGTAGGTGGCCTGGTAGCGGCCCCTTCCTTTTTTGGTAATTTCCCCAAAGTAAACTGGTAGATCCATGCTTTTGGCAAGGTATTCTGCCCCTTCAAAGAAATAGGCAGGACGGTTGAGAAAGGGGCGCTGGTAGCGAGTGGTCCGATTGTTGGGCCGTTGATCTGCGGCGAGCTGCACTACTCGGTGCTGGGTGTTCAGGGTTTTTGCCGTATCGCGAAACTCCTTTTTCTCGGTGATCGTATTTCCAAATCGGGTTCGGGCCTGGTACATCAGCTCGTTGAAAAAAGGGCTGGTGATCTTAAGGTATACCCCTTCTGAAGGCACCTTGCTGAGTACTGCAGCTTGTTGTAGTCCTAGCTCCCAATTGAAAAAGTGGCCTGCAAGCAGGAGCACACTATTTCCTTTTGTTACCTCCTGATCTAGGAAATCCTGATTGGTGATGGTAAATCTTTTGGCCAACTCCGCCTTGGAGATGCTGATTGATTTGACGGTTTCGGCGATTGAGTCTGTGAAGTTCCGGTAGAACTGATTGCGGATGGATTTTCGCTCCTTGGCTGTTTTTTCAGGAAAGGCATGAAGTAGGTTATCGTCGATCACTTTTTTGCGGTAACGCGCGATATACCTAGCAATGAGGTAAAGGAAGTCTGAAAAAAGATACAAAATCCCGAGTGGTAGTCGAGAAAATAGCCTGAAGAAAAGCATGTGTCCGGTCTGGTGTTGGGGAATTGGCCCTAAAGTAGTCTCGAATTCAGCCACAAAATAAAGGAAAAGAAGGGAAATAGGAGGGGAATCTAGGTATAATTTGAGGCATTGTGTACTTTTGATCCTATGTCGGAAGTTCAGCGAAGGAAATATTCTCAGGAAGAAAGGACTGCCATCTTTGATGGGGAATTTATGCCCCACATTGATTCCATGTACAACTTTGCCTTTCGACTGACCTTTGATGAGGACGATGCCAAGGATTTAGTGCAGGACACCTACATGAAAGCCTTTCGGTTTACACAATCTTTTGAGCAGGGAACCAATGCGAAGGCTTGGCTTTTCCGCATTCTCAAAAATAGCTTTATTAACGAGTACCGAAAGAAGAGTAAGAAGCCTGCAACGGTGGATTATCAGGAGGTTGAAGCCTTTTATAATTCCGATGATGTGGACTACCAGAGCACGAGTGACCTTCGCGCCGAATCAGTGAAGGACATGTTGGGTGATGAAATTTCCAATGCCTTGAATGCATTGGCAGTAGATTTTCGTACGGTGATTATTTTGGCCGATTTAGAGGGGTTTTCCTATGAGGAAATGGCCAAAATTTTGGATATTCCAATCGGTACGGTGCGGTCTAGGCTCCATCGAGCTAGAAATCTTTTGAAAGATAAATTAAAAGGCTATGCCCAATCTATGGGATACGGCAGGGAAGAAGTGGAGGACTAAACGATCAGCTATGGAAAACAACGACGCATCATCCGGAGAGCGGAAATTGCAGTGCAGCGACGTAAGCAAGTGCTTTGAGCTTCTGGAGCATATCCTGGACGGGGAGCTCGTGGAGGGAGGCGCCAAAATGCTGCAGGAGAAGCTGGACAGATGCCAGCCCTGCTTTGAACATTTCCACCTGGAGCAAGCCATTCGCGAGGTGCTCAAAACGAAATGCACCAAGCAACCCTTACCTGATAAACTGGCGGAGTCGATCCGTCAAATGATTCAAGACGCACGATGAGTATCCCTTCTGGCAAAGCCATTATTTTTTCCGCTCCCTCTGGATCTGGAAAAACATCCTTAGTCAAGGAGCTTATGAAGCAGGTCCCTGATTTGGGATTTTCGATCTCTGCCTGTACACGGGACAAACGGGGTAGACACGAAGTGCATGGGCGAGATTATTACTTTTTGAGTATCGAAGAGTTTAAACAAAAGATTGATCAGGATGCCTTTGTGGAGTGGGAAGAAGTGTATGCAGGCAATTTTTATGGTACGCTCAAAGAAGAGGTGCTTCGAATTTGGAAGGAAGGAAAGGCAGTGATTTTTGATGTAGATGTCAAAGGTGGGCTCGCCCTGAAAAAATATTTCGGAGACCAAGCTTTGGCCATCTTTGTGAAGGTCCCTTCCTTGGACGTCTTGGAATCAAGACTCAATGACCGAGGAACTGAAACGGAGGAATCTCTTTCCCGCCGAATTTACAAGGCCAAGTTTGAGATGACCTTTGAAGGGCAGTTTGATGTGACCGTGTTTAACGATGACTTCACCCGATCATCAATGGATGCAGTTGCACTGGTGACCGAGTTTTTAAAGTAATAACTATGAAAATAGGGCTATACTTCGGTAGTTTCAATCCCATTCATGTGGGACACCTAATCATCGCCCAAACTCTTTTTCAACGTGTTGGGCTGGACCAAGTATGGTTTGTAGTCAGCCCTCAGAATCCTTTCAAACGCCAAGAATCCTTGGCCCACGAACATGACCGCCTACGAATGGTGGAGCTTGCTATTGAAGATAATTTTCAGTTTAGGGCTTCTGATGTGGAGTTTCGCATGCCTCGACCCAGCTACACGATCGACACGCTGACCTACTTGAGTGATAAGTATCCCCAGCACCAATTTTCTTTGTTTCTCGGATCGGATAATCTGAGCCATTTCCACAAGTGGAAGAATCACCAAGCCATCTTAGACCACTATCCCATCCTGGTGTATCCACGACCTGGGGAAGTTAAAACACTTGAACATCCCGGAGTGAATTACCTAGACGCTCCTCTGCTGGATATTTCTGCTACTTTTATTAGGCAATCGATTCAAGATGGATTGTCCGTTCGCTACCTCCTTCCGGAGCGTGTGGAGCAGTTTATTGTGGCTAAAAAATTGTACGAGTAGAAAAATCCACAGATCAAGAAAAATAAATCAGCGGGTTTTTTCTGCCTAGATTAGCGTGAGAAAAAAAGGATGAATGTTATCCCATTAAATTCCATTTGCAACCACTATTTATTATTTTATTTCGCTCCTCTGGAGCTCTGGACCCGTTTTTTATAACAGTTTCTATTAACATTTTGCCCCATCTGGGGCAAGGAAAAAAATCTAAAATCAACACATCTCTTTTCAATCAGCGATTTTGGTAACACTACCATCTTATGCTCCGGAGGAGCAACATGTTAATAGAGATTGAACAATATGGGAAGGTGGTTCGCTCCAGCGGAGCGACAGATCCTATTTTCCTTCGCGTCTCTGCGTCTCTGCGTGAAAAAACAAAACTTTATTTTTTACCCGGTACCTTATCGGGTCGTGTAGAGATTTTTTTCCAAATCAGTTCGCCAACTTGCTTCCCTTGCTTCCCTCCCTCTTCGATGGCGGGCATGTAATGTATTCCTCCATAAAATCGGCTAACCGCTGCCTCAGATGCTGCTTGAGAGAAGGAGTCAAACTCGCGGATAGGTAATCCATAAGCCAGCTCAGTGCTGTCTACGATGTGGAGCTGATCTCCAAATAGCTGTGCCAAGGTGTAGGCTGCTGCCGTAGAAGCTACGCTATGCCCTGAGGTATGCTCCGGGAAGGGAGGTGTTTGGAGCAGCGGAACCCAGTTTTCATCAATGTGCTGGTTGATGTAGGTTTCCGGACGGATAGTTCGGCTGCGGTATTTCTCATCCCAGCAGGCGATAAAGGCTTCGTTAAGCGAGATGGCAGTGAGTGTCAAGGCTTCAACTGTTCCCTTCCAATCTTTCCCTGCTGCCGCGGAGGCAATGGAGGCAATACCCATCCAGTGACCCCCAGGAGTGATTTTTTTGGTAGCAAACATGACATGGCCCTTCACATTCATTTTGTAGGGATTGCAATCCCAGAACATCGCAATGTCGGTTTGTTCCTTACTTGCGCTTTTTTGCACCTCATAGACTTCTAGCGCTCTTTTATAGAATTCAGAATCGGGTTCGGTTGAAAATGCAGGAGGAGGATTAACTCTAAACTGGGCCGCAGAGTCCAATACGAATGGGCGAATCTTATTCCAGTGTGGCTCCACCGCTTCCATGTAAGCAGGAGGGGTGGGTTGCCAGGTACCCGGCTCATTGCTTACCGAATACTTGGGGAAGGAGCGGCTTTGGTGGTAGTTATCTTTTTTGGAATAGGCTTTTACTTGATCGCCTACCGCTTGCCCGTAGGCTACGGAAGCATCTAGGATGTCTTTAGGAATTCCTTTTTCTCGGAGCACCCCAAATATTGAATCCCGGTGTACGGTCATTTTTTCCTCCGAAAAAATCAAGGCAGTGCTCACCTGGTAGTAAGCTGCCAAAGCCGCTAATGGGGCATAAATATTTGCTGGGACAGGCACTGAAATGGCCTCAGAGCCGTTCAACTGACCCATCAAAGGCGCATAATTTGCAGGATCTGTAGCCGCCACCACCTCATAAGCTGCCAAGGAGGAATAAGAATAGATTCTTGTGGCTACGGGAGGGGAAAAAATATCATGAATAATAACTTCAGTCACCTGCTTTTGTACGGCATGAAAATAGGTTCCATCCGTAATGGCCTGGGAGTAATCTTTTTTCTCTTGGCAGGAAATCACTGCTACCAAAAGTAGGATGGGAAGGAGCACTATTCTTTGGTAACGCATGGGAATGTCAAAAGGGGATAAGTAGCTAGGGCTGTCTCGAATAGATTCATTCAAGAAAGTCAAAGTTACCTAAATGGTGATTATTCCCAAATGATAAAAATCAGGTATTTAGTACATCCAGTGGGAAGTGCCTCTATTAATAGGTCCAGATTTCTGCAGGAGCGCTGTTTTTCACGAAAAGGAGTTGCTTGCCTCCAAGGTTTGCTATGGCTCGGATGTCACCGTCCAACTTCAATCCATGAATTCTATTGGGCCAGAAGGTAAAGGTCCCGTCCCCTTTTCCGAGGAATACTTCTCCATAGCTCGCATCGTATTTTCCAAGTTCAGGCTTGACATTGGATAAGTTGCCTCCCAAGATCAGATCTTGAATACCATCCTCGTTAATGTCTAGGACATGAATTGCGAAGATCCAAGATTTCTGCCCATCCCAAGAGAATGGCTTCCAAGTGAAGTTGCCTGCGCCTTGGTTGAGTAAAATCCCAGATTCCAGGTGGTTCATTTCTTGAATAATGGAACGATCGATCACTTCTTTGCTAAAAATATCATGCAGACTTTGGTTCGCATAATCTGAATAGCGGAGGTACTTTTTCTTGATGCTTGGTACCTGTCTTTCAAGTTCGTGCTTTAGCGTGTAGGGAATGGATACCCCATCCAATACTTGTGTGTATATCTGTTCGACGGATCCATTTTGATCAAAATCATTTAGATACATCCGGATTGGATGGGTATTTGATCCCTTCATGCGGGTATTGATTCCTTGATTGCCTAAGGCTAGGTCAGGTTTGCCATCCCCGTTGAAGTCTCCCACTTCTAGGGTTCGGTACCATCCTTTCAGATTTTCCATTCCCGGCAGGTTCATTTTTTCCAATTTTTTACCTACGTTTTTAAAGAAGGTTGGGGCCATCCATTCGCCAACTAACACGAGATCTTGCAGCCCATCGCCATCGTAATCCAAAACCTTGGCATCGGTTACCATTCCTACGGTCTTCAATCCTGGAGCCAAAGCAGCGGATTGTTCGGTGAAATTTCCTTTTCCATCGTTGATCCAGAGCTGTGTATCTGCCGAAACCCCGTAAGTAAAGGGGATAAGTCTTCCGCCCACGACTAAGTCTAGGGCTCCATCTGCGTTTAGGTCTATGGATGCTATGGCCGAGCTGCTTCCAAAAATACCTACTAGGCCGGTGTTGAAGCCTTTGGTAAAGTTGCCTTTGCCGTCATTGAGGTAGAGGCGATCGGCAAGATCAAGGCTTCCAAATCCGGATTCATTACCTCCAGAAGTGACAAACAAGTCTTCATCTCCATCCTTGTCCGCATCAAAAAATACGGCATCTGTATCTTCTGAAATGGCGTCTAGATCAAAGGATTCTTGGGGTTTGTAGGTGTATCCTCCTCCTTTTTTGGCAAGGTAAAGTTTGCCTGGGAAGGTTTTGGCTCCGCCAAAGAACAGGTCTTCGAGGCCATCCCCATTGACATCGCCTTTGGCAAATGCTGGACCTTCCGTGGACAGCATCAAGTAGGTGAGTCGATCTCGATCGAAATCAATAAACTCATTCTCCTGGTGTATAAAGTCAAGCCTTGGATTGCTCGCTTTCGCAAATTTGGCAGGGCTCGGAGCAGGAAAAAAGGAGGTTCCCTCTGGAAGTGCTCCCGCCTCTTCCCAACGTAATTGGAGCAGTTTGTCTACAGGCACCTTGGTCAATTGGGTAAAACTTCCATCGGGCCACAAAACCTTGATCTCGTCAATTACTGTGACTTTGCCCAAGCCAATGGTGATTTTTGGATCTACGCTGGATTGGAAGCCTCGGTTGGGCATTTGTTCGGTATAAAATACCTGATCGCCAGCTATCACTTGTATCTGTGTGCCTATAGCCCCAGTATTTTTCCCTTTACCTACCAACTGCAATTGGATGCTGTGGTGGTCTGGTTGCAGGCTTTTGCCCTTATTCTTAAAAATTTGGGCGGTTGCATTCACGTTGTTGACCACCAAGTCCAAGGTGCCGTCGTTGTCCAAATCCCCATAGGCCGCCCCATTGGAGTGGATTGCTTTGCCTAATCCCCATTGATCCGCTACATTTTCAAAGCGGAGATCGCCTAGGTTTTTGTAGGCATAATTTGGAATAGGAGTAATTGGAATTGGATCGACGAGTGCCTTGTAGTCTACTCCTCCTTGGGAGATGATTTTGACTTTGGTGTCCTCATCATCGATAAAGTTGAGGTAATCTAAGTCGGTAATATCTTGATAGATGCCGTTGGCCACGAAGATGTCACGTTTGCCATCATTATCCATGTCAAAGAGTAGGGCTCCCCAGCTCCAATCCGTGGCTTCTACATTGGCAAGTCTACCCACCTCACTGAAGGTCCCATCTCCATTGTTGAGGTGGAGCATGTTCCGGGAAAATTGGTAGTGGTAGCCATGGGTTTTATTGAATTGATACTTATCCCAACTTTCAAAGGTGGTGACCTGCTTGAGTCGCGTAGGGTGCTCTGGAAGCATGTCCGTCACAAAAATGTCCAAAAGCCCATCCCCATTTAGATCTGCAATATCAGCCCCCATGGAAGCAGTGCTTATGGAGCGCATGGAGGATTCCAAGGACTCGGTAAAGGTTCCGTCTTGGTTGTTTATATAGAGATAGTCTTTCTCAAAAAAGTCATTCGAAATAAAGATGTCAGGCCAGGTATCCTGGTTTACATCGCCGATAGTGATGCCCAATCCAAATCCAATCACGGATCCATAGATGCCTGCTTCTTCACTCACATCGGTAAACTTCTCCCCATCGTTGCGAAAAAGTTTGTCTCCACCCACCGAATCACGCACAGGCCGTTCATTTTGCATCTTGTTGAAGGTGCCAATGGCTTGGTAGGAATTGTTGAGTAGGTAGACGTCCAAGTCTTCATCCTTGTCGTAATCAAAAAACACAGCGTGGGTAGAAAACCCTTTATCCGCTAAGCCATAGGCTTCGGCCATCTCTTTGAAAGTGCCATTGCCTTGGTTAATAAACAGTTCATTTTGCTTGTTGTCACCTTTCACATCGCCGGAATTGCAGACGTAAATATCAAGCCAGCCATCTCCATTGACATCCGCCATGGCCACACCCGTACTCCACGCGCGGGTTCCAGCCACTCCTGCCTTTTCGGTAATATTTTCAAACTTGAAGTCGCCCTTGTTCAGGTACAGTTGATTGGGTCCTAAATTGGCAGTAAAATAGAGATCAGCTAGCCCATCGTTATTCACATCACCTATGGCTACACCACCCCCATTGTAGAAATTCCGGTAGGTAAAGACATTGAAGGCCTCATCAAAAGTAAGGTCGTTCTTAAAGCTGACACCTGAAGATTCAGCAGCAATCTCCTCAAAAAGGGGAGGAACTTTGACTTCTGTGCTACAGGCCGAGCCTAAGAAGGCAAGGAAAAGTAAACCACCAAGGATCTTTTTCATTCTGGTTTTTGGCTAAGCTTTTTTTGGATGGAAAGGTCCGAAATTTCTGCGCGCAAAGATGACAAGGTTTTTTCAATTTCCCGAAACCGCTGGTACGCTGGGCCAAAGGAGGGAAGTGATAAGAGGGGAAAACTAGCGAACAGTAAACACCAACGGTTTGTCATGGTTTCGTAAAACGAATAAATGGGTTTGGTTGTTGGATTGGATCCATTGAAAATCACGAATCTCTCCCGAAACGAAAAGTCCGCTTTCTTGAGGTTTTAAGGCCTTCCATTTGTTGTTGGTATCTTTTTCTAGCACCCAAGCATAGCTCCCCAATTGGGTGCCTAGCTCAGGCTTGATCCGACTTTCATTCCCTCCAAGAAGTATCAAGGAAGATTTTCCTTGTCGCGGAAGTACGGTAATGGCATGAACGGGGGCATACTGAACTTCTGCAGGGAGTGCTTCTTGTACCATTTTTCCGTTTCCTTGGTTGATCCAAAGGGTAGTTTCCATCCAATCCGCTTGCAAAATTAGTGAATTTGCCCAAACCGATTGGGGAAAGAGTTCCTCCAATGCTTTGTCTTTGTATTCAGCATAGCTGAGTACTTGTTTTTTCAAGGAAGGGATTTGCTTGACAAGCGTATTTTTGAGGACCCATGGGATGCTTTTTCCATTTTCGTGGTGATGGAGGATTTGTTCGATCGAACCATTTTGATCAAAATCATTGATCGCCAATCGCAGTGGTTTTGTGGCACTTGTTCGCAGTCTGGAATTGGTGCCGAAGTTTCCGGCAAGCACATCCATTTTTTCATCTCCATTGACATCCGCTACCAAGATGCGCTTCCAAAATCCACGCGTATTTTCAAGGCCAAATTGCTCAGTACGATCGCTCCAAGCTCCCTTGTCAAAGGTGAAAACGTGGAGGGCCATCCATTCCCCTGCAAGTAGGAGTTCTGTTTTTCCATCTCCATCTAAGTCCGCTAAGGCTCCATCTGTTAGCATGCCCAGCGAAGCAAAGGGTTTGCCTAGGGTCGTGCTTTCATCCGTGAAATTCCCTTTTCCGTCATTTTTCCAAAATTGAACTCCAACAGCAATTCCATAGCCAAAAGGAAAGCCCCGTTGGCCCACTATTAGGTCTAGATCTCCATCTTGATCTCCATCCCAACTTAAAATAAATGAGGTGGGTGTTGCAGTAAACTGCTGTCCTGAGCGAGAAAAATCCCCCTTTCCATCGTTGAGATACAAGCGGTCCTGGTAACTAGGGGCGAAGTCTGAAAATTCAATTCCTCCACTGCCTACCACCAGGTCAGCTGCTCCATCCCCATTGGCGTCAAAGAAGTGGGATACTACATCTTCAGCAAGGCTATCCTGATCAAATAGGGATGTTTGAGCCCTAGACCAAGCTCCCGAAGTACTTTGCTTCCAAAGGGAAGTTGATTGGCCTTTAGCGCCAGGAATAACTAATTCCAAACGCCCATCTCCATTGATATCGGCTTGACTCGCTCGAGGCCCCTCGTTGCTGATTGACCAAAAGCGGAGGCGATCGCGGTCAAAATCCACGAATTCACTCTCCTTATGTAGGTAAGGGAATGTGAATGTTACAGTAGGACTGAAGTAGGGAGAGTGAGTTTTGATTTCAGTTTGTCGAGCCTTCCCATCCAATTCTTTCGGGAATAGCACCTGGTTGGCAGCTATTTTAGTTAATAGGGTCCGTTTTCCTGTGGGCCAATCGATGTGTAGCGAATCAATCTGGCCGTGCTTTCCTACACCAAAATTCAGTCTTGGATCTACTGAGGACATGTACCCTTTGACAGGCTGGAATTCCTGAATCTGGCTTTCAACACCGGTGTAGAGCGTAACTTTGGAGCCAAAGGCATTGCCTAGGTCAAGGCTAAGGAAGTTGGTGGTGGTGCCTGGATTGCTATTGTTCTGGTAGACAAAGGCACGCTCATTGAGGTTGTTGACCACCAAATCAAGGTCCCCGTCGTTGTCCAAGTCGGCATAAGCGGATCCGGTGCTGAAGGTGAGTTGATCCATTCCTTGTGAAGGAGCTATGTTTTCAAACTGAAGGTTTCCTTTGTTTTTGAAAAAATAATTTTGCTGGGGAACAGAAGGAAATTTATCAATCATTTTTGTGATCAAAATTGAGTCTTGTCGGTATTGATCTATTTTTCCTTGGTTGTTGGCATAGAAATCTACAAAGTCAAAGTCGGTCAAGTCTTTGACAATGCCATTGGCAATGAAGATGTCTTTTTTACCATCCAAGTCAGCATCGAAAATCAATGCGCCCCAGCTCCAGTCGGTAGCTTCCACTCCAGCCCATCTTCCTACTTCTGCAAATAGGGGGGTGCTATCTTGAGGGTGAATTCCCAGATGCCGTTGTAGGGTATTGCGTGTAAATTGACGGTGATAACCAGCTTTTTGATTGGCTTGAAACTTATCCCATTCCTCAAAGGGAGTTTTGGATTTGACCCGCGCCAGGTCACTTGGGAGCATTTCGGTGACGATGACATCGGGCCACAAGTCATTGTCTAGGTCTGCAATATCTGCACCCATGGAACCCATGCTGATTTCAGGCATGGCCTGCGGTAAAATCTCTCTAAAAGTCCCATTTTTTTGATTTAGGTAGAGGTAATCTCGCTCAAAAAAGTCATTGGACACATAGAGGTCGGGCCAGCCATCTTGGTTGAGGTCTGCTACGGTCACCCCGAGTCCGTAGCCAATTGCACTCCCATAGATACCTGCTTCTTGGGAGACATCGGAGAATCGATTGCCTTCGTTGCGGAAAAGTTTATTTCCCCCTTCAGGATCTCGAACTTCTCGCTGCCCGAGACGCAGGTCGTTGAGACCCACGGAGCGTCCGGAGTTGCTGAGCAAGTACATGTCCAAGTCTCCATCCTTGTCGTAGTCAAAAAATACGGCGTGCTGGCTTAGGCCTATTTCGGCCAATCCATATTCCTTGGACTTTTCGGTGAAAGTCAGGTTTCCATTATTAATAAAGAGTTCGTTGTGTCTGCGTTTCCCCTGCATGGGTCCGGATTTGCAGACGTAAATATCAAGGAGTCCATCTCCGTTCACATCAGCCATGCTGACGCCAGTAGTCCAAGATCCTTCAGAATTTAGACCTGCTATATCAGTGATGTCTTCAAAGTTGAGTTCGCCGGCATTGAGGTAGAGGCGGTTGCTTTGTTGGTTGCCAGCAAAAAAAATATCGGGTAAGCTATCTTGGTTGATATCGCCTATCGCAACACCTGCACCGTTGTAAAAATTACGAAAGGTGTAGGGGTTTATTTTTTCGGTGTAAACCAAGTCATTGCGAAAGGTAATGCCGGTTTGATTTTCTGAAAGCAGGGAGAATAAAGGTTCGGGCCCTTCCTGCTTGCAGGAGAAAAGGAGGTAAAAAAGAAAGAGAAAGCCGTACTGTTTTTTCACAAGACAAGAGTAAAAAAAAGAATTGTATTTACTTAAAATTCGTCCAAAATATAACTTTTTGAGGCTATTGCCTAAATTTTAATTCGAAGAAGGAATGGGTTTTA
>CAMDEU010000035.1 GCA_945897085.1 Spirosoma fluviale | reverse complement strand
GACCTTCGCTCCTAACACTCCCATCACCGGGGACTGGTTTTATGAGCGCAACGGCAGTGGAGTTCAGGTCCCCTTGGGCCCCTTCTTTGAGTTGGAATTAGAAATTCTAAGCCTTCCCGGGCCTGGACAATACAAGCTCACCTTTATCGCCCAAGACCCAATTCTTCCGGGCTGCAAGGTGTCAAAATCCCTAAACCTACTGGTCAATGAACTGCCCACCGTAGAAGCCAAGGCCACTGCAGGAGCTACAAGCTGCGCGACCAAAGATGGGTCCATTGAGGTTCGCTTACAAGCTGCAGTAAGCAGTCTTCGTCTGGTAGAACTGGGACTATCCTTCCCAGCAGCTCCAGCAGGAACAGTTATTCCCATCACCGGCCTGGCCCCAGGAGTCTATACCCTAGAAGCTGAAAATGCAGCAGGCTGTACCTATTCCACATCCGTCACGGTAGAAAATTTAAACCCTCCAGCTGCCTATGCCTTTACGGTAGTTGCTGGGGCTGAAACCTGCTCCCCAACTGGGGTCGCGCAAGGATCTATCCAGATCAGTTTCTCCTTAGGCTTACCCCGCATAGGTACCTACAAAATCGTTCGCCAAGGTGATGGCCTCGAATTGACGGGCCCACTCCCCAACCTGGCGAGTTTTCAAATTCCCGTACCTCATGGGATCTATTTGGTAGAAGTTTTAGATCCAACAGGCTGCTCCATTCCCGACAAAACCCAGTATACAGTCGATCAAAAGTTTGAAGTGCAATTTTCCGTGCCGGCAGTGGTGCAAGGCTGTGTTTCCTTCTCCTTTTCCCCTTCTGGTCCCAAGCCTCTGAATTACACGATCACAGGACCTACTGGGACCTCTATCACCCCCCAGGCAGGTGGAACCTTCCTGCTTACCCAAGCAGGCTATTACACCGTACTTGGGGTAGATCCTGCCGGAATCGACTGTCCCAAAGTACTCCCTATGACTGTCAATTTGAGCCCAGCTCTTGATTTTAACGTTTCCCCTCCAATCGTGGATTGCCTGACAGGAATACGATTTGAAGCCATTCTCAACAACACAGACCCCGCCGATGTCATCTTCTTGTGGCGGGATGAACTTGGGATTATCGTAGGTAGGAGACAAGAATTTGTGCCGAGCAAGTCGGGGAACTATACCTTGGAAGTGCAGCCCATTTCCGGCGGTCTATGCCCTGTAAAGCAAATCCCTTTTACAGCCACTATCCTTTCCAATCGACTAACTGTAAGTTTGGAAGCCAGTCCATTTTGTGTGGATCAAACTACGACCGCGATTGAAGTGAAGGCCAATTTAACCACTGTGAACCTCTTTGAATGGTTCTTGGTAACGGGTGGAACGCGTACCAGGCTCCCATCCTTCACGAGCAACCTCATTGAAGTGAGTCAAGAAGGTACCTACGAGGTGATTTTGCGCAGCAGCTTTGGATGCGAGATCGGCAGAGCCAATGTCGTGGTGGTCAAGTCCCAACTTATTCCTCCTGTACTTCCGACCGAGCCGCTGCTAATCTGTGCCGTAGAGGGAAAATCAGTAACCCTCAACCCAGGCGCCTATGCCAGCTACTCCTGGATTTTGGACGGCAAGGAAGTCTCTCAGGACCCTAACTTTACCCCCACGCTGGGAGGCACCTATACCCTACGTGTAGGTGATGTGCTTGGCTGTGAATGGGAAGGTACCTTTACCGTAGAAGAAGACTGTAACCTCAAGGTGGTCTTCCCAAGCGGCATGGTACTCAATGACCCAAGCCGCAATTTTATCCTATATGCCAACGAGTACATCGATGATGTGGATGTATTCATTTACAACCGCTGGGGAGAACTTATTTTTTACTGCGAGCATGAGAATTTGGAACCCAAACAGCCTTTCTGCCCTTGGGATGGACTAGTGAATGGAAAATTAGTTCCCACGGGAACATACGTGGCCGTTGTGCGGTTTACCTCCAGAGAACAGAACCTCACCCAATCCGAAACCAAATCCATTACGATTATCCAGTAAGCCCATGTTGATTGTCATTTCTCCTGCCAAAACCCTCGATTACAGTCATCCTGAATACAATAGACATACCCAACCGGACTTTCCTGCGGAAGTTAAAGACTTGGTGGGGGTCTTGCGTGAGAAGTCTGCTACTCAGATTTCGAAGCTGATGCACCTCAGCGAGTCCCTAGCTACCCTGAACGAGGAGCGCTACCAAACCTTTACGGAGACTTTTAGTCCGGACAACTCAAAACAGGCGCTTTTGGCATTCAAAGGGGAGGTTTATGCCAAGATGGAAGCCGATTCATTCAGCGATGCGGACCTAGAGTTTGCCCAGCAGCATTTACGAATCTTATCTGGCCTTTATGGACTGTTGAAGCCCTTGGATTTGATCCAACCCTACCGATTGGAGATGGGTACCAAGCTCAAAACCAAAAAGGGAAACTCGCTGTACGACTATTGGGGCACTAAGATCAGCAAGGCCTTGAATGCTGCAAGCCAAGGTAGGATGGTAGTCAACTTAGCCTCTCAAGAATACTTCAAGGCAGTAGATAAAAAGACCTTGCAGATGCCTGTCATTACCATCCATTTCAAGGAGCACAAGGAAGGGAGCTATCAGGTAGTCGGGTTCTTTGCCAAGCAGGCAAGAGGACTGATGACTCGATATGCTATCCAAAATAGGATTACCGATCCGGAGCAGCTCAAAGTTTTTCATGAAGATGGCTATGAATTTGCTGAACGCTTGAGCAGTGCCCAGGACTGGGTTTTTGTTCGTTAAACCCATTCTTTTTCGCTAACTATTTCCCGGCTAGAACAGGGTCTTGGGAGAATTTTATCTATTTTTTTTTGAATTCAGGATAGCTGTTTTCATTTTTTTGTCTACTTTGAATGTGTCAAAAGTCACTTAACGCAACCCATAAACCTAAAGCACTACCTTTATGACACAGACCATTAACCGGGGCGCACTCTTCAACGCAAGTTGTCTGGCGCTCATCACCACCGCATTTTCCTTCTCTATTCGAGCGGGTATTCTTCCTCAATTGGGAGAACAATTCGGATTAAATGCCGAACAATTAGGCTTTATCAACTCCATGTGGTTCTTGGGATTCCCGATCTCCATGATTTTAGGAGGGCTATTTTACCACATCGTTGGCCCAGCCAACATCATGCGCATCGCATTTGTCACCCACACCCTTGGAATTTTGATGACCATCTTTGCGGATGGCTACACCACCCTATTGATCTCCACCCTATTTATCGGTTTCGGCAACGGCTGTACTGAAGCTGCATGTAATCCGATGATTGCAGACATGTATTCCGGCACTACGCTGAACAAGATGCTGAACCGCTTCCACATGTGGTTCCCAGGAGGTATCGTTTTGGGTAGTTTGGTGTCCAAATTCATGACCGACGGAGGACTTGCTTGGCAAACTCAAGTGTGGGTGATGATGATCCCAACTATCGCCTATGCGGTACTTTTCTTTGGTAAAGCCTTCCCTAAGCCTTCTGTAGCTGGAGTGACATCGGTTGGTTCCAACTTGAAAGCCATGTTTAGCCCCGTATTTATCTTCTTATTCTTCGCGATGGCCTTGACCGCTATCTCTGAGTTTGGACCACAGCAGTGGGCAAATATTGTATTGAGCCAAAGCGGAGCTTCAGGCATGTTAATCCTAGCCTTGACGACCGGAGTAATGGCTGTGGGTCGATTCTTTGCAGGCCCAGTAGTAAAAGCATTGGGACAGACAGGCGTACTCTTGGGTGGCGCTATCTTCACGACTGTCGGCATCTTCTTGTTTAGCACGGTGACGGGCAACATGTCTTACGTGGCTGCATTGATCTTTGCGCTTGGCGTTTGCTACTTCTGGCCAGTGATGGTAGGAGCAGTAGCCCAGCGTGTGCCGCTTTCCGGCGCCTTGGGAATGTCCATCATCGGAGGAATAGGCATGTTTTCTACTGCAATTTTCCAGCCTATCATTGGAGGCTGGATTGATGCTTCCAGAGTAGCCGAAGAAAAAGCTGGCCTAGTGGGTGCATCCCTAGAACTCGCAGCCGGTCAAGCCACTCTAGAAAAAATGATGCTTTTCCCAGGGATCTTGATCGTACTCTTTGTCATCTTCTTTGTCTGGCAGCGCGGTGTCAAACCCGCCGCCTCAGCAGGACACTAAAAATTAAAAGCAGCCTTCGGGCTGCTTTTTTTTGTTTGTATAGCTAATACACAAAAAAACCCAGCTCTACAGAGCTGGGTAAAGTGACCTCGTCAAGATTCAAACTTGAAACCTCCTGAGCCGTAATCAGGTGCTCTATTCAGTTGAGCTACGAAGCCATTTGAGAGGACGAAAGTACATATTAATTTTTTCCCTCCAAAAAGATCGGCTGAAGAATTCCTGATAATCCAAGAATTATACCTATCCAATTTAAGAATAATTAAGCCAAATAGGCGGGTAAATCCTTACGAATTTTATATTTTTGCCCACATTCTCTTGAAAAGAAGCTTCTTTGATGAAAAAAATACTCACGCTTGCCTTCCTAGCATTTACACTAAATGCTCAAGCACAAGAATCCGCTCCTACTGCACCCAAAACAACTATTGGTGGACGACCAAACATCCCCAATGACTTAAGCATTGAGTTTGGCCTCAACCAATTGACCAATAGACCTGCCGACTTGGCACTTAATTTATTTGGGTCACGAACCTTCAACGTCTTCTATCAAAAACCATTTAAGATTTTTGGGGATCAGTCTGGCTTCGTACTCAGCCCAGGTATCGGACTCGCTACCAATAAATTCTCCTTCAAAGACGATGAAAACTTATTCCAAAGCAGCACACTAAAAGCTGAATCTTCCGTATTGAAGGACGTGAAAAGTGTCTATGGAACCAGCATCGACGTCAAAACCAATAACCTGGCCGTCAACTATCTGGAAGTTCCGATTGAACTGCAATACCATGTCAACAAAAAGGACTACAGCAAAAGCTTTCGCGTAAGCCTCGGCGCTCGAGTAGGATACCTCTACCAAGCCCACACAAAAATTTCCTTCGACTCCCCTACCACAGGAGCAGTTAAAATCAAACAATCCGAAAACTACGGCTTAGAAAAAATTCGCTATGGCCTAAACTTTAAAGCCGGAAGCCCAGGATTTTATATTTGGACTACCTACTACCTCAATCCCATGTGGCAAGCCGACAGAGGCCCATTCAAAACCGAAGCCAATCAAGTTAGCTTTGGCCTAGCCATCGGACTTTTCTAAAAGGAATTTTCCTCCCCCTATAAAATCAAAACTCCCTTAGTCAAGGGAGTTTTTTTTTGTTAATCGGCTTCTTGAATTGAAATTGGAAGCTGATTTAGAATCCGTAAATCCACATAAAGCCCATCCAGCAGGTGACAAAGCCTACGAATAGGCCAAAATATACCTCAGCAGGCCTATGGGCCTCCAGATAGAGTCTAGACGAGGCTACCAAGCCTCCCAACAGGAGGGTTGCCACTAGCAGATAGGCCAAATCCAAGGAAGGGAAATAAATCCCCAAGACTCCAACTACAGCCAAAAACCCACCAAAACCTGTCATGTGAGCAGACATTTTCCAAAAAAAAGTGACTCCAGTCAACAAAACCACCGACACGGTAATGATCGCCATCCCTTGCCATAAAATGGGATCTAACTCTGTCTTCTGCTTTAAAAAATAGGTAGTCAGCACATAAAAAAGCGTGACCAAAATAAACGGCATTTTACGGTCACTTTTCTCTTCAAAATGCAAGCTTTTCACCATCCCAGACCAGCGGAGACCAAGCATCAAGACCACAGGAATAAGCAAGGTGGAACTTACTATCAAGTAAAAGAGTCGCTCCTTAAATGATTCAGGAATGCTAGTGGCTTGGGGTACCCCGAAAAATAATACCCCAAAAACCAAAGATGGCATCAGTAAAGGTTGAAAGACCACCGAAAGCAGGAGTGCTAGCTTGCGTACCACTAGAGTTCTTTTCGGAGTCTAGCCACCGGAATCTGTAGTTGCTCCCGATACTTGGCTACGGTACGACGTGCGATATTGTAGCCCTTTTTATTCAACATCTTCACCAATTTATCGTCAGACAAGGGTCTTTTTTTGTCCTCTGCATCCACCATGGATTGGAGGACGGATTTTACTTCTCGATTACTAACATCCTCTCCACTGTCGGTGGCAATGCCTTCAGAGAAAAAGTACTTTAAAGGAAAAACCCCAAATTCCGTTTGGATCGATTTACTATTCGCCACTCGGGAGACGGTAGAAATGTCCATATCAATCTTTTCTGCAATGTCTTTTAAGATCATGGGACGAAGGGCAGCCTCATCTCCATCTACAAAAAAAGGAGTTTGGTACTGAAGAATCGCTTCCATAGTTCTCAGCAAAGTATTTTGCCGCTGTTTGATCGCATCAATAAACCACTTAGCAGAATCCAACTTTTGCTTCACAAATGAAACGGTCTCTTTGAGTTTTTTATCCTTTTTATCACTCTTGTCGTAGGTATCAAAAAGCTCTGAGTAGGAGCGTGAAATCCGAAGTTCGGGAGCATTTTTTGAATTCAAAAGGATCTCAAACTTCCCTCCATTGATAGTCAAGATAAAATCTGGGATCACGTATTGGGTGAGGACTAAGCCATCTGCAACTCCTCCTGGCTTGGGATTGAGACGGGTGATGAGCTGTACAGCTTCCTTGATCTCCTCTTCATCTAAGTTGAGGCGTTTTTGAATTTTTGAATAATGCTTTTTGGTAAATTCTTCAAAACAATCCTGAATGATTGCCAAGGCATCTTGAACGGTAGGGTCATCGGGATGCTCCTTTCGTTCCAACTGGATAATTAAGCACTCTTGCAGGCTCCTTGCCGCAATACCAGCAGGATCAAAAGTTTGAATTTTTCGAAGAATTTCCTCCAGTTCATCGCTATCCGTCTCAATGTTTTGAGAAAAAGCCAGGTCATTGATAATGGCTGTCAGCTCCCTACGGATATACCCATCGTTCTCAATACTCCCTACCAGCTGCTCTCCAATGATCCGTTGACGCTCATCCAACTTTAAAAAATTCAACTGGGTAATCAGTTGCTCATGTAAAGAGGTAGGTGAAGAAAATGGGATTTCCCGATCCTCATCGTCAGGATTGTAGTTGCCATCACCCTGCATTTTGTAGCCCCCATAATCGTCGTCTAGGTAATCGTCTACATTGACTTCGTTGGACTCTTGCCCGTACTCGTCTCCAAATCCCTCATCGAAATCTTCCTCTCCGGAAGATTCGCTCTCTTCCACCTTACCTTCTTCCAAGGCAGGGTTGATTTCGAGCTCCTCTTCAATACGTGCATCTAGCTCTGCCGTAGGCACCTGCAGCAGCTTGATAAACTGAATCTGCTGCGGGGAAAGTTTTTGAGATAGTGACTGAGAAAGCGTTAACTTTTGCATTGAAATGAATCAAACCACTTATTTGCGAAAAAAGAGCATGGTTTCAGGGAAAACTGCACCTTCAAATTTAGGAAAAAGCTTCAATTTTTTGATAAAAAGGTGATTTAATCGTTTTTTTGCATTCTACTAAAATTAAAGAGGTCGTTTTTCCCTTCCTCTACCCAACTACACATGGCATTCAACAAACGGGTCAAAATCAAGACCATCCTGGAACAAGACCTGATCGGACAAGAAATCACCCTCATGGGCTGGGTACGCACCAAGCGAAGCAACAAGAATGTTTCCTTCATCGCAGTCAACGACGGCTCAATCCTTACCAACTACCAGGTAGTCGCCGACCCCAATGTCATTGCCGAAGAAGTACTTAAAAAATGCAGCACCGGCGCCTGTTTAAAAATCACAGGTACGGTGATTGCCTCCCAAGGCGCTGGACAGCAATCCGAACTCACTGCCACACATATTGAAGTCTTGGGCGAATCAGACCCTGAGAGATATCCACTCCAGCCCAAGAAGCACTCCCTAGAATTTCTTCGGGAGATCGCCCACCTACGCATGCGAACCAACACTTTTGGTGCCGTCTTCCGTGTCCGTCATGCGCTAGCTTATGCAGTCCATACCTACTTCAATACAAAAGGGTTTTTCTACATCCATACGCCAATCATCACTGCATCCGATGCCGAAGGTGCAGGGGAGACCTTCAAGGTGACCACACTCAACCTCAGCAACCCTCCCAAAACAGAGGACGGCAAGATTGACTACAGTAAGGATTTTTTCGAAAGAGAAACCAACCTCACTGTTTCCGGTCAATTGGAAGGTGAGCTTGCTGCCATGGCATTGGCTGAGGTATACACCTTTGGACCTACCTTCCGAGCGGAAAATTCCAACACCACACGCCACCTGGCGGAGTTTTGGATGATCGAGCCCGAAATGGCGTTCTACGACGCAGAGGACAACCAGAACTTAGCCGAAGACTTCTTGAAATACATCATCCGCTACGCACTTGACCATTGCGCCGAGGACCTGGCATTTTTGGACCAGCGTGCAGCAGAAGAAGAGCAAACCAAGCCTACCGAACAGCGAGCAGAATTGGGCCTTCTGGATAAACTTAAGTTTGTGGTAGAAAATGACTTTGTTCGCTTGAGCTACACCGAGGCGATCGATATCCTGCGCAACTCCAACCACAACAAAAAGAAGAAATTCCACTACCTCATCGAAGAATGGGGTACAGATTTACAATCCGAACACGAGCGCTACTTAGTTGAAAAACATTTCAAAAAACCCGTCATCCTCACCGACTACCCGAAAGGCATCAAAGCTTTCTACATGCGTCAAAATGAGGATGGAAAAACCGTAGCAGCCATGGACATTCTGTTTCCGGGTATTGGAGAAATCGTAGGTGGCTCTCAGCGGGAAGAGCGGCTAGATAAGCTCAGCCAACGCATGGAGGAAATGCATATCCCTGAGGAAGAGCTCAGTTGGTACCTGGACACAAGGCGATTTGGCACCACGCCACACGCAGGCTTTGGACTCGGGTTTGAACGCATGGTATTGTTTGTTACTGGCATGGGAAATATCCGCGATGTCATCGCCTTCCCAAGAACCCCTGGAAATGCGGAGTTCTAAGAAACCCGAACTCGTTCAAACACCTCCAGAATTTAATTTTGGAGGTGTTTTTTTTAGCTGATCACTTTTATACGCCAAGCCAAGGGAATGCAGAGTATACTGAAGAAAATCGCCAGGTAGCCTACATAATTGAAATTGGTCAGCTGCCCCAACTCATTTTCTCCAATCAGAAAGCCAGCGAGCAAGGAAGCAAAGCCAGCTGCAAGCTGCTGCACGGCGGAATTGAAACTCAGAAAACTCCCCCGGTTTTCAGGGGAAGCAGTGCCTGTAATCAAGGCTGCCGCTGGGACAAAGCGTCCGTTGGAAGTCACAAAAAACAGAGTGGTAACTACCAAAACCAAAGCCACAGGAGTTACGCCCAGATGGGTGATGATTGCGATCGGAATTAGATTGAGCACCATGAAAATGGTAAAGATCTTCAGCTTTCCATGTTTGTCGGCCAGCTTGCCTACCCAAGGAGAGGTAAACATGGTGAAGGCTCCTCCAGCCATGTACACATAAGTCAGCTGCATTTCTGAAAAGCCCACATTGGCCACATTGTAGGGACTCAAAAAAGGGATGATCATAAATTGCCCGAGCATCATCATGATGGAAAGGGTGATGGCTCGCATTTGGTTGGGGTTGCTCGTGACCCGGCTGATCACTTCAAAGGGATGGGGACGCTTGACACCACTGTTCACATGCCCAGTGATGGAAGGAATAAACTTGACAATCATTCCCATGCTCACCACTGACAAAGCAGATAGAATATAGAAAGGCGTATGCCAATCGGATAAGCTCGCCAAAAAGAGTCCCAACGGTACGCCCATCACGGAGGCGAATGAAAAGGCAGACATCACCAAGCCCATGGCTCTACCGCGGCGCTCGTCAGGTACCACATCCCCAATGATGGCTAGAATCAAGGCAGAGGTCAGCCCTCCAAAAATTCCAGACACTACTCTGGCCAGTAGCAAAATAGGGTAACTTGGAGACAAAGCACAGGCTAAGGTTCCTACGGTGAAGCCTACATACACCCAAATTAAAATCTTTTTCCGGTCAAAACGATCCAAGATAAATGCTCCAAAGAAACTGGAAGCTCCAGCACTAAAGGTGTAGGAAGAAACTAAAAAAGCAAACTCACTGGGGCTGATGTCAAACAAACGCATCAGCTGGGGCCCGAGTGGCATCAGCATCATGAAATCCACAATATGAATAAAATTGATGGCTGCCAGGGTCCAGAGTAAGGCTTTCTCTTGTTTCATGGAAAATTTTGAAAGGGAAATAGGGTAGAAATACGATGGAAATAAAGTAGGAATATAAGGGCTGCAGTTAATCCAAGCCGATGCGATGATAGGTTTCTGGAATGGCTTCGATCAAATCCTGAGCCATAGTTCCTCGCAAAGTTCGATTTCCTGCCAGTTCACCCGCCAGGCCGTGGTGGAATACCCCACAGAGTAACGCGTTTTCAGGAGAATACCCTTGGCCCAAGAAGGAAGTCAACATGCCGGTCAATGCATCGCCCATGCCAGCTGTGGCCATGTACTTGCTTCCGGAAGAGTTGAACACTTGTCTTCCATCTTGAAGCGTACAGAGTGAATTGGCGCCTTTAAGCACTAGATTAATCTCGTATTTAAGGCAGCAGGATTTGGCCTTAGCCATTCGCTCGAGATGCGAAGTAGAGGGTCCAAACAGGCGGTCAAACTCTTTCAAGTGCGGAGTAAGAATGCTTCCTTTGGGAATCAAGGACCAGAGATTTTGATCCAAGGAAAGGAAGGTTAAAGCATCTGCATCTAGTACCAATGGCTTGGCAGAAGAGCATAGTAATTGATGAAAGAGGTCACCATTAGCTATCCCCCAGCCAGGACCGATTCCTACCGCATCGTAGGCAGTGAGGTCAATAGCATCTCCAAACACACACATGGCCTCTGGAAGGGCAGACTGCACGATTCCTCGCTCTTCCTCTGGTATCCAGACGGTCACCATGCCAGAGCCAGTGCGAAACGCACTTTTGGCTGCCAAAAGCGCAGCACCCATTTTTCCTTTACTACCAGCTACCAAGAGCACCTTCCCAAAATCCCCCTTATGCGCAAAGCGATGAAAGGTCCGATGACGAGACAAGATGTCTTTCTCTTCCAAATAATACATAGTGGATTCAAAGCCATCAAATTCATCTGGCTCAAAGCCAATGTCCAGCACATCCAGTTCTCCAGTAAACTGCCCATACTCAGGGCACAATAATGAAAGTTTGGGGAAGCCCAAGGTGACCGTAGTAGTTGCTTGGACCACTGAAGCAGTAGGAGAAGTGTCTGCTGGCAAACCACTAGGTAGATCTAGCGCGATAATTTTTCCTCCAAACGAATTGATTTTTTCAATTCGAAAAAGCGCATCCTCTCGGAGTTCACCTTTGCAACCAATCCCCAAATAGGCATCTATCAAGATGCCTCCATCCGGCAACGGTGAAGAATCCAACGGGTAGCACGGAATTTGTGTGGGAAGCAGCGAAAGATTTTGCTTGCAGTCATCAGCTAAATTGGCTTCCGTCGAAAAACAGGTCGCTACTTCAAGGGCATACCCCAAAGAATAGAGCAAGCGTGCAATAGCTAGCCCATCGCCCCCATTGTTGCCTGGACCAGCACAAACTACTATCGTAGAAGATGAAGGAAAGCCCTGCATTTGAAACCAGCTCACAAAGCGCTGAGCAACAAGCTCCATGAATGCGTGATTTGAGACCTCCAGCTTTTTCAAGTGGATTTGATCCAGATTGGCAATCTCTGAAGCCGAAAGAATTTTCAACATAGTTTAGGCCAAAGGCGAAAGCGATTTCCTTTCGGGTAATTTCAACCTACTCAAAAAGATCATTCCAAGCACAAAGAAAATCACTAGGAACAAGGCTGAGTTCCTCATGCTTCCAGTCAACTGTTCGATAGCTCCATAGGTAGCGGTGCCAAGGACGACAGCGACTTTTTCTGTCAGGTCAAAGAAACTAAAAAAGGAAGCATGGTCTGTAGTTGTGGTAGGAATCAGCTTGGCATACGTAGCACGGGAGAGGGACTGAATCCCACCCATCACTAAACCCACTACAAAGGCTAGCGTATAAAATTGGTAGACCGAATTGACAAAATAGGCAGCTACACAGATCCCCATCCAGATTAGGATCATGCTCACCATACTCGTTTTATTTCCAAACTTTCGGGACACAAAAGCAAAAAAGTAACTTCCTCCTATGGCTACTAATTGAATTATCAACACCGTTAAAATCAGTTGGTCGCCTGGCATGCCGAGTTCCTTATCTCCAAAGGATGCAGCCAAAAACATGACCGTTTGTACCCCCATCGAATAAAAGAAAAAGGAAGCTAAAAAACGATTCACTACAGGCATAGCTCGAAGTTCCCTAAATACGGAGTTTATTTCTCGGTATCCTTTCCAAAAATATCCATTGGAAATAGATTTCTGATAGGGGTTATTGGGTAAAATTCGAAAAGGGATCTGGGCAAATCCGATCCACCAGATGCCGGTAACTACAAAAGAAAAGCGAGGCGCAAAGCTTCCTGCAGGCATCCCAAACCATTCGGGATTTTGAATGATCAGCAAATTAAAAACTAGGAGAATCACACTTCCGATGTAGCCGAATGCAAAACCCTTGGCACTAAGCATATCAAACTCTTCTTCTTTGGCTATTTCAGGTAAAAAGGAATTGTAAAACACGATACTGCCTGAAAATCCAACACTTGCTAAAACACTGACAATAATTCCAAATTCAAGGTTTTCCCCCGTAAAAAAGAATAAGGAAATACAGGATACTGCCCCCAGGTACACAAAGAACTTCATAAAGTTCAATTTATTACCCGCGGCATCTGCAATGCCCGAAAGCAAGGGAGCCAGCAAGGCAACCACCAGGAATGAAAACGAGATCGAATAGGAATACAACACCGTATTGACGACTTCCCAGCCGAAGAAAGAAACGGTATCGGAGCCATCTGAAGCTTGCGTGACACTATTGTAATACACTGGAAATATCGTAGCAGAGATCACCAGACTGTATACTGAATTAGCCCAATCGTACATGACCCATGCACGTTGAACTTTCTTGTTGGAGGTTGGGTGGGTGTTCATAAGGACAGAAATAAAAAAAGCCATTCGCTTAGCGAATGGCTTTCAATATACGAGAAAGATTATTAGTCTACTTCAGTTTTTTTAGTAGAAGCATACAAGACTTTACGTGCATCTGCATTACGCAATTCGGTCTGCACGTCAGAAATAGGACCCATCTTCACTTCTTTGTCTACTTTCAAAGAGATGGTGATAGACCCACGATCTGCTTCAGGTAATTTATCACGTTCCTGATTTACCCATTGCACAATCTCCGGAGAGCTAATCAACACATCATTGGCTTGAACTCTAGGTTCAGAACCGTAAAGACTCGCGTTTTTTGGCTTTCCAATGAAAATGTAGGAAATCAAGGTCTTATTTTGCAGCTTTTGCAGCTGTGAAGACTGAGGAATCTTCTGATCAACTAGGACATCCTGCTCTCTCAATACGGTAGTTACCATGAAGAAGAATAACAACATGAAAATGATATCTGGAAGGGCAGAGGTATTGATTTGATCTCCACCACTTAGCTTTTTCTTTCTAAACTTTGCCATATCAGTTTCCTCCCGTTTTATCAGGTTCAGCTATAGAGATCGCCATTGGAATCCCTTCTTTACCCTTGTTTTGAAGTGCTGTAGAAGCCTCGTCATCACCAGTTAAGGCTCTGTATTCGTCAGGAGTAAGTCCTACTCTTTCTGAATACACACCGAAATATGCCTTTTTGGCTAAATCGAACACCTCAAGGAATACAGCATAGTTGGTTCCTCGGTTAGTCTTAATGGAGATTACTGCCTCACCAGGGTGATCCGATGAATCAGGTCTCCTTAGTGCTTGTCCTTGTAAGGAAGCTGGAAGAGATTTGTACAAGGCAGCTGCCTCCTCATTCGGAGCTCCAAAATTCATGATAAACTCTTTGAAATCTTTATCAAGACCTTCTGCTGTCCTTCTGTACTCCCCTTCAACCAACAAGTCGTTGTTGGCATTGATCAAGACGTTGAAGATATTTCGCTCGTTTTTCTTGATATCTGGGGGTGGCACATTGGGATCCTGCTTCGGAGGAAGGACGTTTAGAATCCCCTTATCCGAAGCAATAGTAGTAGTTACGAGGAAGAAGATCAACAGAAGGAAGGCGATATCCGCCATCGATCCTGCATTGATCTCATTACTCATTCTATTTTTACTTCTTGCCATTTTATTTGACAGCTTTAGTAAGTTCTGTGACTACAATAGACACAATTGCAATAACGGTTAGGATGTAGGTCATTACCAACATACCTCCGATGAATTGTGACAAACCGGGAGTCAAATTAAAGGGTGATCCTTCAAATTTTGGCAATACTTCGTTGCTAGAAAGGCTGTAGCAAATAACGAAAAGTACAGCTAGTCCCAACACCCCTAGACCAGACTTCAACAATCCTTTCGGATCATCCAAAGACTTAAGTAAGGGCATCACAATGGACAAGATGGTGCCAACTATTGCAAGCAGGTAGGTGGCATAAAGCATTATATCGTAAGCATCCATGGTTTCAGTTGTTTATAACTATAATAATTGAGCAAGTAGATTGATCTGGTAATTACTTACCAGTCAATTTGTGCTTAACCAAGATATCAACAAATGAAATGGAAGCATCTTCCATATCGTTCACCAAAGAGTCAATTTTTGACACCAAGTAGTTGTAGAACAATTGAAGGATCATCGCTGCGATCAAACCAGCTACTGTAGTCAAAAGGGCGATTTTGATACCACCTGCTACGATAGATGGAGAGATATCACCAGCTGCTTCGATCGTATCGAAGGCGAAGATCATACCAACTACAGTACCGAAGAAACCTAACATTGGAGCAAGAGCGATGAACAAAGAAACCCAGATAAGGCCTTTCTCCAAACGTCCCATTTCAACAGAACCGTAAGAAACGATAGACTTTTCTACCATGTCAATGCCTTCTGCATAACGCATCAAGCCTTGAGTAAAGATAGAGGCTACAGGACCTTTGGTGTCTCTAGTGATTTCCTTTGCTGCTTCAATTCCGCCAGAAGCCAAAGCATCTTCTACTTTCAACAACAATTTCTTGGTGTTAGTAGTCGCCATGTTAAGCGTAACGATTCTCTCCAACGCAATCGCAAGACCGATGATCAAGCAAAGCAATACTGGAGTCATGTACAATGGATCTCCTTCAATGAATTTTTCTTTGATAAGCTGATGGAAGCTTTGCTCCTCAGCGACGATCTCGTCGTCAACTACTGTTGGTGACGCAGCAGTCTCTTCTGCTGCAGGTGTTGCTTCTGTGGCAGCTGCAGCAGCAGGTGCATCTTGAGCGTAAGCGAAAGCAGGAACAAAAAGGATGCCTGCAAGCATGAACAAAGCGATGAACTTTCTCATAATTTTTTTTTTAATTGACTTGGATTAAGGTTAAATGGTTTCTAGATTAAATCGAGTTTTAAAGTTATCATTTTTTAATTTCAAAAAACAAGAGAGTCTTTTAACTTTTTTTCATAACACTTCATTTAAACCGAAATGAAGGCAATTTTTACACGAATGGAGCTTTTTCAGCCCTCTCAAAACTCCATATTTCCACCCCATAAGCTTGTTTTATCTGGCGAGGATAAATAATAAGCATCTGATTATCAGGACAAAGTATAATCAAACGGATTTTTTATCAACTTCCACTCGATGAGCCAGTCCATTTGATCCCATCTTAAAATTTTTGTTTGAAAATTTTTCTTTCAGAAATGGCGCTTTAAATACCTTCATGGTCAAGGAGATACACAAGAGCAGCCATTCCCGCTGCTCCCAATTCCAGTTCTCGCTTATCCACTGCCTCAAACACATCAGCCTCAGTATGGTGGTAAATAAAGTACTTTTGGGAATCTGGCAGCAATCCAATCAAAAGTGTTCCTTGATCCCGAAGGGGCCCAATATCTGCCCCACCTCCTGCTTTTTGAAGGTTCCACAACTGATATGGACGAAGTAAATCGGCCCAAGAAGCGATTTTACCACGCTGCTCAGCAGTACCCGTAGAAGAAAATCCGATGGGCAAAAACCCTCCCGAATCGGACTCAATGGCCGCAATATGCTTTTCTCCTTTTTCCTTCGCTACACGTGCATATTCCTGTCCGCCCCGCAGGCCATTTTCTTCATTCATCCACATCACTGCGCGTAAGGTGCGCTTGGGCTTCCATCCCAACTGTTTGTACAAACGGAGGACCTCAATGCCTTGCATACATCCAGCCCCATCGTCATGTGCTCCTTCACCTACGTCCCATGAATCAAGGTGACCGCCCACAGCGATAATTTCTTCTGGTTTTTCGGTGCCTCTCAGTTCACCGATCACATTGTAGGAAAGCTTTTCAGTCTTCATCTCGCCATGGGACTCCAAATACAGTTGTAAATCCGCCTGATCCGCAAGCAGGCTGCTAAGCAACTCCGCATCCTTCGTGCTGATAGCCAAGGCAGGAATGGCGGCTACATTGGGTGCATACCGCTGGTTGCCGGTATGTGCATAGCCATCCACTCGATTGTTCATGGATCGTACCACCGTGGCGATAGCCCCGTACTTAGCCGCCTCAGCAGCTCCCGAACCTCGCTGCCCTACAGCCCCTGAATAGGCTTCAAAAGCATCCACCTTGGTCGGATCCATTGGTCCATTGAAGAAGACAATCTTTCCTTTTATTTGGCTCCCTAGAGCTTGCAATCCAGCCAGACCCTTCACCTCCACCACCTGACCAAGCAGGCCCTTTGCTCCAGTACCCTGGGTATTGCCTAACGCCAAAGAGGCTAATTCAACAGTTCCATGTTTTTTTGAATTCACTACCCGTACCACATCTTTTCCTCCACGCTCCCAATGGGGGACCATCACGGGCTGTAGGTAAACCGTATCAAAGCCATAGCTTTCCATCAACTGCTTGGTCCAGTCCACTGCGGCAGCAGCGCCTGAAGAACCGGAAAGTCGATTTCCTATCTCCTTGCAGAGGTACCGCAAGTTGTTATAGGTATGTCCTGAGGAAAGTTCGGTATCGTAAATTGCTTTGATTCGAGATTCATGGCTTTGCCCCAGGGCAAGCAGGGGTAAAAAGAACAGGAAGAGGATTATTTTTTTCATCAGAAGGGGAAGTTTAAATTTCGTTGAAAAAGTTACGGGAAAAAGAACCTCCCAAACAAAAAACATAGCCTATTCTTTGGGTATTTTTTTTAAGAACTCTTTTTTTTAGAACTTCGTTAAACCAATTGCCCTCGAATTTAGTCTATAAAAAGGGAAACCTATTTTCAACTCATTTAACAACACTACTATGAAACTTCTTACCACGCTAGTCCTTGGACTAAGCACCTTTTTTGCAGCAGTAGACCTAGAAGCTCCTGCAACTGTCAACAAAGCAGAAAGCCAAGTTCGCTGGGAAGCCTCCAAGGTGACTGGCACCCACTGGGGATATGTACCTCTTAAAAATGCCACTTTGGATGTTTCTGGAGGTAAAATCACTGGCGGATCCTTTGACATGGACATGGTCAACCTAACCGTAGAAGACTTGACAGACGCTAAGTCGAAAAGTGGCCTGACCGGCCACTTGAAGTCGGATGACTTCTTCTCTGTAGAGAAATTCAACACCTCTACCTTCAAAATTACAGAAGCCAAGTCCAGCAACGGGACCGACTACACCATTACGGGCAACCTGACAATCAAGGGCATCACGCAAAAAGTTTCTTTCCCTGCAAAAGCGACAGTAGCGGGCAAAAAAATTACTGCTACTGGTCAGATCACCTTTGATCGTACCAAATTCGAAATCAAATTCCGTTCAGGAAGCTACTTCGAAAATCTTGCAGACAAAATGATCTACGACGAGGTAAAGCTAGATGTGAAATTAGTTGCTGCTATCTAAGCGAAGACCATCACTCCACCAAAATCCCCAAGAGGTTCACTTCTTGGGGATTTTTTTGTGGGTTACTTTCTTAGGGAATTTACCTGTTCCAGTCAGCGCTCCTACCTACAAATCGTATTTCAAAGTAAGCAGCGCATAGCGAGGCTGGACCAAATACGAATAGGTACTTACCACACTTTCGCTAAAGCTATCCCTACGTATGCCTCGAGTATCGGCGAGGTTTCAGACCCTCCCTTTTCGTTTAATACTTCAAAAAAATCGAATACTCAACCTATTTGCCTCAGTAGGTCAACTTTTTCAAATAGGCAATACTTAGCGGTAAGGTCTCCAGCTCTTTCTCACTCTCATCTTCAATAAACAAGTGCTTGATCCCGATTTTATTGACTTCCTTCAAAATCGCCACAAAGTCAAGTTCCCCCTGCCCCAAGGGCACATCGTTTTCGGGTCCAGTCCCTCCAGTCATGTCTCTTGGAGCTCCTTTTCTAAAATCCTTGAGGTGTAACGACACCCAGCGCTTCCCATATTTTTTTAACAATCCCGCTGGATCTCCTCCCCCAAAATGCGTCCACATGACATCCATTTGTAAAGACACATACTTTGGATCGGTATTTTCTACCAAGTAGTCAAACAAGGTGCCTTGGCCATAAGGCTGAAATTCGAA
>CAMDEU010000034.1 GCA_945897085.1 Spirosoma fluviale | reverse complement strand
TGGCGGAAATTCAGAGAAGAGGAGCAGCGGTCACTTATTTGCCTGTTAATTCGGATGGAGAGGTGGATTTGAACTTGTTGGAGCAAAGCATTCAGCCGCATACCAAGATGATTTGTTTGATGTGGGCGAATAATGAAACCGGAGTCATTCACCCCATCCAAGAAATCGCCCAGATTGCCGACAAGCATGGAATTATCTTTTTAACGGATGCCGTGCAGGCAGTCGGTAAAATCCCTGTACATACCCAAGGAATTCACCTGATGGCCCTTTCTGCACACAAACTGTATGGACCCAAAGGAGTTGGGGCGCTGTATGTGCGCCACAACCATTCCTTGCCCAAGCCCTTGGCTCAGCTACATGGGGGAGGACATGAAAAAGGGTTTCGCAGTGGCACCTTAAATGTACCCGCTATCGTGGGTTTCGGAAAGGCGGCTAGCCTTCGCAAGCAAACTATGGAGTCGGAAGCAATTCGACTCGGAATCCTTCGTGATAGCCTAGAATCTCAACTCTTGTCCCTTCCGCGTGTTCGGAGAAATGGAAGTTTGGACAATCGACTTTCTCATGTGAGCAATCTTTCTTTCGAAGGGGTAGAGGGGGAGGAACTTTTACAGCGGGTCAATTTGAAGGTAGCTGTTAGTTCGGGCTCAGCTTGTAGCTCCATCTCGCCCAAGCCCAGCCATGTGCTGCAAGCCATGGGACTCCCTGCTGACTTGGGCAGGGCTTCTATTCGCTTTAGTTTGGGGAAAAACACAAGGCCTGAAAGCGTAGATCATACTGTTTCTTGGGTTAAATCCGTGATCGAGCACTTAAGAAATACCTGATAAAAATCACATCATTTATTATTCTCCCAAAGGAAGAACTGTGGAACATTGGGTGTAACTTGAAGTATGGATCCCAAAAAACCAGATTTAGTCGAAGAACCAGATGCTGCTTACGGCAAGTATTCCTATGCGGATTATTTAACTTGGCAGTTTGAGGAAGTGGTAGAGCTAATTAACGGCAAAATTTTCAAAAAAGCTGCAGCAGCACCCAAACGAATCCATCAACGAGTTTCTATAAAACTTGGATCCAAACTCTATCTTTTTTTGGAAGGGAAGCGGTGTCAAGTGTATGATGCTCCTTTTGATGTCCGGTTCCCTAAAGATTCCAAGGAAGATCGTCAAATTTTCAATGTGGTCCAACCAGACCTTTGTGTGATCTGCAATCCCGAAAAACTGGACGAAAGAGGCTGCCTCGGAGCCCCAGATTTGATTGTGGAAATTCTTTCTCCTGGAAATACCAAAACCGAACTTAAGTTTAAATACCAGCTCTATGAATCGCATGGAGTAGCTGAATATTGGGTAATCCATCCAGATTATCAAAATGTCATCCAATATACCCTAGTAAATGACCACTACATCCCTTCCAAATTAATGACCTCGGGAGATGTGCTCCAGTCTAAGGTCCTAGAAGGTTTTAGCTTGGATTTGGAAGATTTTTTTGCGGATATAGACTGAGGAATTTGTTTACATCCTCTTCTGTATCCAAATCCACTGCTCCAAGCGGGAAATCAAGCGCTTGTACCTCTGCCTGATGATTAAAAATTACCTTCTTGGCACCTTCAGATCCGGTCAATTGGAGCAATTCCTCAAAATATGTTCGATCGAAAAGTGCCGGTACCCCAGAGGTATTGGAATAAGCAGAGGCAACGATCCCTTTGCCTGATTCCTCTTTTGTGGTGATCAATTGATCTAGGAGCGAAGCATCAACAAAAGGTTGATCGCACAACATTAACAGCACTTGATCGATAGCTTTCTTTTCCATCAAAAAACGAAGTCCTGCCTGCATGCTGGAGGACATTCCAAATTGCCAATTAGGATTAATAACAAAAGGTGTTTTGGTGTGATCAAAGCCAGTTTGTATGAGGTCTGGATTCGCACCCAGCACCACTAAAAGGCAATCTGCTTGGCTATTTTGAGCTTCATCAATGGCTTTTTGAATTAATGTTTTACCTTGATAATTAATGAGTTGCTTTGGTCTACCTAAACGGGAAGATGAACCTGCTGCCAAAAGGATGACTCCAGTTTTCATAACGCGGAATCATGAATGGGACCTGGCTTGTCCCGAAGGAAACTGGGTTTCCGATTGCGAACTACAGCAGCGATTTCAGCAAGGATAGCTAGCGCGATCTCCTCGGATGTTTCCGCTCCAAGGTCCAATCCAATAGGAGCGTAGAGATTACCCGTTGGAATAGCGATTCCCTTTGCCTGTAATCGCTCCAACAGCTTTTCAGTCTTTCGCTTCGGACCTAAAATCCCGATGTAGGGAAGGAGCAACTGGGACAATTTCTCGAGGAGTACCAGTTCGTAGTTAAAATTATGCGTCATCAAGAGCGCTACGGTATTCAAATCCGTTTCAATCTGCTCCATGACCTCCTCTGCAGGGCCTTTGATGATCCGTTGAACGGTTGGAAACCGGCTACTCGTGGCCAAGGCTTTTCTACCATCCACCAGTATCACTTCATGCCCCAGGATGGCCGCGAGTTGCGCCACAGGGAGGGTGTCATTGCCAGCGCCAAATAGGAGCAGCTGTAGGGGAGGGTGAATCAATTCGAAAAAAATAGAAAGCCCGTCCAGCTCGTCAAAACACTGAATTCGACTGCTGGGCTGCTCAAATGCAGCAATTTCTTGCAGGATACGGGGATGGAATTCTTCCTTGACTTTAACCAGGGATCCAAATTGCTGTAGTCCTTGAGTGAGGTGAACCGTACCAATTTGCTCCTTTTTGGAGTTTTTAAGTGAAAAGAAAGTAAGCAATAGGGAAGTTTCACGGGTTGATCTTGCCTGACGAATCAGTTCTACAGGATTGTCTGACTGCGTTACATCAAGGGGTTCAATCAACAAATGAATGATGCCATTGCAACCCAAGCCTATCCCGAATTTTTGATCATCCTCGTCCGTGGTGTCGTAGGTGACGAGCATGGATTTTTGCTGAAAGATGACTGCCTGTGCTTTGCGAAGCGCATCTCCTTCAAGACAGCCCCCACTAATCGCCCCCGTTAGTCTTCCATCCTGTGTAACCAGCATTCGCGCTCCAGGACGTCTGTAGGCTGATCCATCCACTTGAACCACTGTTGCTAGGGCCATAGCCTGTCCTTCAGCTTTGGCCTGCTCGTAGCCTGCAATCAGTTGAATCAACTCTTTCATGCAGTCACTCTGGTACTGGATTCAGATTTTTGGGATAGTTTTTGAAAGGAAAATAAGAAAGAGAAGAGGGTAGAAACCAGTAGATAGGCGACCAATGCATAGACAGAACCTGGAAGGATCGTTTGAATTCCAAACCAATCACCAGTAGTCATAATGAAATAGAGGGCATAAGACGTTTTTAATAGTTCCCAAAGCCAGGCATTCGGATTTCTATCCATCAATTCAGTGTAGGCAAATACGGTTAGAAATACGAATCCTCCATAGAAGAATATCCCAGGCGCACCAATTGCCGCTAAATTTCCAAACAGATAACTCAAAAGCAGGAGTAAGACGATCAGTTGACCGAAGCTCCAAATACGCATTCCAGTAGTTAGGGTAGGGTTGTACTTCTCAAATTGGTAGACATCTTGAATCTTGGCTACCGGATGCTTCGCTTCCACATCGCTGGGACGCCATCCTAATGGCATAATCCAAATTTTCAGCTTATCCATCCAGTTTTTTGCTCGCCATGCATCTTTGATAAGTAGCCAGAGGTGCATGAAGTTAATTTTAATTGGATTCCAGGTTTGTACGGGTCGAGTAACCCCATAAACCGCAGGGATATCGGCTCGTTCTTCTTGAAAGGTTCCAAACCACTTGTCCCAGAAGATAAAGATCTGTCCGTAGTTTCTGTCCAGGTATTCGGGATTGATCGCGTGATGTACCCGGTGATGGGCAGGGGTGACGATGATTTTCTCAAGAATACCCATGGACCGAATATGCTGCGTATGGTACCAAAACTGCGCAAATAAATGCAAGGGGGCTACCACGCCAATTACTTCAGGAGGAACGCCCAGAAAAGCAGCTGGCAATAAGAAGACAGTGAATATTTTAAAAATGGAAGAAATGCTTTGACGCAGAGCGCAAGCAAGGTTAAACTCCTCGGAAGAATGGTGCACGATGTGGTTGTTCCAGAAGATATTGTACTTATGATTGATACGATGGGTCCAATAACCCGCAAAATCCAAGGCAAAAAAGGCAATTACATACACGGCCCAAGTGGCCTCAATCGTGAAAAAGGAGAATTGGGTAAAAAGCCATTGGTAGGAAATGATCGCTACGCTAAGCCCAAGCACATCTTGGGTCACGTTGGTTATGCCCGAACTCAAACTTGCAATCATGTCCGATACAGGAACAGTATCCTTTCCCTTCCAAAAGCCCCAAGCTTTTTCAAGGAGAACCAACACGAAAAATACTGGCATTGCTATTAATAATATCTGTCCGTACGCTTCCATCTTATCTTGAGTTATGTCCTTAAATTTATGGAATAACACAATACCATTCAACATTTGTTTAGTTTGTATGAAAAATTTACTCAAAATTTGAAGCTAAACCTCAAATTTTCAATAGGATACACCTGATTTTGAATGAAAATTCCCGCATTGGCAGAACTCAAAAAAGAACTCAACTACCTCAATGAAAAGGAGTTAGTTACCTTACTCATTGACCTCAGTAAATTTAGTCGAGACAATAAAGCCTTCTTGCATTTCAAACTTAGCGAGAGGGATCAACCCAGTCTATTTGTGGATACGGTAAAAGAAGAACTGGAGGAGCTGTTCCAAACGGCCAATACCAAAACCTTTTTTTTTGCAAAAAAATCTGCTCAGTCAATCCGCAGGAAATTGAATAAAAGCCTCAAACTATCTAAGAAAAAAGAAGATCAAGTGGAGTTATTACTTTTTTTATGCGAGCAACTTCAACGTTATGGATACCTAAAATTCCAGCATCCTATCATCAAACACCTGTTTGATATGCAGGTAAAGAAAATTCAACAGGGGATAGCTGCTCTTCATGAAGACCTTCAATACGATTACCAGTATAGGTTGGATGATATTTTAGATCAAAGGCCTTGAATTGTCCTTTTTTTTCAAGTATTTAGGGCTAATACAATCCCCTTATCTTATGAAAAAACATGCCTTCGTACTTAGTCTATTTTTTGGACTCTTCCTTTTTGTAAGCAATTCAATAGCGCAAGAAATCAAATGGGGAAAGGAGGGGAATACCTACTATGTTGCTGTAAAGAATGAAATCTTTAAATATATCCTTCCAAGCAGCGAAGGGCAGCAGATCCTTTCAGCTGTCCAACTGACTCCAAAGGGACAGGAACCACTTTCCATCACAGATTTCACTTTTTCGCGGGACGAAAAAAAGCTGCTGCTCTACACGAACACCAAAAGTGTCTGGCGTCTGCAAACCCAAGGAGATTATTGGGTGTATGAATTGGAAACTGGCCAACTCAAGCAAGTAGGAAAATCCTTGCCCGAAAGCTCACTTCGCTTTGCAAAACTTTCGCCAGATGGATCACAAGTGGCTTATGTGAGCGAATTCAATTTATATACTGAGAATTTGACTTCAGGTCAGATTAACCCATTAACCAAAGATGGCAACCGTAAATTGATCAACGGTACCTTTGACTGGGCGTATGAGGAGGAGTTTGCATGTAGAGATGGCTTCCAGTGGAGTCCAGATAGTAAGCGAATTGCTTTTTGGCAAATCGATGCGAATCAGATTCGTGATTATTACATGATCAATACCACAGATTCCATTTATTCACAAATCATCCCTGTAGAATACCCCAAAGTAGGGGAGTCTCCATCACCGGCGAGAATTGGTATCATTGAGCTAGCCGGTCAAAAACTCACCTGGTTGAATATTCCAGGGGATCCACAGCAGCATTACTTGCCTCGAATCGAGTGGAATTCACCGGAACTCCTGCTGGTGCAGCAACTCAACCGCAAGCAAAACTATAGCAAAATCTTAGGGGTCAACGTAACGACTAACGTGGCGAATCTCATTTTCGAGGAACAGGACGAGACCTGGATTGATGTGTTGTCCAGCTGGGAAAACACTTATGGGCTCACCTACAGACACGAGTTTAAATGGATCAATGCAGGTAAGGAATTCCTATGGTTTAGCGAGAAAGATGGCTGGAGACACCTGTATCGCATTGACTTGAGCGGTAAAGTGACTCCGGTGACCCATGGAAATTACGATGTGATCAACCTCTTGCATTTCAATGAGAAAGAAAATTCACTCTATTTTCATGCTTCCCCTGACAATGCAACCCAGAAATACCTCTACAAAGCCAAATTGGATGGAAAGGGAACTGCCGAACGGGTTACGCCGGCGGATCTGCCTGGAACGCATTCGTATATGATTTCACCAAGTGGGAAGTACGGCATGCACCAGTTTTCCAACAGTTCTACCCGACCTGCAAGCGAATGGATCAGTCTTCCCAAGCACCAGCCATTGGATGCCAGTCAAAGCATCGAATCCAAGTTGCCCGCTAACCAGGGTGCCAAAACAGTGGAATTTTTTAAAATCAATACAGCCGACGGCACAGAGATGGACGGATGGATGGTGAAACCCGAGAATTTTGATTCCACTAAGAAGTACCCTGTCTTATTTATGGTGTACACCGAACCTTGGGGTGCCAATGTAAAAGATAATTATGGAGTTGGGCGCAATCGTAACTATCAAGGTGACATGGCAGCCGATGGGTATATCTACATTTCCATTGACAATCGGGGCACACCAGCTCCCAAAGGCCGGGCTTGGCGTAAAAGTATTTACCGAAAAATCGGGCGATTAAACATCTCCGACCAGGCAGAAGCTGCCAAGCAGATCAGCAGCTGGCCTTTTGTAGATCCTACTCGTATGGCTGTTTGGGGTCACAGTGGGGGTGGAACCGCAACCTTAAATCTACTATTCCAATACCCTGGACTCTTTCAAACAGGCATATCCTTGGCGGCAGTGGCTAATCAGTTAACTTATGATAACATCTACCAAGAACGCTACATGGGACTTCCTCAGGAGAACTTGGAAGATTTTGTAGCTGGATCGCCCATCACATATGCCAAAAACCTGCAAGGCAATCTCCTGTATATTCATGGTACTGGCGATGACAACGTGCATTATGCGAATGCAGAAATGTTGATCAACGAATTGATCAAGCATGGAAAGCTATTTCAGTTTATGCCCTATCCCAACCGCTCCCATGGCATCGGTGAAGGAGAAGCTACCACAGCTCACTTGCGTATGGTGTACACTAATTTCCTTAAAACCTACTGCCCCCCAGGAGGAAGGTAATTTATCCCAATTTCAAAGTTTATGAACTTAAAATTCACCCAATATATTCTAGCAGGAGCACTTAGTTATTTTCTACTCCTTTCAAATTCCGCTCTTGCCCAATACAGCCGTGCAGACAGTTTACGGGGCAGACTTGGCCCAGAACGATCTTGGTGGGACCTCAAACACTACGACCTGAGTGTGGAAATCATTCCATCTAAAAAATACATAAAAGGATCAAATAAAATAAGTTATCAGGTAATAAATGAAGCGAAGCTTTTACAATTAGACCTACAAGAGCCTTTATCCGTTACCTCCATCACGCAGGGAGGAGAGCCGCTCTCTTTTCGACGAGAAGGGGCAGTTTACTGGGTTACTTTAAACAAGAAACAAGTTCCAGGTGCCCTAGAAGTGCTTGTAGTGCAGTACGAAGGGATTCCAAAAGAGGCGGTTCGCCCACCTTGGGACGGAGGAATTACCTGGCAGAAGGATTCAAAAGGGCTTGATTTTATCGCATCCTCCAACCAAGGCATTGGATCTAGCATTTGGTGGCCCGTAAAAGACCATCCTGCCGATGAGGTAGATAGTTTGGACATGCATGTAACTGTGCCCAAAGGATTGTTGGATATTTCAAATGGACGGTTGGTTGAAATTCAAGTCGGAAAAAATACCGATACCTTTCACTGGAAGGTGGTCAATCCCATCAATGACTATGGCGTAAATATCAATGTGGGAGATTACGTACAGTTTGGGGAGAAATATGCAGGCGAAAAAGGGACACTGGACATGGATTATTTTGTCTTGCGAGAGAATTTGGAGAAGGCAAAAGTCCATTTTCAAGATGCTAGACGCATGATGCAAGCCTTCGAACACTGGTTTGGGCCCTATCCTTTCTATGAGGATGGATTTAAGTTGGTGGAAGCTCCTTATTTGGGTATGGAACACCAGAGTTCGGTGACTTATGGCAATGGCTACCAAAATGGGTACCGTGGCAGAGACCTTAGCGGAACCGGCTGGGGCTTGAAATTTGACTTCATCATCATCCACGAGTCGGGTCACGAGTGGTTTGCAAACAACATCACCTACAAAGATGAGGCCGACATGTGGATCCATGAAAGCTTTACAAATTACTCTGAAAGCTTGTTTCTCGACTACCATTATGGCAAAGAAGCGGGTCAAGCGTATGTGCGGGGCACGCGTATGAATATCTCGAACGATAAACCCATCATTGGAGATTACGGCGTCAACCAGCGCGGATCTGGGGATATGTACTACAAGGGAGGCAATCTCTTGAATATGCTTCGTGAAATCTTACAAGACGATGAAAAATGGAGGCAGACTCTACGTGGATTGAATGAAACTTTCTATCACCAGACCGTAACTACCGCGCAGGTGGAAAATTTTATTTCGAAAGCTTTTGGGATGGATCTTAAGCCAATTTTTGATCAATATTTAAGAGACAATAGGGTTCCATTGTTTGAATATTATTATTCAGATGACCAAACATTGAGTTACAGATGGACTTCTTGTTTGCCCAAATTTTCTATGCCAATAGATATTGAAATCGGAGGTAAAAAGATCCGAATCACTCCAACTGAAAACTGGAATCAGCTCAAAGTGGATAAAAAAGTCAGTATTTCCGTGGATCTAGACTATTATGTGAGGAGTTTGATTATCAAGTAATTATTTAACATGACTATTAATAGGTGCTTCTCACGAGATAAGGAGATTTTCTTGCACTAATTTCAAGTGTCTGTTGCATCTCGCCGTCTTCAGATGAGATTTTTACCTGATAGGTTCCTTCTTTGATAAATTGATCATAGTGAACAAAATAAGGGCTGTCACTAGTTTGCTTTTTTACGATCAAGTCCCATCGATATTGATTTAGTCCTTTAAGCCCATTTACATTAGTTTTCCAGATTTCTTTAGTTGATGGATCAAGAATGGATAGGGTTATTGTCTTGGATTTTTTAAGCCAAAATGAAAATGCTGTTTTGTCCACGGTTCGGTAATCAGGTTCCCCACTTGACGAATTAAACCATGGCCGCGTTCCTTTTTCGATTTCAAAAAAGTGGTCGTTGGTAGTAGATAGACCTTGGCTTACTAGTTGTTGAATAGGCCTAAGGCTAGTTTTGTATAATCCTCTACCATGTGTGCCTACCACCAATTCCATGCTGGCTAAATGGATTTCTAAATCTGCGACGGCTGCTGCGGGCATGTTTATTCCCAAGTAAGACCAGCTAGTTCCTCGATCAATTGAGATATATACCCCTCGTAAACCACCTGCATACAGGATGTTTTCATTTGTAGGATCCTCTTTAATCACATTCACTGGTTCATTGGGAAGACCTATAGCAATACTTTTCCAGTTTTTCCCGTAATCCTCAGAGGAATAGAGGTATGCGTTCAAGTCATCGTAATTGATTCCCGTCATTGCCATGTAAACGCGCGATGCTTTATGATTGGAAGGGGAGATGCTTCGGATGTAATTGTTGGCAATTCCATTTGAATGTTCTTCCCAACTGGCACCATCATCCTTGGAGACCCAAAAGGCCCCATGGTCTGTTCCAGAATACAATAATCCCTTTTCTGTGGGAGATTCTACAATTGTACCAGTGGCGAATGATTGCTTCTCTTTGTAGAAAGAGCGTGAAAGATTTGGACTTATTACTTTCCAAGTATCTCCTCTGTCCATACTTTTCATTACAAAGTTACCCCCGTGATATAAAGTCTTACTGTTGTAGGCTGACAAAAAATAGGGAGTCATGTAATTGAAGACTAGGGTATCTTTCATTTCCTTGGGAAGGGTGGGCATAATGGAGACCGCTTCATCTTTTGATTTATCCAATCGCATCGCATCTCCATGCTGACGGCTGTAATAAATTATTGATTTGTCTACTGGATCAATTTGGGTGACACAGCCATCGCCACCATCCCAGGGATCAATCCAAACATATTTCCAGGGATCAGGGAATCTAGGATTTAGTTCTTTTGCCGGACCAAAAACGGTTGCATCATCCTGAGTTCCTCCATAGATGAGGTAATCCGATTGATCAATGGTGATGTCATAAAATTCACCCGTTGGAATATTGTTGTAATGAATCCAAGAAAGTCCTTTGTCGTAACTCACATAAAATCCTCCATCATTTCCCAAAGCAAGATGATTAGGATTTGAGGGGTTAATCCATAGTTCACACTGATCTAGATGAAGGCCTTGTGCTAAACTTGGAGTCATGTGTGTTACTTGACCTCCAATGAAAGAAAAAGTTTTTCCACCGTCTAGGCTATGCGCAAGGCGAACTCCCAGACAAAACACTTCTTCGTCATTCTTTGGGTTTACATAGACATCGGTGAAATACCATCCTATGCCTGGAAATATTTTGAAGGGTTCTGAATGGGTTTTTGTCCAGCTTAACCCACCATCTACTGTTTTATAAAGTTCCGCAGCTTGATCTCTTGAATTGTTTAGGTTGTCAATTAAGGCATAGGCTTTATCGGGATTTGTTGAAGAAACAGTAAGTCCAATTCGTCCAATTTTTGAACCTTTGGGCAAACCAGTGGAACACAATGTCCAAGTCTTCCCACCATCCTTACTTCGATAGACTCCACTATTTTCACCGCTTATTCCGGGAAAAACTTCCCATAAAGACGAGTACATAATCTCAGGATGGGTAGGGGAGAACACCACTTCATTTGCACCAGTCATGTCATCTTTGTAAAGGACCTTTTCCCAAGATTTTCCTCCATCCAAGGTTCTGAATAATCCCCGATTTTCATTTTTTGACCAAAGGTGACCAAGAACAGATACAAAGACGATTTCAGGATTGGTTGGATGGATTTCAATTTCTGCAATGGACCAAGAATCTTCTAGGCCAATATGGCGCCAAGTGGCTCCAGCATCATCAGATCGATACATACCTGTGCCTGGCAAGGTAAAGTTTCTTGGTTTCTTCAAGTTTTCTCCAGTACCCAGGTAGATAATCTTAGGATTAGAGGGAGCTAATTCAGCATCGCCAATTCCGATCGATGCTTGCTCCTCAAAAATGGAATTCCAACTCAGACCATGATTGGTGGTTTTCCATAACCCTCCAGATCCAAATCCAACATACATTGTACCAGGATGCGAGGCATCTATTTGGACAATATCCGCACGGGCCGAGTTGACTGTTGGTCCGAGTGAAATCCAATCCATTCGAAATGGTGTTTCGCTCTTCATCTTCCGATAAGTTTGGAAGGAAGCTTCTAAGGGAGATTTTGGTTGCTGCGCGAATGAATTATTGGAAGAGAGAAAAAGTAAGCTGAGGCCAGTAGTCACCACTTTTAATAGCTCCATTTTACCAATTGAAGATTTGAAATAGTTCATAAAATTCCTTTCTCTGTTTTTATTTAATGGGTACTTTAGCAAGCTTGAATTTTTTTCAAACAACTGAATATAAGGTAATTACTTTTTTTGAAACTAGAAATCTTAAAATATATCCTTATGCCTCCTGAAAATATCTTTGAGAATAGGTCCGCTTTAATCCCTTTGAGCAGATGAGGTTTCATGTTGCAATATTGGAAGTTTTAATTTTAAATATATGTCAATAACCCTTAATACTCTGTCAATCTAGAGCACGAATTGTAAGAGATAGTTATTAACTTTTACAAAAAATGATTTAAAACGCACTTTCACAGACTTTTTTGTTGCATCAGGATCCAAAAGAATACAATTACTAAGTAAAATTGACAAGCTAATATGGAATCGATAGTACTCAAAAAACCGGGTGAACTCATTAGAATTAGAAAAGACCACCCCGGAAAACCTGATAGTGGTGAAGTGCTTTTGAAAGTCAAAAGACTTGGTGTTTGTGGAACAGACCTCCACGCTTATAATGCTAAACAGCCCTTTTTCACTTACCCTCGAATTTTAGGTCATGAAATAGCTGCAGAAGTGATAGAGCTAGGAGAAGGAGTAAGCCATTTGAAGATTGGAGATTATTGTACAATAATGCCTTATCGAAACACAATTATTGATCAGGCTGTCAAAAGAGGAAAAACAAATTGTGGAAGCGGGCTCTCCGTTTTTGGAGTCCATGAAGATGGCGCAATGCAAGAGTTTTTTATTTATGATGCAGATTTGGTATTCCAAGCCAATGGCTTATCGCTTGATTTGATTTCTATAATTGAACCGATAGCCATAGGCAGCCATGCTATCGAGCGTGCCGAGGTGACGCCCAATGATATAGTGTTGATCATTGGGGCAGGGCCGATTGGAATAGCAGTTTTGGCTATGGGATTATTGAAAAGTTCCCGAATGGTTGTGCTTGATACAAACCAACTACGACTTGACTTTGTGAGCCATAAATATCCAGGTGTAATCACCTTGTTAGCAGATGAAAATGTAGTTGATGACTTGAAAACAAATTTGAATGGTGATCTTCCTACAATAGTTATTGATGCTACTGGCAATAAGGAATCGATGGAAAACTGTTTTGAATACGTCTCACCAGGAGGCACAATAGTATATGTAGGACTTTTTATTGGAGACATCGTTTTTCATGATCCTTATTTCCATCGTAAAGAAATTACCCTCAAATCTACCCGAAATGCTGTAGCAGAAGATTTTCAAAAAATAATTGGACTACTTACCGCTGGTGTTTTAAATATGGAGGGCTACATCACCCATCGATTAGCCTTTGAGAACCTAGAAGAAACATTTACTTCTTTGTATAGTCCTGGCGTCATTAAAGCAGTGATTGAGTATAACCACTAATTTTTAATAGAATTAATATCAAATAGAAAATGGTAACAATTGACAGTCATCAATATTTTTGGAATTAGCTATTAGTTTGGATGGGATTGATCTGCATTAAAATAATATTTATGATTTCTAGGTGTAAAATAGGGTAATATAGAAGAAAACTTGTTGTATAATTTATATTATGTTAAATAAAGATTTTAGACTTGCACCTATGCTGAGTCCTTACCTCCAACCCAATCGCTTTGGTACAATCTTATTTATTGACTCCAGCTACCCATCGCAGGTAACTCCGAATTACATCCTCCAAACAAAATCTTTAAAATTAGCATAACATTGCAGCTCATTAATTTATCTCTCACTTCGAACTTCTTTTCCTATGAATAATTGGTTGCCTAATATGGGTCGTATCGTTGGGCCCCTCGCTTTTTTCCTGCTCTACTATTTGGCAGAAACTCCTGGGCTACCTCCTGAAGGAAAACTAATGCTTGGCTTGACCTTATGGATGGCAATCTGGTGGATTACGGATGCTGTTCCCATTGCGGGCACGGCTTTGCTTCCTTTGATGGTTTTACCCTTGTCCGGTGTCTTAAATTTAAAGCAGGTTTCCAATAATTACATGGATCCCACGGTATTGCTGTACATGGGCGGATTTCTTTTAGCTACTTCTATCGAAAAATGGAATCTACACAAGCGCATTGCACTTAACATAATAAATTTATTAGGAACTGATTTAAGGAGAATTGTTCTTGGATTCATGTTGGCTACAGGATTCCTTTCCATGTGGATATCCAATTCTGCAACCGCCTTGATGATGCTTCCCATTGGATTGGCTGTAATCGGGCAATTCAAGAACCATTTAGGAGATGAAAATGGAATTTTATCAACTCATTTAGCTAAAAACATCCTTTTAGGCATCGCGTATGCGGCATCCATTGGTGGAATGGCAACCCTAATTGGTACCCCCACCAATAATGTGCTCCGCGCAGTAGTCGAAAAATTATACAATTACACCATTGATTTCAACGAATGGATGCTGTTTGCATTTCCTTTTTCGGTGGTTTTACTTGCTATTGCTTGGTATTATCTGGTTAATTTTGGCAACCCACTGCCAAAGAAATTCAATCTAACGGAGGCCAAATCGGTTATCCAAGACCAAATTGTAGCCTTAGGTAAAATCTCTTATGAAGAGAAAACGGTTCTGGCTGTATTTGGCCTCGTTTGCTTTTCTTGGATCACCCGTAGCTTCTTATTGGCACCACTGCTACCAGCTTTAGATGATACGATAATCGCCTTACTTGGCGTCATGCTCCTCCTACTCCTACCCTCTTCTGGAAAATCTGAACCAAAAGGGAGAATATTGGACTGGAAAACGGCTGAACAGATTCCTTGGGGAGTTTTAATTCTCTTTGGAGGAGGACTGGCCTTGGCCGAAGGATTTAAAGAAACAGGGCTTGCAAGTTGGATCGGTCAACATTTGAGTTTGATTGAAGGGGTAAGTTTCTTTGTACTGTTGCTGATTATCATTGCAGCTGTTAATTTCCTCACCGAAGTAACTTCCAATGTGGCCACTGCCTCCATGCTCCTACCTATTTTAGCCTCTGTGGCCATTAAATTGGATGTTCACCCCTTTGGACTGATGGTTGGAGCGACTCTTGCTGCAAGCTGCGCATTTATGCTTCCAGTGGCTACACCGCCCAATGCTGTCGTATTTGGTCCGGGTTATCTGAAAATAAAAGACATGGTCAAGGCCGGTCTTTGGTTGAATATTATTTCCATTATTCTACTCACCTTGATGGTCTATTACATTTTACCTTGGCTTTGGAACATCAATTTGGAAGCTTATCCCTTCTAAGTCCATACTCATAAAAAATCTTTTTAAATCTTTAATAAGAAGATTTAATTTAAGGAAAATCTTAAGCTCTTTATTTATCATTAGTTTCTTTGGATACAATTAACCTCAAACCCATTATGAACCAAAGCATGTTTTGGAGACCGATCGGTCTTCTTTCCTTGATCTTAGTTCTTTTAGTTTCTGCCTGCGGCAAAAAGAACGCTTTTCTATCGATGACCGAACCACGTCGCGTGGAGATTTTGGTTTTGGGACACGACAGTGACCATCACAATACTGAAAAATTGATGATGTACATTTCGACTCCCCTGTTTCAAAAAGGCATCAACCTAACCTATACAGCAGATCCCAATGATTTGAAGGACGAGGTACTTCAAAACTACGATGGCCTACTCATCTATGCCAACCATGATTCCATCTCCACTTCGCAAGAAGCAGCGCTAAAATCCTTTGTTCAAGGCGGAAAGGCTTTGATTCCATTGCATAGCGGCTCTTTCTGCTTTAGAAACTCGGACTGGTATGTACAAGCTGTCGGTGGACAATTTAGTACGCATGGTACGGGCAGATTTACTACACAATTACTTGATGCAAAGCATCCTATATTACAGGGAATCAGTGAGTTTGAAACTTGGGATGAAACGTATGTTCATAGCCAAATCAATCCTGACATTCAGGTTCTGATGGAGCGAAAAGAGGGAGATAAAAAAGAACCTTATACCTGGATCCGGAACGAAGGTGAAGGACGTGTATTTTACACTGCCTATGGCCACAACGAGGAAACTTGGAAGCAGCCAGAATTTCATGAGTTGCTAGCAAATGGTATCCTCTGGGCAGTTGGCGATAAAGTAACCAAACTCCTAGCTGACTATAAAATCCCTACACCTCAGTTTCAGGACGCAGAAATTCCAAATTACGAAAAACGTGTTCCTGCACCTCGCTATCAATTTCCACTTTCCCCAGAAGAAAGCATGAAATTGGTGCAGCTACCCATCGAATTTGAAATGGAATTGTTTGCCAGCGAACCCATGATCATCAATCCTATAGCAATGGCTTGGGATGAGAGAGGACGGCTCTATGTTATAGAAACAGTAGATTATCCGAACGAGGTACGCACCGAGGGCGGCAACGACAGAATCAAAATCTTAGAAGATACCGATGGCGATGGCAAAGCCGATAAAGTCACTGTTTTTGCAGATAAATTGAATATCCCCACTTCTATCATGGCGGTCAATGGCGGTATCATGATTTCCATGGCGCCAGACTTTGTTTTCCTCAAAGACACCAACGGGGATGATGTAGCAGATGTTAGAGAAGTAGTGATTACTGGCTGGGGCAAAAGCGATACCCATGCTGGTCCTTCCAATTTGAAATATGGCTTCGACAACAAAATTTGGGGCGTATTGGGCTACTCTGGTTTCAACGGTGAAGTGGGTGGAAAATCCCATTCCTTTGGACAAGGGTTGTATCGCTTTGCACCTGATGCAAGTAGCCTAGAATACTTAGGCAGCTCCTCCAATAATACCTGGGGATTGGGCTTTACGGAAGATTTTGAAACATTCCTCTCTACCGCCAATGGACAACACAGCGTGTATTTTTCCATGGCCAACAAGTTCCTGAAGCGTCCCATCTTCCAAGGGTCAGCCAATACCGTACATGGCATCGATAGCCACTACGACATGCCTCACCTCACTCCTTTTCTTCGTCAGGTAGACTGGTTTGGAGGGTATACTGCTGCTGCAGGACATAATTTTTACACTGCACGCAGCTTCCCTGAGTCCTACTGGAACCGTGTAGCTTTCGTAGCAGAGCCAACAGGACGTGTTCTTCACAAAGCCATGATCAATCCAGATGGATCGAGCTACAAAGAGAAAAATGGATTCAACATTCTCGCTAGCTCAGATGAATGGTTTTCTCCTGTCCATGCTGAAGTGGGTCCTGACGGAGCGCTTTGGGTAGCGGATTGGTACGATTTTATCATCCAGCACAACCCTACCCCACGTGGATTTGAAAATGGAAATGGAAATGCTTACATCAATCCCCTCCGTGATAGCAAACACGGACGTATCTACAGAATTAGTTACAAAGGAGGCAAGAACTCGAAAACGTTCGACCTGAAGGATGCGAAGCCAGCGAAACTCATCGAAGCACTGAAAAGTGACAACCTCTTCTGGAGAATGACTGCACAGCGTTTGATTGTAGAGCGAAAGGAAAAATCTATCCTTAGCGACTTGTATTCCATTATCGGAAATACAAGCCAAGACAAAGTGGGCATCAATGGTCCCGCAATCAATGCCTTGTGGACACTACATGGCTTGGGTGAATTGACTGGAAAAAATCAAGAAGCTACCGATGCCGTGTTGAAAGCACTCAACCACCCATCTGCAGCGGTACGCAAAAATGCGCTACGCGTACTTCCAAGAAATGAAGCGGCTTCCAAAGCAATTCTTAGCAGCAGCTTGTTGCGAGATGCTGATTTGCATACCCGCAAAGAAGCCTTCTTAGCCCTTTCTGAAATGCCTTCATCCTCTGAGGCAGCTAAGAAATTGATGGATGAAGCCAAGGTAGAAGAAAATGGCAAGGATGCATTCTTACCGCAAGCCATATTTGCAGCTGTATTGACTCATCCTTCAGAATTTGCGAAGCGAGATGCAAAAGCAGCAATTCAAGCATCTGGAGAAACTCCTCTCCCACTACCAGACCGAATCAGTAGAAGCTTGGTAGCTGAACAATACCCACTGGATCAGCGAAACAGCATTTTATTCCCTCCAGATGTAACAGGGAAGGAAATTGGTGTTCGTTTCATTCTTTCTAAGGGAGACAATCCACTTGAAGGTGTATTGATGGCTCAAGGCAACAATACGAATGGCTATAGCCTCTACATTTACCAAGATGCCCTCCATTTTGCAGTTGCCCAGGAGAATAAGCTCACCATTATCAGTTCCAAAAAAGGTCTTCCTATGACCCAATTTACCGTAGATGCTACCCTGATCAGCGATGGCAGTCTTTCCCTACAAATCAATGGTCAAGAAATTGCCAAAGGCAAGACAAATGGACTATTTACCCAAGCACTTAGCCCAAATAGAGTTCGTGTGGGATCCAACGACAGCAAAAATGTGGTCGGCAAGTACGAAGGCAACTGGTGGTTTGGAGGTAGATTGAGCAAGAGCTCCACGCTGACGCTGAAGCAACCGGGTTCAGAAATAGCCTTGGTAGCCAGCCTACCTACGCTAATCAATACAACTGGAACCACCACCATCAAATTGGGTGTGATTCCACACGAAATGAAATTTGATAAGCCCTCCTTTACGGTGCAGGCTGGAACTCAAGTGACCATAGACTTTGAAAACCTAGATTTCATGCAGCACAACCTAGTAATCGGTAAAAAAGGAAGCATGGAAGTGATTGGCAAGGCAGCAGATGAACTAGCAAAAAATCCAAAGGGTGCAGATCTCAACTATGTGCCTGAAATCCCTGAAGTGATTGTTGCTACTGTGCTAGTTAGTCCCGAAGGCAAAGAGACCTTGGTATTTACTGCGCCAACAGAGCCTGGAGAATATCCCTTTGTGTGTACCGTACCTGGCCACTGGAGAATAATGAACGGCATCATGGTCGTACGAAAATAAGTCATGGCTTTGGAAGTAACCTTTGGGGTAAGTACCTGGCTTTGGACTTCCCCATTCAATCGAGAGACAGTTGCTTTGTTTCCGAAGATCAAAAGCTTTGGATACGATGCGGTCGAAATCCCTGTGGAAGATCCTTCCTTGATCGATCTGGATCTCGTAAAGAGGGCCATGGCGGATCAGGGTTTAAAAACCATCATCTGTGGAGCTTTTGGACCTACGAGAGACTTGACTCATGAAGATCCTGCTTATCACCAAACCTGCTTTACCTACCTGGATTCCTGTCT
>CAMDEU010000033.1 GCA_945897085.1 Spirosoma fluviale | reverse complement strand
TGGTTATTCACTTGTGGGGGGAAATAGTAGGCCTCGGGCTTTCCATTCTGACCCGTCAGTTTGCCAAATTCATCGGAAGGGTGAATGTGGTGCGGCAAAGGCCCCATGTTATCAAAAAATTTGGAATACATGGGCCAGGACTTGAACTCGCTCCAGAGGCGCGAACCGACAAGTGCTGCCCCCAATTCCTCCACTGCATCCTTGAGAAGCAAGAGCTGGGTACTCCCCCCATCTTCGAAAGCAATGTGACTCAGTCCTTCATTTTTTGAAGTCAGTGGCCCGTTTTGAGCAGCAGTGGTAGAGGAAAACCAGCGTTCATCGATTCCTCCGCGCATGCCTCCAAAAGCATAATAATCGTCAGGATGTAGTTTAATTCTTCGACCCGGCACACAAAAAGATCGGGGTACCCAAGTAGGGGTCAATCGTACAATTCCTTCGCCCTGTTCGAGCGCTTTTTTGGCAAAACTCATAGGTCTGTATTTTGGGTTAGTGGTAGTCTATTTTTTTATTTAAATCGTACAATAAGCGGCAAATTCGTTCAAACTGGATCAAGAGAATTCCCGAGCAGCCTCACCTATCAATACGCTGAAGTGGAGGTCATAACTTCGGCTTTCGCCTGGCTCAAGTTCTAGCAAACTCTGATTCGCTCGCGCAGCAGCCTGTCCTATCGGTGGATTTGTAGCTGGCTCAAGCGCAGTCACGTATTCGTTTTTTCCCCAATGCTGCCAATTGATGAGCCAGGGTAATTGGGTTTTGGAAAAGGAAATCTTTAAGCCCAATCCCAATTGATCATTGACATAGCCACAAACTACTTGTAGCTCCTTATCTCCATGCGGATCTATAAAGGCAACTTCCTCACCAGTACCTGCATGGGTTTCCATTGGGGCTGGACAGTGCCTAAATCCATCTTTTCGAGAATTTTGCCGAATGGCCGACTCTCCAAGTCTTGGTTGCAGCTCACCCTGCCAGACAATCCGCGTTCCTTCATCAATCAATGGCCATCCACAATTGATATGGTACAACAGCATGTGAGGAGCTTTTGCATTCCCACGATTTGTGACTTGGTCCTGTATCCTAATTTCTGCAGATCCAATTGTTCCTGAGATCCGACGAACAAGTTCCAAGCTTGGACCAAAGGTGCTGCTTTCGGTAACCTTGCCAATTAGCTCAAACCCCAAGTCTCCTGAAAAAATATCAGGCTGCTTGATGGAAATGATTTCGGCGGATAGGTTGGAATAATTACCATGCAAGCCTCTTGATCCATTCGCATCGGAATTGGGAGGGCCGGCATTGGATAGTCCGCAGGTAGTCAACAATCCTCCACCAAAGGTGCGCAACCAATCAATACCTTGATTGGAAAAAGGTTGGGGAGTGGTGAGGCCAGTATGAGAGATCCAAGCGAGGCTATTTTCATTGAAAAAGGCATCCAAAATATCCATCCCACGATCGAGCACCACCTTGTAGCGAAGGCCTGTTCCCGTATTGATCCAAGCGATTCGAACTCCTCGACCTGCTCCATTGTCCAAAACAGAAGTTTCTATACCTCCCAGTTGCTGGGAGTTGGAGAGGGTATGCTTCCAATTTTGAGAATCCTTATGCTTCATTTTTTATACCGTAAAACCCATGATTGAGCTAGTCTTCCCTATCCCTTTTTCAAGAGAATATTCTTAAACATCACCTTCATGGGTGGGCCTACATGGACTTGAAAACCAAATAAACCACTCGGTTTTCTGTTTTTAGAATCCTCGTCCAGTACTTCACTCATCAGCGTGCCGTTGACATAATGCTTCATCAGATTCCCCTTGGCTACGATATGAATCGTGTTCCACTCCCCTTTTTTGATCAGGTTCCCTAAGGCAGAGCGATCGCCCAACTCATCTACCAGTACCAATCCTTTCCAGGCATTGTTGCGCACATATCCACCTATTGAGGTGATGGAATCTGGTGCCGCAGCAATTTGGGTCTTCTGACCTCGGTATGCCAAGGTCGTCCGCTTCCGCTCTTCGTAATTTTGGCCCGTGTAGAGATTGCCCCCATCGATGTCTGCTTGGTAGCCTCGTAGGGCATAAGGCAACTCCGTGAATCTATCACTTCGGTATTGCACCCCTGAGTTTCCGTTTTCTGAAATCCAAAAATCCACCTTCAACTCAAAATCTCCGAGCTCTCCCCCCTTCCAGATGATAAAGGTATTATTCTTAAGGAGCGTTGCAGCGGTGATTTCTCCGACTAATGCACCGCCTTTTACCGACCAGTATACCGGATCAAATTCCCAGCCTTGAAGGCTTTTACCATCAAAAATGGAGATGAAGTCCGCCTTTTGCTCAGATGCCTTTGCTGAGCTGCTGGTGTCTGAGGACTGCGTCCAAGATATCCAGGAGGCGAGCATCAACAAGCCTAGGACCCCCCAAATTTTGAGCGTCATATAGCGAATCATCTCTGTGCAGTAGGTTGCTTGTACGCGGCATGATTTGCATTCCCCCCTGAGATGAGGTAGGCCATCAAGTCTTTTAGTTCCTCCTCATTGAGTCGGTTGATCAAGCCTGGCATCATGATGGACACCTCCGCATTTTTCTTCAGTGCTACAGTACTTTTGGAAACGGTTTTTATGTCGTTTGGAGCAAATGGATTTTGAGAAATGTAATAATTCTTCGCATCCTCATCATTGATCCTACCCACAATTGAACCTCCCGCTTTGAGTTCGAGAACCGTAGATTGGTATTGATCGGAGATGGTAGCGTTAGGATCCAGGGTGGCCACCAAGATGTCTTTGGTAGAAAAACGGGTTCCCAACTGGCTCAAATCTGGGCCAATTGCTCCACCTTCTCCCTTCATGGTGTGGCAGGACTGACATAGGGTAGCTGCATACATCGCTTTTCCTTTAACCAAATCACGACCCACCAAATTAGCGACTAGAGGCTCTGCTTCTTCCAGAGTCCAGCGACGACCTGGGCCTTCAGGTTGAACACCTGAATCTATAATATCATTTCCGCTCTCGGTCAATAATTTACCTCCAGATAGTTCGTCGTATTTCTCAAAATCTGCCTTATCCACGGAGGCCAAGGCCATTTTTCGGGCACGATCGAGGAAGCCTACGTAGCTACGTCCTCCTTTGTAAGCAGTGAGGGCATTTTTGATCCATCCAAAATATTCGGTTCGCTGAGCAGCAGTCCAGCCTTTATCCGCGCCACCCAAAACGGTAGCATAGAAGGTGGCTTGCGCAGGTGGTACATTGGCCAGCATATTGGCAATATCCAATCCATACTGAGGATTTCGCAAAATCAAATCCGAAGATTCGGTAAAGGTCTTTTGATAGTCGGGATCGTCCTTCGCATTTTTAAGCAAGGCAAGAGTTTTACTTACCGCAGTAGGAGCATCCAAGTGAACCAAAAGGATAGAAAGTGAGCGATCTAGCAGGTTATCATTTGCTGGATAATGGGGATCCAAGTAAGCGATCAATTGAGGCTTTACCGCTTCCGCATTGGAGCCATGACGAGCCAAAAGCACCTCAAAAGTGCGGAGTAGGTCTTGCTTTTCTTTTGAGGAGAGCTTCTTGTAGTCTACTTGCATCAAGCTGTTGAACATGGCTGCTGCATCAATGCTTGAGCCATGACGTGCAAGCGCAAGAATTGCTTGCATTTTCTTAGCGGCATCAGGCTCGGCCAAGGCCTTGCCCTTCCAGGAAGCAACAGGCTGATGCTCCAAAACCAATCTTGCAGCGTACTGCACATAGCGATCTTCATGACCAAGCTGGGCCCAAGCCTTGTCTATCCCTTCGGCTGGAGCTCCTGTCCGATGATACTGCTCTAATTCTCTTCGGATCTTTGCCTCCTTTGGAAGATCTGCTTCTGTCATAGGAATATAGGTATCTAGCTCGCCCTTGTAGGTTACACGATACAGATCAGATTCAAGTCTTCTACCGCCTGTGGCAAAGTAAAATGCGCCATCTGGACCAATAATTCCGTCTGTGAGCGGGAGTGGAGAACCTGAAATAAACTCCTCAGCTGTGGCGTCATAGGTAGCACCATTTGGAGTAAGGTGAATGGCATAGATTATTCCAAAGCTCCAGTCAAATGCATAAAGTGCTTTTTTATACTTACTCGGAAAATTAGCTTTAAAGCCAAACATGGCGTTCGTAGGCGAGCCTTGACCGATGTTGAGTACTGCAGGAAGGTTGTCAGGATAGTTTGGAGACCACTTAGAGTTACCCGTTCTCCAGCCAAATTCAGATCCACTTGTGGCATGGTTGATGCGCGTAGGACGGTACCAAGGCATTCCAAAATCCCATTCCATATCCGCATCATAGGCAAATATGTCACCCACCTCGTTGACGTCAAAATCAAAAGCATTTCGATAGCCTGCAGAAATCAATTCCCAATCTGTTCCCTCAGGGTTAATTCGAGCGATCCATCCTCCAGGTGCCATTCTATCATTGGCATGGCCTCTTGGATCTTTAATCAATGGGAATAGGTTGTCCTCTTGCCATACCCTTGGCAGACGATAGGAATTCATTTCAGGCACATCTACATGGTTGCCCGCTATCAAATAAATGCCTTTTCCATCAGGAGTGAGCCTCATGGAGTGAGGCCCATGCTCTCCTTGTTCTCCTTTGAGCTCTCGAATCTGAGTAATGGATTCAAATTGATCGTCCCCATCTAGGTCTTGAATTCGGTAAAGACCCGTAGGTTGGCTGAATTTCTCGTTGGGATTGTGGTTCACCATCACGTAAAGCGAATTGAAGGCATAAAGCAATCCTTGCGCATAGCCCATACCTACCAGAGAATCGGCCACATTTCCTACCACCAACTTTTCTACCTTAGCCTTTTGCGTGGAGTCAGAACCGATGGGAGGCAGTTCCAGGCGATAGAGGAAGCCATACTGATCCGAAGTGATCATACGCCCTTTGTCATCGAAAGTCATGGCTACCCACGAACCCTGCTCATTTTCCCCAGGGCTGTAGAGCAATTCGGCCACAAAGCCATCGGGGAGCTTAAGTTTATCGAGTTTGGGATTGCCAGTAAGTGGGCGAACTTCCTCTTTTTTGGCACAACCAAAGGCGAGGATTAGAAATAGGCCAAGAAGTAAAATGGGCTGGAACTGTGATCTACGGAACATATAGGCTGGGTGTATTGCTTTTTGAAAAATACTATTTTATCAAATCAAGATGAGAAAAAATTTAAGCCGATAAAAGCAAGTTTTGATAAGTTTTTATACAAGTGGAGATACAAGTCCACAACCATTCAGGTACCTGTATCAAAAAGTCATTGACAATGCACTCCATTCTGCTTAGTATTAGCCTAAATTTCCAATCAACCCATGAAAAATCGCAGCACCCTCACTTGGAATTTCTTTTTCGTTTTTGCCGGAATCATCCTCATTGGCTGTAAGCCTGAACCTACCCTGCAACTTACAAAGGGCAGTAGTATCGCCCTCGTTGGCAATAATCTTGGCTCACGGATGATGGATTTTGGAGGATTGGAAACGGAACTGCACCTCCGATACCCCGATAGCACCCTCCTGATTCGCAACCTATGTGATCCAGGCGATACCCCAGGGTTCCGGCCCCGATCAGGAACAAACGATCCCTGGGCTTTTCCGGGAGCCGAACAATTTCAAGACGAATACGCAAACAACTCAGGGTCGGAAGGATTTTTTGAAAAACCTGACCAATGGTTGACCCGATTGAAGGCGGATGTTGTCATCGGTTTTTTTGGATTCAATGAATCCTTCCAAGGAGAACCCAAACTTCAAAATTTCAAGGACGAACTGGAAGCCTGGATACTTCATTCCAAAGCCCAGCGCTACAACGGAAAGGCAGCTCCACAGCTCGCATTGGTATCTCCCATTGCCTTTGAAGACTTATCGGCCATAAAAGATGTCCCCAATGGGAAACTTGAAAACGAAAACTTACAGCGTTACACCAAAGCCATGGAAGAGGTGGCCAAAAAGCACCAAATCGTCTTTGTGGATGCCTTCACCCCGAGCAAAAGTTGGTACGCAGCAAGTGCCGAACCCCTAACCCTAGATGGGAGCCAACTCAATGAAGCCGGCTACGAAAAATTAGCCTTACTCCTTGCAGACAAGGTATTCGGGAAGGCGGATCAAAAAGCGATCACCCACCGTGAAATGATCCAAGAAGCAGTGATGGAGAAAAATTGGTTTTGGCACAACGACTACAAAATTCCAAACGGTGTCCATGTTTTCGGTAGACGCTACGATCCTTTTGGGCCAGACAACTATCCTTTTGAATTGGAGAAAATCCGCCAGATGACTGCCATTCGCGACTCGGCAATCTGGGAAGCTGGTCAGGGAAAAGTAAAAGACCTGCAAGCTGCGGATGCAAAAACCAAGGCCCTGCCAGAGGTGACCACCAACTACAACCCAGAAGCCAATGGCAGCCTTAACTATTTGTACGGAGCCGATGCCCTGAATTCTCTGAAGGTTCCAGAGGGATACAAAATCGAACTTTTTGCCTCCGAAAAAGAGTTTCCAGACCTTGCCAATCCGGTGCAACTCTCCTTTGATAACAAAGGTAGACTCTGGGTGGCCACCATGCCGAGCTACCCGCACTACAAGCCTGGTGATAAAAGACCGCAAGACAAGTTGATTATTCTTGAAGATACCAATCAGGACGGGAAAGCAGATAAGCAGACCACATTTGCTGATAATTTGCACATCCCTGTTGGATTTGAGATTGCTGCCGAAGGCGTCTATGTCTCCCAAGGCCCCAACCTAATTCTCCTTGAGGATACCAACGGCGACGATAAGGCCGACAAAAAAACTATCCTTCTTTCTGGATTTGATGACCACGACACCCACCACGCGATCTCGGCCTTTGCCGCGGATGAAAGCGGAGCAATCTACATGGCTGAGGGGGTATTTTTGCATACCAATGTCGAAACTTCCTACGGTCCTGTAAGAGGAACCAATGGGGGATTTTACCGCTACGAACCCAAACGCCACAAGTTGGAGCGGGTCAACCAGGTCAGCATTCCCAATCCCTGGGGCATTGCCTTTGACCGCTGGGGACAGAACTTCTACGCAGAAACCTCCGGTCCCAATGTCAACTGGATGCTGCCAGGATCCACGCTACCTCGCTATGGAAATGGAAATTTCAAAGGCCCTAACCTGATTGAAAAAGACCACATGGTCCGCCCTACCTCAGGGCTAGAGTTTGTCTCCAGTAGGCACTTTCCTGAGGATATCCAAGGAGACTTGCTCATCAACAATACGATTGGATTTCTTGGAACCAAGCAACACCAAATGCTTGAGGATACCGTGGGATTTACAAGTAAATGGCGACAGGACCTGATCGTCTCCTCTGACCGCAACTTCCGCCCGGTAGACATGGAAATTGCCCCAGATGGCTCCTTGTATGTGGCAGACTGGCACAACATCCTAATCGGGCACATGCAGCACAATGCGCGAGATCCCTTGAGAGACCATGTGCACGGACGAATCTATCGGGTGACCTACCCTTCCCGACCTTTGGTGACTCCAGCTAAAGTCAATGGAGAATCCATACCTGCACTTTTGGAAAATTTGAAGCTTCCCGAATACCGAAGCCGATACCGCACGCGCCGGGAACTGAGAGGAAGAGATGCTGCTGAGGTGACCGCAGCCCTTGAGAAATGGGTGAAATCTCTAGATAAAAAGGACCCGGACTACGAACACCACCGACTCGAAGCGCTATGGGTCACCTGGGGTGCCAACAAGGTAAATACTTCGCTACTCAAGGAGCTACTTGCCTCCAAAGATTACAAAGTGCGTGCTGCCGCCACCCGTGTGCTCCGCTATTCCGGACACCAGGTCTCCGACCAAGCTCAACTGCTTACAGCCTCCGTACAAGATCCCCATGGACGCGTACGAATGGAAGGAATTGCTGCAGCTTCTTGGCTATCCCGTGCACAAGGAGTACCGATTCTGGCACAAGCTGAAAAACAAGCCAAGGATGCAATTTGGATTCCTGGCACCTTAGAAACTGCCATCGCCCACCTCAATGGGCTTTCTGTAGCCCAAAAGAAGGAGGAAGATGTCAAATCATCCTTGACCGGATCGGATCGGGAACTCTTTGTGCTAGGGAAGGAAATCTATGCTCGCGAAGGATTGTGTAGCACCTGCCACCAGCCAGATGGCGGAGGATTGACTGCCTCTGAATTCCCTCCGCTTCGAGGTACCCCATGGGTCACCGGCAGCCCCGAGCGACTCATCAAATTGGTATTGAAGGGTTTGATGGGCCCCATGGAAGTGGCAGGAAGAAGCTATTCAGGACAGGTTCCGATGACTCCTCACGAAGGCATGCTTGACGACACAGAGATAGCTGCCGTACTTACCTACGTCCGCAACTCCTTTGGCAATAAAGCGGCACCAATCTCTGCAAATCTTGTTAAGAAAGTCAGGGAAGAAGTCAAAGGCAAGAAAGGATTTTGGAGCCCTCAAGAATTGTTGAAAATGCATCCTTTGGAGAAAAACTAGGCAAAAAAGGCCTAGTTTTCTACTCCACCTTCTGAATGGGATACCAGGTACTCAAAAACATATTTTGATAGTAGTGGATAATTGTTGACAGCTGAACGCCAACATTTCATCGTCGACAGCACATTTTTTTAACCTTCAAACTTACTTTTCTTTGGCTGCCGGTAACAAAGTGGATATTCATGTTTAGAAATTAAAAAAACTTATACATATATTTGTCATACTAACAATTGCTATGACACAAGAACTCTTTGCTAGCTATTCCTTTTTGTTGGACCGTACGGCCCGAAAGGTAAAGCAATATGCGCAGCAGCAATTTAAGCAAGGAGGCTTTGATGTGACGGTAGATCAATGGTTGGTCTTAAAAAATCTTGCAGAAAATCCCGAATTGAGCCAGACCGAATTGGCAAACCTAGTTTTCAAGGATCATCCCACGCTTACCCGCATTCTTGATTTACTTACCAAAAAAGGGTACATCATTCGGGTCCAGCACCCACAAGATAGGCGTAGTTTTCAATTGCACCTGACTCCAGATGGGGTTACGAAAGTTGCTGAATTGAGGCCGAAAGTCCTTCAATTTCGAGAAAAGGCTTGGGAAAATTTGACTGAAAAAGATTTCCTTGAGTTCAAGCGCATCCTCAACACCATTTACCACAACTTAGACGATCAAACATAAAGAGTCAACAGGGAGTTAGTCCCCAAGATTCTTCAAGGTAAACCAACTTTTATCCAGTAAACGGACACATGAATACCTCCACAATACACACCGATCTATGTATCATCGGCGCCGGGCCGGTAGGCTTATTTGCAGTTTTTGAAGCGGGATTACTCAAAATGAGATGCCACCTCATCGATGCCTTGCCACAGATTGGCGGGCAACTTTCTGAAATTTATCCTCAGAAACCCATTTATGACATCCCTGGATACCCTGAGATCAAAGCACAAGACTTGGTGGACAACCTAATAGAGCAGGCCAGACCATTCAATCCCACCTTTACCCTCGGAGAACGTGTAGATTTTCTGGACCGTCAAGAGGATGGAAGCTTTATCTTGACTACCAGCGACAAGACCCAGGTACATGCAAAGGTCATTATCATTGCTGGAGGCTTAGGCTGCTTCGAGCCTAGAAAACCTGTCTTGACCAACCTAGAGCTATTTGAAGGAAAGGGCATTCACTACATGGTGAAGAATCCAGAAACCTTCCGCGACAAAAAAGTAGTGATTGCAGGTGGTGGAGATTCAGCACTCGATTGGACGATTTACTTGGCCAATATTGCTGAAAAAGTCACTTTAGTTCACCGAAACGAAACCTTCCGTGGTGCACCTGATTCTGCTTCCAAAGTATTTGATCTCGCCCAAGAAGGAAAGATCGATCTGATTCTTTCTGCAAACTTGAAGGAAGCAAGTGGAAACGAACGCCTGGAAAAAGTGATTTTAGAAGATAAGGACAACCAAGAAATGATCTTGGATGCGGATTACTTAATTCCTTTGTTTGGTCTCTCTCCCAAGCTTGGCCCTATTGCCGACTGGGGACTCAGCATCGACAAAAATGCCATCGAAGTTGACACACGCGATTATTCTACAGGAGTGGAGCGAATCTATGCCATTGGAGACATCAACACCTATCCAGGAAAGTTGAAACTCATCCTCTGTGGCTTCCATGAGGCTGCGATCATGATGCACTCTGCCTTCAAGTATGTTTACCCTGATCAAAAACTAAGTTTCAAATACACCACCGTCAACGGGGTAAATGCATTCTAAATCGTATGGAACTCATCAAATTTACCGTAGAAGACCAGCAAGGTGCACGCCAGGAAGTAGAGGCCCCTACAGACATGGGACTGAGCCTAATGGAAATTCTTAAGGCTTCCGAATACCCTATTCTGGCTACCTGTGGAGGCATGGCACTTTGTGCTACCTGCCATGTCGAAATCCTGGAGGGACAAGCAGGCCTAGGAGATGCTACAGATGTGGAGCTAGACCAACTGGAAAACCTACCGGAATATTTCCCTACTTCGCGCTTGGCTTGCCAAATTCGTATTGGAGACCAATTGGAAAGCGCAGTCATCAAACTTCGAGGAGAAGACGTAGTCTAAGCCCTTTTTCTTTCTGCACAAAAGGTGACTTAGCGCCTTGCATGCATCGGGCTATTTTTTTTAAATTTAATGTAGCGAAACCCCAAGTCTCTTCGTTCTGAAAAAAACAATAAAACCATGAAACGCATCGCTACTTTTTTGATTTCCCTTTTTGTCGTCTCTTGTGAACTAGCGACCACTGAACCAATCCTAGTTACTGCTGAAGAATTACTGTCCGCTCAAGCGGAAATCATCCGACTCGCAGAGTCTGTACCCTGCACCAATGCATCAGAATGGAAATTTACCCCCATGGGAAATAAAGCATGTGGAGGTCCTGCCCGGTACATCGCCTACCACCAAAGCGTAGAACGTGAATTTTTAGACCTGGTTAATCGCTTTACCCCGCTACAAAAAGCGTACAACGAAAAAAATAATGTTATTTCAGATTGCCTGTTGGTCGGTCCTCCAAGAACAATACAATGCGAAGCCAACAAAGCCATTCTAGTGTATTGATTTTTTGAACTGCTCCTGATCCCTATTTTTCATCAGGTGCCTCATTTTTTCTGGGTCGGCCAAATTGCCAACTAATTTCTTTTTTAAGAATTAACCGGATGCAGGCAGATCAATAGCTCCAAAAAAGCGATTATTCTTCCTGGAGTAATTGATTCAGTATTTCACAGGCAGCTTCGGAAAGGATCGTTCCAGGCCCAAAAACCGCTACAACCCCCTCCTCTTTCAAAAATGCATAATCTTTGGCAGGAATAACACCTCCCGCCACCACGCGAATATCTGGACGGCCAAGTTGTCGTAGACAGGAGATCAGCTCAGGAATAAGGGTTTTGTGCCCTGCCGCTAGAGAAGACACACCCACTAGATGTACATCATTTTCAACAGCTTGCTCAGCCACCTCTTGTGGAGTTTGAAACAAGGGTCCAATATCCACATCGAAACCCAAGTCAGAGAATCCAGAAGCGATCACCTTGGCTCCTCTATCGTGGCCATCTTGACCCATTTTAGCCACCAGGATACGCGGTCTTCGCCCTTCGAGTAGCGCAAAGCTATCCGAAAGTCGTTGGGCTTCTACAAATGATTTCTGCTGTTTCACTTCTGCTGCATATACCCCCGAAATAGACTGCGTTTGGGCTTTGTGGCGCCCAAAGGCCTGCTCTATTGCGTAGGAGATTTCTCCTAAAGTAGCTCTTTTTCTCGCAGCTACTAAAGCCAAGTCGAGTAAATTTCCCTCCCCTGAGGCTGCTGCAACCCGGATTTGTTCTAAAATCTGTGTGACTTCCTCTTGATTCCGTTCACTTTTCACCTGCTTCAATCGCAGAATTTGAGAATCCCGAACGGAGTGATTATCTACTTCCAATAGGTCTAGTTCTGTCTTTTCATCGACGCGGTATCGGTTGACCCCTACGATGACATCCTTCCCCCCATCGATTCTCGCCTGCTTTTTGGCAGCTGCCTCTTCAATCCGAAGTTTGGGCAGCCCCGTTTCAATGGCTTTGGCCATCCCCCCCAATTTCTCTACTTCTTCAATCAAACTCCAAGCTCTTTTCGCCAGCTGATTAGTAAGATACTCCACATAGTATGACCCTCCATAAGGATCGACTACCTCTGTAACTCCTGTCTCTTGCTGCAAAACCAGTTGCGTATTCCGCGCAATTCGTGCTGAAAAATCAGTAGGCAAGGCGATGGCCTCATCTAGTGAATTGGTATGCAAAGACTGCGTGTGTCCCATGACTGCCGCCAAGGCTTCCATGGCTGTTCGAGTCACATTGTTGAAGGGGTCTTGCTCGGTGAGCGACCAACCGGAAGTTTGACAATGGGCGCGTAAAGCCAAGGATTTGGGGTCTTTGGACCCAAACTGGGCCACCAGCTTAGACCAGAGCAAACGTCCCGCTCGCAGCTTGGCCACTTCCATAAAATAGTTCATCCCTATCCCCCAGAAAAAGGAAAGTCGAGGAGCAAATTCATCTATCGCTAAGCCTGATTTCAGACCAGTACGAAGGTACTCCAAGCCATCAGCTAGGGTGTATGCCAGTTCCAAATCCGCCGTTGCACCTGCCTCTTGCATGTGGTAGCCCGATATGGAAATGGAATTGAACTTGGGCATATTCTTAGAAGTAAAGGCGAAAATATCACCTATCAACCGCATACTGGCTTGAGGAGGATAGATGTAGGTATTCCGCACCATAAACTCCTTGAGAATATCATTTTGTATGGTCCCTGAGAGCGCCTCCATAGCCACCCCTTGCTCTTCTGCAGCAACAATAAAAAATGCTAAAATGGGAATAACTGCCCCATTCATGGTCATGGAAACCGAGATCTGATCCAAGGGGATCTGGTCAAACAGGACCTTCATGTCCTCCACTGTATCGATGGCTACGCCCGCCTTACCAACATCGCCTTGAACGCGTGGATGATCAGAATCGTACCCTCGGTGGGTAGCCAAATCAAATGCTACCGAAAGTCCTTTCTGACCACCTGCTAAATTTCGGCGATAAAACGCATTGGACTCTTCCGCGGTAGAAAATCCAGCATATTGGCGAATCGTCCAGGGCCGTTGAAGATACATGCTGGCATAGGGTCCTCTCAGGAAAGGAGCAATGCCCGCAGTAAAATGCAATTCTCGGAGATTTGCGATTACTTCGGGATCAAATTGATCGGGAATGACTACCTGCTCAGGGGCCTCCCAGCTGCTGCTCGGAAATTCGACTGCCTTTTGGGCACTACGGGGTTTCCAATTATTAAAATCTGGTCTCATTGCGGGTCGAGGGTTACGCTTTCAACCAAATAAGTAGCACGGGTAGGCTTCAGCTCGTAAGCAGCTTCCTCAAAGGGAGAAAAAGGGGTATTGTAGGTCAATGAAGTCGGCGCAGCATAGGCATTAGACCCAACTTTGACCTGCACTTTATCTAGGAGCTCTCCCTGAATTTTGGAGCGCCGAGTTTTAACACAAGACTGCAACTTTCCGGATTGACAGGACTTCCACCAGCCTCCTTCATGTTCCAACTGAGTCAAAGCAGTTTGCGATTCGCGCACTAGGTCGCTAACTAAATTTTCCAAAAAATAAGAACCGGCAGCAGGGTCTTGGACCTTATCCAAATACGCTTCTTCTTTTAATATTGCAGACACATTTCGAGCCACTCGGCGCTCCCTGGCAGAAGCTTTCTCTTCATCCAAAGGCTTCACCCAAAGCACATTGGCTCCTCCCAAAACTGCTGATAAGGCCTCGTAGGTTTGTCGGATCATATTCGTATGCGCATCCAAAATGGATCGAGACCAGTGAGAAGTTTGACAAAAAAGGATTAGCTCCTGCTCCTCTAACTCAACCTGATACAACAAGGCAAACTCCTGTACCAACTGCCTGAAAGCAAGCTGTCGTCCCACCTCTCCAAAATGGTGGTCCCCCACCGCTGTTTCCAAAAATAGGCTGTCAAACACCAAGGAAGGTGCAAGGGATACCCTATCCAATATCTCCACCAATTCCCCTAAACCGAATGTAAGCGCATCCAATGGATGGGCCCCAGACTCCGTGTAACGGGAAGTTTTGATGCAAAAAGCCTTAAATAGGGTGCAGCCCTCGGTCAACTCCAAGAGCTCTTCCAATAGCTCAACGCCTAGGCCCAGCTCCTGCTGATGATCAAATACCTGATCGGATGGGCTCCATAAAATTCCCCCTTGAATCAGCGCTGGATCAACCGCTATCGATTCAACCCAACTCTGAAAAAGCTGCAAAGCCGAAACAGGATTTCCCAGCGGAAGCAAATAAATCGAAATGTACTGGGGCATTACCCCCTCCAAAAGTTCCTGGAGATCCTCAGTTCCGTGGAGAGGCAAGATCAAACCCTCAGCTCCATTTTCTAAAGCAAGTAGGAGGTCTGCATTCGTATCACTTGGCAACACAGTGACCACATTTGTCCAGAGGCGCGGAGGCATGCCTGGAAATTCGGATGGGGCATGAAACCGGCGCTGTTTTACAGGATAAAATAGATCTTCAAGGGCATAAAGGGGCTTAAGGGGAAGTGTATCCCAAAGCAGACTCCCCAATTCTTGAGCATCTCCTTTACCTTTGAGATCTGCTGTAGCTTGCCTCAACCAGTCTTTCTTGGTGGTATTTGGAAATTCTGAAAATAAATCCTGCTCCATAAAAATTAGAATTGGAAAAGAGAAAGATAAAATTAACCATTTCGAGGCAAATTGCTCCAGAAGGAGTAAAACAAATAAACAGTACTCAACAAATTGATCGAAAAAGCAAAAAATTCAGGCTCGATTTCTAGAAATCCTCAGTGGAATTAGTGCTGAAGAAAAAATATTTTTGACCCTCGAAAAAAGGATTTTTTTCAGATTAAAGCAATAATAAACCCAAATCGATAGAAATTGTTTAAATAATAAGTTTTCCTTAAGAATGGATTTTTTATTTAAGTTAATTTTCCACAATTTTACCCCCCCCTTTGTCAACTTTTGACATTAGTGTGAATCCTATATCTTCAGAATGAGTTCAGAAGCTAATGCTGTATGGAGTGAATGCTTGCGTGTTATCGAACAACACGTCAATGAGCAGAGCTATTCCACCTGGTTTAAGCCCATTCTTCCAGTAAAGCTAGAGGACTCCACCCTCACCATTCAAGTTCCTAGCCAATTTTTTTACGAGTGGCTGGAGGACAATTATGTAGAAGAGCTTAAACTGGCAATTAAAAACACTTTAGGTGCCGCAGGGAGACTTGAATATGCAGTGGTGGTGGACAAAGGCAATCCAAGTAATCAACCCTATGTGGTGTCCTTCCCGCAAGGAAATGCCTCCAATAAGAAAGGTGGGTACATTACCAATGAGGTAAAGACCCCATTTGAAATGCAATCCTTAGATGCGGGGCTACTTACCCAGAGCAATCTAAATCCCAATTACACCTTTATAAGTTACATTGAGGGCGATTGCAATCGACTGGCTCGATCAGCAGGCTATGCAGTGGCAAGCAAACCCGGCATTACTTCTTTCAATCCATTGATGGTATATGGAGGAGTAGGCTTGGGAAAAACGCACTTGGTACAAGCCATTGGAAACGAAATAAAAAATGGACCTGGAGAAAAATTTGTGCTCTACGTGTCTTCCGAAAAGTTTGTAAACCAATTCATGGATTCCATCAAAGATGGCAATGTGAAGAACTTTACTAACTTTTATATGCAAGTGGATGTCTTGATCATTGATGACATTCAGTTTTTGGCAGGAAAGGACCGAACCCAGGAGATGTTCTTCCACATTTTCAATCACCTCCACCAAAATAAAAAACAGATCATCATGACCTCGGACTGTCCTCCAAGGGATCTCAAAGGTTTGGAAGAGCGACTACTTTCTCGATTTAAGTGGGGGCTGACGGCAGATCTCCAAATGCCAGATTTTGAAACGAGAGTCGCTATCATCCGTAGAAAAATGGAGTCAGAAGGGATTAATATCCCCGATACGGTGATCGAATACCTGGCCTATACAGTCGATACAAATGTGCGGGAATTAGAAGGTATTCTAATCTCTTTGATTGCCCATGGATCTCTCAACCGCGTAGATGTCAGCCTAGAACTTGCAAAATCCATCATCAAAAATTTCATCAAGGACATTGAAACTGAGGTAGGAATTGATTTTATCCAAAAGACGGTTGCAGATTACTACAGCATCCAGGTGGATGAGCTAAAGGACAAAACCAGAAAAAAAGAAATTGTAATTGCCCGACAAGTATCGATGTATTTTTGCAAAGATTTCACCAACCATTCTTTGAAATCCATCGGCTACCATTTTGGAGGCCGTGACCATAGCACAGTGATTCATGCCATCCAAACAGTCAATGACATCATGGAGACGGATACCAGTTTCCGCAATGCAGTCAATGAATTGAAAAAGAAGTTTAAGATGCGCTCTTACTGAGCTTAGCATCTTTCTTGTTGCCAGCCTACTTCTTCGAATTTAAGAACAGATCCAACACCTGATGTGCGAGCATACTCGGGCTAAGTAACCCTGATTGCACGGACGGCTTTTCTCGTTCTAAGGTCTCTTTAACCGTGGTATGGTTCAAAAAAGCCCGGCCTAATAGTTCTTGAATTTGGTCTTCTAACCAGGTAAGGCGCTGGGACCCTCGATTTTTTTCCCAAAACCCTGAGCCTTTCATCTGTTGCTGGTAGGAAACCAATACTTCGGCTAGGTCCTGCATACCCATGCCAGTCACTGAGGATGCCAACATAATTTTTGGAGCCCAGCCTTTTTCGCTTGGTGGAATAAGGTGCACCGCATTCTGATAGGCTCCCTTGGCTTGAGCCGCCAACTCAAGATTATCCCCATCTGCCTTGTGGATTAAAAAACCATCTGCCATCTCCACAATCCCCTTCTTGATCCCCTGAAGTTCATCCCCAGCTCCAGCAAGAAGCAGCAAAAGAAAAAAGTCAACCATACTTTTCACGGCCGTTTCACTTTGTCCAACCCCTACGGTCTCTACTAAAATCAAATCAAAGCCGGCGGCCTCACAAAGTAAAATGGCCTCTCGAGTTTTTCCTGCCACCCCTCCCAAGGTGCTACTCGAAGGGCTAGGTCGGATGAAAGCACGCTTATCTAAGGCTAGACGTTCCATACGGGTTTTGTCTCCAAGGATACTTCCTTTAGAAAGAGAGCTACTGGGATCCACTGCCAACACTGCTACTTTTTTGCCCGCATCTAAAAGCCGCTCTCCAAATACTTCAATAAAACTACTTTTCCCAACACCGGGGACACCTGTCACCCCGATCCGGAAGGACTGCCCTGTGTGAGGCAACAGCTCTTGAATAAGGGCGGTTGCCAATTCCTGATCGGCAGAGAGACCACTCTCCACTAGGGTAATGGCCTGCGCAAGGAGCACCCTATCCCCGGCTAAAATACCTACCTTGAATTCCGCTAGCGTTCGTCTTTTCCTCATGGCTTCAGCAGTACAACTCGTTGTTCTCCCATTGGGGTTTTTTCGTATTCCGCTAGAAGATGTGTTTGTATAGAGTTTGGTAAATAGGGAGGAGTGGGAGAAAATACTACCGGTTCCTTCCAGGTTTCCGCTACAAAAAATACGAGGGTACGCCCATATTTTGTATGTGGCAGCAAGTTGGCAAAGGATTTAAGTACTTCAGAATCTTGCTCCTTGGTTCGAAAGGCATATACTCTTAGGATGGGGCCCGTGTTGTTCTCATTTCTGAAATAACCGATCTCCTCAAATTTATCTTGGTAGGCTGCTACTCCTTGCCCGGAAAAACTTTCCTTGACAATCAGCCCGAGCACCCCCAAGACCGTGATGCCGATAAATAATACGAACAATTGATTCCTTTTCAAAAATTTTTATGGGTTTGTAGAGTGAAGCCCTTAATTTAGCCTAAAATTTTGATAATGGGATTCGAATACGTAAAGGCACTGCACCTCATTTTTATAGTCACTTGGTTTGCAGGGCTTTTTTACATTGTGCGGTTATTTATTTACCAAACCGAAGCCCTAGAAAAATCTGAACAGGAGCGACAAATTCTCAAGCCTCAGCTCGATCTGATGGCACGCAAGTTGTGGTACATCATCACCTGGCCATCGGCAGTGCTCACCCTTATTTTTGGCTTTTGGGTGCTTACCTACCGTTGGGGCTATCTGCAACAAGAATTTATGCAAGCCAAATTGATCTTTGTCTTCCTGCTCTACGTATACCACGGCTACAGCCAAGTGCTTTTTCAAGAGCTTCAAGCGGGCAAGGCGCGCTGGAGCTCCACCCAACTTCGGGTATGGAACGAACTGTCCACCCTACTGCTCTTTGCCATCGTCTTTCTCATCGTTCTCAAAAATACCATGAGCATGCTTTGGGGAATGTTGGGATTGGTGGGCCTATCCCTAGTGCTCCTACTTGCCATCAAGCTGTATAAAAAATATAGAACCCGCTAAGCTCAATGAAAAAATCACTCCTATTTCTTCTCATTTCCTTAGCCTTGGCTATTTCTTGCAGCGCTCCTTCCGAAAAAACTAGCGAAACGGCTGAATTACCCATCCTTGGGGAACGTTATGTAGATGATAACCAGGATACGGTGTACCACAGCATTGCAGACTTTGCTTTCGTCAATCAAGTAGGAGATACCATTCGCAAGGAAGATATGGCGGGCAAAATCTATGTGGCCGATTTCTTTTTTACAAGCTGCCCTACCATTTGCCCGATCATGAAAAAAGAAATGCTTGGGGTTTACGAACAGTTTAAGGGAGAACCCAATTTCCGAATTCTAAGCCACTCCATCGACCCTACCCACGATACCCAAGCGGTGCTTAAGGATTATGCTGAGAAACTAGG
>CAMDEU010000032.1 GCA_945897085.1 Spirosoma fluviale | reverse complement strand
TTTCCTTAAACAAAGATATGGCTATACTTAGTAATTTACTTAAAAAAGGCATTAGACTACGGGACAGTCTTGAGCAAGAATACGCCAGTCCAATCGATTTACAAAAGGAGCAGCTTAAAAAATTGCTCTTGAAGGCAGCGGATACTGAGATTGGAAAAAAATACCAATTTAAAACTGTTTTAGGGAAGCTGAAGAGTAGTTCGGATGAGTTTTATTCCTCCTTTGCTCAAGAGGTCCCGATTTACGAGTACAATTCTATTCGAGAGGAGTTTTGGTACAAATTGGAAGAGGGAAAAAAGAACATCACTTGGCCAGGAAAAGTAAACTATTTTGCCTTAAGTTCAGGTACTTCTGGTGCTGCTTCCAAGTTTATTCCGGTGACAAATGACATGATTAAGGCCATTCGTAAAACTGGTGTAAGGCAGCTTTTAACGCTCTCAAAATACGATTTACCCACCTCAATGTTTAGCAAAGGAATTTTAATGCTCGGTGGGAGTACGGATTTAAAATTTAATGGAACTTATTTTTCAGGGGACTTGAGCGGCATTACGACCAGTAAACTTCCTATTTGGTTTCAGCGATTTTATAAGCCAGGAAAAAAGATTGCAAGAAACCGCAACTGGGGGGATAAGCTAGATCAAATCGTTGAAAAAGCTCCAGATTGGGATATTGGAATTATTATGGGGGTGCCTGCTTGGCTACAATTACTTTTGGAAAAAATTATCGATCGGTATCAACTCAAAACCATTCATGATATCTGGCCAAATCTAAGGCTATTTGCCCATGGGGGAGTATCTTTTGAACCTTACAAACTAGGATTTGAAAGGCTTTTGGGGCAACCCATATTTTATATTGAAACCTACCTTGCCTCGGAAGGATTCCTTGCTTATCAGGCGCTCCCTGACCGGAAATCCATGCGCTTGGTGTTAAACAATGGTATTTATTATGAATTTATCCCTTTCAATTCTGAGAATTTTGATGAGGAAGGAAATTTATTGGCCAACCCAAAGCCCCTCTCTTTTCAAAAAATCGAGGATGGTAAAGAGTATGCCTTACTTATTTCTACTTGCGCGGGCGCATGGAGATATTTGATAGGAGATGTGATTCGAATTGTTTCCAAGGAAGAAGCAGAAATAACGATTACGGGAAGGACAAAACATTTTCTAAGTCTTTGTGGGGAGCATTTGTCCGTGGATAACATGAACAAAGCGATTGAGCATGCTTCGGAGAAATTTGCAATTCAGGTAAAAGAATTTACCGTCCTGGGAATTCCTCATGATTCCTTGTTTGGGCACCACTGGTATGTGGGTACAGATGATGTTGTTGACCCCAAAATTCTAATCAAGTTAATTGACCAGCAGCTGAAAGTCTTGAATGACGATTATGCAATTGAACGAAAACATGCGCTTAAAAAAGTGAATTTAACGCTCGTGCCAACCGCCCTTTTTTACGATTGGATGCGACTCCAAGGAAAGGAGGGAGGTCAGAATAAGTTCCCAAGGGTACTTAAAGGTGATCGAGCAGCCAGTTGGAAACAATTCATGAACGAAAAAGGGCTGGAATGATTTCGGAATCGGTTTTTGAAGGAGTTAAACTTGGATTGCTTCTCTCCATGATGATTGGGCCAGTATTTTTTGCCCTCCTCACGACAAGTTTGGATCATGGCTTTAGGCAAGCAGCAATCCTTGCCTTGGGAGTTTTCTTTAGTGATTTGGTGTATATTCTAATTACTTACTTAGGTGTTCACCTTCTTTCCCTAATTCCAAGTGCAGAGAAGTACCTTGGAATCGTTGGGGGACTTATTTTACTGGGCTTTGGAATTAATTTTATAGTTAAGAAGGTTCCTCTACCTGATGCGGATCAAGTAGTGCCTCTTCCAAAGAAGCGAAAAGCGTTTTTAAAGGGGTTTGGAATTAATGGGATTAACCCATTTGTCTTGTTATTTTGGCTATCCATTGCCAGCATGGTGTCCCTTAAAAATGCATGGATGTTTTCCGATCGGGTTCTTTTTTATGGATCTCTTTTAGGGACTATCTTTGGAATAGATCTTCTGAAAGCCTTTCTTGCGGGCCGTTTGAGGAGATTCCTATCACCAACTGGAAAAAAAGTAATACAAGTATTGGCTGGAGTATTAATCTGCTATTTTGGAATCAAAATGCTTTGGACGACACTATATCCTATTGGCTAACAAACTTTCATAACTCATTACAGGTTTACTATCCATGAAAATCAGCCCTAAAGTTCAAGCCCTCCCACTTTTATTCTTGGCAGTCTTGCCATCAGAAGCTCAGGGATTTGCTGAATTGGAGAGGATCAATCAAATCCGATTGGATTACAACCAACAAGGGATGCTTATCTTGGGGGCTTGGGCATTACTTAATTTGCTTTTGGGATCAATTGGTAGCTTCCGAACAAGGGGACAAAGTCAAGCTTTCCATCAAATGAATGCCTGTTGGAATGTGGTAAACTTGGGCATTGCCGTTTTTGGTTTTTGGCAGGCAACCCAAGTTGCCGCTATGAATTTTTTGGAGGGTTTGGTTGCACAGCAACAAATTGAAAAAGTGCTCCTAGTAAATGTAGCCTTAGACTTTGGTTACCTTTTGCTTGGACTTTATTTAATCGAAAGAGGGAGACGCTTGGAGAAGGATAGGTGGATTGGCTTTGGCAAATCAATTTTACTTCAAGGGGCTTTTTTACTTTTGTTTGATGCGATTTTGTATGGTTTCCAACAGCAATTGGGAATTGATCTAGTGGAACTGGGAAAAGGGATGGCTGCATTGCCCGTAAAATAGATGGATTTGGATCCATGGCCCTGAAGTCTGAGTTTGTCAGAAAAGCGTAACATCCTAAACTTTTTCGTTAGCCATTATCTCACTGCTGTTATAAATAAAAAAATCCCAGCGAATGACTCGCTGGGATTTCTTTTTAAATAGATTGGATTAGGATAAATACTTCTCGACAGGTGTGTAGGGCATATTGAATGCTTCTGCAACTGCTTTGTAGACAATTTCTCCTTGGATTACATTTAGTCCTGGAACGAGGTCAGTATTTTCTTGTGCAGCCTTCTTCCAACCTTTGTCTGCCAATTGGATGGCATAAGGAAGTGTTGCGTTGGTCAACGCTAGAGTTGAAGTATAGGGAACAGCTCCAGGCATATTGGCCACGCAATAATGCACTACATCATCGATGACGTACGTTGGGTTTTCATGGGTGGTAGGCTTGCAAGTTTCAATACACCCACCCTGGTCTACAGCTACATCCACGACAACAGCACCTTTTTTCATGTCCTTTAACATGTCTTTCGTGATTAAGTGAGGAGCTTTAGCTCCAGGAATCAATACTGCACCTACAATTAAGTCAGCCTGCTTGATCTGTTCCCGAATGTTGAACTCATTAGACATCATGGTCTTTACGTTGGCAGGCATCACATCTGCTAGGTAGCGCATTCTAGGAAGAGACAAATCCATGATGATTACGTCTGCACCCAATCCAGCAGCCATCCAGGCAGCTTGGGTACCTACGATACCACCACCAAGAATAAGTACTTTTGCAGGAAGTACACCAGGTACGCCTCCCAATAAAATTCCTCGACCTCCAAGCGGCTTTTCTAGGTAATTGGCTCCTTTTTGGATCGCCATTCTTCCTGCTACCTCAGACATAGGAACAAGTAGGGGCAAGCTTCGATCGGCTTTTTCAACCGTTTCGTATGCCAAGCAAATTGCTTTACTTGCCACCATTGCCTTGGTCAAAGGTTCGTACGAGGCAAAGTGAAAATAGGTAAAAAGAAGTTGGTTAGGCTTGATCAAATTGTACTCTGATTCAATCGGCTCCTTCACCTTCATGATCATTTCAGCAATTTGGTAGGTAGCTTCGATGCTCGGTAGCAAGCTTGCTCCAGCAGCACTATAGTCTTGGTCAGAAAAACCACTTCCAAGTCCTGCACTTTGCTGTACATAAACTTGATGGCCTCTTTTGATTAATTCTTTTACACCCGCAGGAGTGAGGGCAACTCGGTTTTCGTTGTTTTTAATTTCCTTAGGAACACCTATAATCATGGCGAAGTTGATTTGGATTTATAATACTGCCGCAAAGATACTAAGCAAATGACGTTTGAGCAGCTAGGTTAGAAATAGTATTTGGTAGGTATTCTGTTTTTGATGAATTTTCAAAAGTTTATTCCTTTTTATCCATTAAACCTCTACTAAATTTTAAAAATGAATGAATTCTGAAAAAATATTTTGATTTTTTTTTAAAAAATGTCTCAAAAAATCAACACCTGATAATTATGCCGATCACTCATTTAAACAATTGTATTGAACTAAAATAAAAGAATAATATTTGGTTATTTTCAAAAAATATTTAAAATACCAAATTTTAAATGGGTAAATACTGTTCGTAAAATTTGTACATCCACAGTTAATGTCTATTTTTGACAGGCTTTAATAAACCCAAAGAGTAACGATTGGATAATTCAACCTATGGCGGGAAAATCTCAAGATAAAGTGCAGCAGGGGTACACCATTCAGCAGAACGAGGTTTTAGAGGATTTCAGATGGGCATTAACCAGTAGACATGCTTCCTTAATTGGAAGGAAAGAGGTGTTTATGGGAAAGGCCAAATTTGGAATTTTTGGGGATGGCAAAGAGCTTGCTCAAGTAGCGATGGCTCGTGCATTTCAAAAAGGAGATTTTAGAGCAGGTTACTACCGCGATCAGACCTTTATGATGGCCTTGGGTGAATTAACGGTACAGCAGTATTTTGCGCAACTCTATGCACATACCAATGTAGAAGCGGATCCAGCCAGCGCTGGGCGTCTAATGAATGGGCATTTTGCCACCAGATTCTTAAATGAAGATGGGAGCTGGAAATCCCTGACCTCTCAATACAATGCCGCAGCGGATGTTTCTCCTACAGCTTCTCAGATGCCCAAGCTTTTGGGTTTAGCTTTTGCTTCCAAACTTTTTAGGAATAACAAGGGATTGAAAGACCTGACTGATTTCTCAGTCAATGGTAATGAAGTAGCCTGGGGAACCATTGGTAATGCCTCTACTTCTGAAGGCATGTTTTTTGAAACACTCAACGCTGCTGGTGTACTCCAAGTGCCCATGGTGGTTGCCGTTTGGGACGATGGATTTGGGATTTCAGTACCTCAAGAATTTCATACTACTAAAGGAAGTATTTCAGAAGCATTGCTTGGTTTCCAACGCACAGATACCGAAAAAGGATTTGAAATTTTGCGAGTAAAAGGTTGGGATTACGAAGGGTTGATGCAAGCATTTACCTCTGCTGGTCTTTTGGCTAGAGAATCGCATGTGCCAGTCTTACTCCACGTAGAAGATATGACTCAGCCACAAGGCCACTCTACTTCTGGTTCTCACGAACGATACAAGAGTAAGGAAAGATTGCAATGGGAGAATGATTGGGATTGCATTCTCAAATTTAAGGAATACATCATCTCTTCTGGATTTGCCACGGTAGATTACTTGGATGAGATTGAATCAGACGTAAAGCGGGATGTAAAGCGCCAAAAAGACGCTGCCTGGGCTGAATGTGCTCGAGAAATTAATGTGGAATTGGAAGAGGCCCTTTTGTTGATCCGATCCACAGCCGAAAGATCTTCCCGTAAGATTCTATTGCTTCAACTAGCGGATGACTTGAAAAAAACCATCAATCCGATTCGGAAAGATGTGGTAAGCACTATCAGAAAGGTTTTGTTTTTGATTCGTGCAGAGGGAGAAGTAATCAAAAAAGATTTGAAGGACTGGTATACCCAACTTCAGGAGAAAAATTTTGACCGATACAATAGTCATTTGTATAGTCAAACAGAAGCTGCAGTTTCCCACTGTCAAATTATCCCTGCACAAGTAAATGAGAATTCACCTCTGGTGGATGGTCGAGAAATTTTGCAAGCATTTTTTGATTTTGCACTCGAGCACAATCCCCGATTCTTTGCTTTTGGTGAAGATGTAGGAAAAATCGGCGATGTCAATCAAGCCTTTGCTGGTTTGCAAGCGAAATATGGGGAATGGAGAGTGATGGATACGAGTATTAGAGAGTGTACTATCATTGGTCAAGGAATTGGGGCAGCATTGCGAGGTCTCCGTCCTATGGCAGAAATCCAATACCTAGACTACCTACTTTATGCCATTCAACAGCTCTCGGATGATTTGGCTACGTTGACCTACCGAACAAAAGGAGGCCAAAAAGCACCACTGATTGTGCGTACTAGAGGACATCGCCTGGAAGGCGTTTGGCATTCTGGATCTCCCATGGGGATGATTTTGTCTAGCTTAAGAGGAATGATCGTTTGTGTGCCAAGAAACATGACACAGGCAGCAGGGATGTATGCTACTCTTTTGCAATCTGATGAACCTGCTTTAGTGATTGAATGCCTGAATGGCTATCGCTTAAAAGAACAGATGCCCGAAAATGTTGGGCAATATACCGTACCAATGGGTATTCCAGAAATCCTGAGGGAAGGTAAGGAGTTGACTGTGGTCACCTATGGCAGTATGTGTCGCATTGTGATGGAGGCAGCTGCTGAACTAGCAGAAATTGGGGTATTCTTAGAAGTGATTGATGTACAAACACTACTTCCTTTTGATACGAAAGGCATTATTGGTACCTCGATTCAAAAAACCAATCGGGTTCTCTTTGCTGATGAGGATGTTCCAGGAGGAGGTACTGCCTTTATGATGCAGCAAGTTTTGGATCACCAAGGAGTGTATTCTTGTTTGGATGCTGCTCCACAAACTTTAGCAGCCCAAGCGCATCGTCCCGCTTATTCTACGGATGGGGACTATTTTTCAAAGCCTAGCGTAGAGGATGTGGTAGAGAAAGTGTATCAAATTATGCACGAATCCAATCCGAAAAAATATCCAGCCTTGTAAAAGAAAAAGCTAGTCTAAAAACTAGCTTTTTTTATTTTCTGGTGATCTGCTTGAGGGTCAATGAAGAACTTGAAACCTCATTTGAGCGATTGAGTGAACGATCTTGGATTTGTACGTCTATCCGTAGCGTGTCGTTTCTAAAGATGGACTCCCAACCCGAGGAAAGCATACGATAGGTAATTTTACCTTCTACCGCCTGACCAATTTCTGTGGTCAAGATTCTCGGAAATCTCCCATTAAAAGTGGTGTAGAATGGAGGGTCTTGCCATCTGAATTCCCGAAACTGCCCATTCCGTTTGATGTAGAAACGAACGAAAATATTGTATTGATTGTCGTTTTTTTCAACCCAGAGCGTGTCCTTGAAGATGGTGTTGTTAACAATGGGATCAATTACCCAATCAATAGGGTTGTATCGTGGAGCAGTACTCGGCCTTCTAGAGTAGGTTATAAAGTTTCCTGCAGCATCTTTCTTGTAGTTAAGCGGATTGAAAGGGGGGTTAATATCAGTCGCCGACAAACCCAGATCTCCTTCTGCATCTTTAAATTTCAGGGTTAGCAACAAGGAGTCTTGTGCTGAAGTTCCTACATATTCCAAGCTTGAAAATTCAATTTCAGGTGTACTTGGAAAATTTTCTGGTGGACTAATGCAGGAGTATCCCAACAGAGCAAAACCAAACAATAAATAAGAATAGTTTTTCAAACGCATGGATGAAGGTACATTTACATTCCGAATAAGGTAGGAGGACCGTAAAGAAATCCTAAGGTATAAAACGATGCAGGAATTTAAAAGTTTTTCAAAAAGGTTGGAAACCTTGGCTTTGGATCAGTTTGATGATTTTGCACTTGAATTGGCGCATTTTCAAGCCCAACACAATCCGGTTTATGCGGCCTACTTAGCTGCTAGAAAAATTTCTCCTTCTTCCATCAAGGAAGTAGGAGACATTCCTTTTTTGCCGATTCGGTTTTTTAAAGATGCAGACGTGTTTTGCGGGCCTTTTTCGCAGGTAGACCAGGTGTATTCTAGTAGCGGTACCACAGGGGTGATCACAAGCAAGCATCATTTGTGGTCTGAAGCATTTTACCTTGACCATGCCCAGCGGCTTTTTGAGGCACAGTATGGCAGTTTAACCGATTACCATGTTTTGGCCTTGCTTCCTGCCTACCTAGAGCGGCCAGGAAGTAGTTTGGTCGCCATGGCAAGCCATTTTATGGATGAAAGCCAATCGTCTCACTCGGGATTTTATTTGTATAACCAGGAGGAACTTCTGACGAAGCTAACCTTACTTCAAAAGGAGGGCAGGAAGGTGCTCCTTTTGGGAGTGACCTTTGCATTATTGGATTTGGCGGAATCAAAAAAGCACTTTCACCGAGGGGGAGATTTAATTGTTATGGAAACTGGCGGTATGAAAGGCAGAAGAAGGGAGATGATCCGTGAGGAAGTTCATGCATGCTTGCAAGATTATTTTCAAGTGGAACATATCCATTCTGAGTATGGAATGACAGAATTACTTTCCCAAGTATATTCTAAAGGTCAGGGGAAATTTACAGTTCCTCCTTCCATGCGAGTCGTCCTTAGAGACATCAATGATCCATTTAGCCCTTCCAGTAGAGCTCAAGGAGGGATCAACGTAATTGATTTAGCCAATTTTCATTCTTGTGCGTTTGTAGAGACGCAGGATATTGGGAAACTAGATGAAGAAGGCTTCCTGGAGGTTTTGGGTCGCTTTGATCAGTCCGAATTGAGGGGGTGCAACTTGTTGGTCCAGTAATTGCTTTAGAAAATATTAATAAACATCTTTAACTAACTAATCGACTTACTATGAAACGTTTTGCTTCTCTAGCCCTTGTTCTCACACTTTTAGTTCTAGCTTCTTGTGCTTCTAGTAGACCTTGTCCTGCTTACTCTAAAGTTAGTACTCCTCAAAAAGCATTAGGCTAAAAAAAAGCTGACTTAGTAGTCCGCATATTTTTTCACATCTTCAAAACTAATCGTAGGTTCTCCTAAAATCACGAGCCTCTCGACCACGTTTCGTAGTTCTCGGATATTTCCTGTCCAGGGAAATTCTTTTAATTTTCCCATTGCTTCTTTGGTCATTTTCTTTTTTACAGAACCATTTTCTTGGGCGATGTCTTCGAGAAATTTTTCGACTAGGAGAGGGATGTCTTCTTTTCTTTCCTTCAAGGCAGGTACTTGGATTAGAATGACGCTTAGCCTGTGGTATAAATCTTCCCTGAATCGTCCGGCTTCGATTTCTTTTTTCAAGTCTTTGTTAGTGGCCGCCAACACGCGCACATCCACCTTGATATCCTTGTCACTACCTACTCGGGTGATTAAACCTTCCTGTAGGGCCCGCAAGACCTTTGATTGAGCTGGTAAAGACATGTCTCCGATTTCATCTAGAAAAAGTGTGCCTAAATGGGCCTGCTCAAATTTACCCTCTCGCTGCTTGTGAGCCGAGGTGAAAGCTCCTTTTTCGTGTCCAAAAAGCTCTGATTCAATCAATTCGGAGGGAATAGCGGCACAGTTTACTGCGACATAAGGATCCTCATTTCGTTTACTTTTTTGGTGAACCCAATGGGCAACAAGTTCTTTTCCAGTACCATTTTGTCCGGTAATCAGTACCCGAGCATCCGTAGGAGCTACTTTTTCAATAGTTTCTTTTACTTGAAGTAGAGCAGCTGACTCGCCCACCATATCGTACTTTTTGGATAGCTTCCTTTTTAGCACCTTAGTTTCTGAGACTAGCTGTTTTTTGTCCAATGCATTTCGAACCGTTAAGAGCAGTCTGTTGAGGTCAGGGGGTTTGGAAATAAAATCGAAGGCTCCCTTTTTAGTTGCTTCAACGGCTGTTTCAATGGTGCCATGCGCAGAAATCATGATGAATTGAGGAGAGCGATCTAATTGTTTTACTTGATCCAAAACATCCATACCATCTAGAATTGGCATTTTCACATCACAAAGGACCAAATCCACTTCTTCGTCTTTGATTTTTTGTAAACCTTCTGCGCCATCTTGGGCCTCGATCACTTCGTATTTTTCGTACTCCAAAATTTCACGTAAGGAAGCACGAATAAAGCGTTCGTCGTCGATAATTAGAATTTTTGCCATAGTTAAAAGTAGTAAAAAAGTGCAAGTCTGTAAGCCGGGTTCTGTTGCAATGCTCTCTTCGAACGAATCGAATGCAGCGATTGCTCTTGCCATTTATCTCGATCTTGGTTCACACCAAGACTCCATCGATCTACCCACCTCGGAATTCCTTTCCGAAGAAAAGAAATCGAACGAGCAGCTCTTTGCCCGAGGTCTATTTGATCTTTCAACCCATAAGGTTTGCCCTGCCCTCCGCATCACTGTGGAGGCGGTGGGCTCTTACCCCACCTTTTCACCCTTTCCTCTGGTAGGGACACAAGACAAGTCTTGGCCTTTTCCGAAGGTGGTTTATTTTCTGTGGCACTAGCTGTACTTTGACCGTCACCAATCAAAGCCCTTCCCGTTAGGAAGTATGGCGCTCTTTGTTGCCCGGACTTTCCTCCCTGTTTAAAAAACAGAGCGGCAAGACGACTTGCACGCTGCAAAGTACGGGAATTTTGGGAAATAGGGGTGATCAGCCAAATCAAAGTAGCGATTCATATAAATTTAATTAATTAAAAAAAACCTTTCAACTATTAATTTGTTATGAATTTTAGTAAAAGTTTTTCATAGTGCTGGGTTGAGCCGCTCCGAAAGGAGCGGTTCTTTTTTGTGTTCATAGTACGATTACCTTGGAAAGTATTCTATTTATCTTTGGAAAAATAAGTCCTATGATTTTAATTGGTAATGTGGTCCTGTCTGATGACATCAAAGAAAACTTTTTTGTTTGTGACCTAGAAGCTTGCAAAGGAGCATGTTGCGTGGAAGGGGACTCAGGTGCTCCTCTAGATGATGATGAAACCAAAATTTTAGAAGAGATCTATCCTTTGGTAAAGGACTACATTACGGAAGAAGGTAGGCAAGTGATTGAGTCGCAGGGAACTTGGGTTATTGATTCCGATGGAGATAAAGTAACTCCCACCCTCGGAGCTAATCGGGAGTGTGCCTATGCCTTGTATGATGCAAGAGGAATTTTGAAGTGTGGGATAGAGCAAGCGTATTTGGATGGCAAAACTTCTTGGAAAAAGCCTATTTCCTGTCACCTATACCCCATTCGAGTGACCAAATACGATCAATACGATGCGCTCAATTACAACAAATGGCATATTTGTGATCCTGCCTGCCAGCTAGGGAAAAGCCTTCAAGTACCTCTTTATGCTTTTTTAAAGGATGCGCTTGTACGGAAATACGGAGAGGCCTGGTACGCCGAGCTGATAGAAGATATCGAAGGATCCAAAAGAGATTAGTTCCAGAAAAGCACAGGCTAAATCTTCATCTTTTCGATGGCCAATTCGGTAATTTTTTGATAACCCAAATCTGAAGGGTGAACTCCATCCGCAGAAAAGAATTCAGGTGACAAATCCATAGGGATCTGATGAAAAATCACTTGAGGTATCCTTGCAGCAATTACCTCCATTTCACGCTGTAAATATTCCCGTTGTCTATAAAGAAAAGACCTCATTTGTTCTGAAAAAGCGGGAAATAGGTGCACTGGAGGGATTGCAGCGAGGTAGATCCATTCCGCATCGGTGGCAACTTGAATTTGCTGAATCAAGGAATCTAATTCTCGTCTAAATACTTGCGGGGATGTCAAAAGGAAACAATCATTGGCGCCCAAAAAAAGGATAACACCTTCTGATTTTTTACTTCTTGATTTCTTATGTTCTAAATACAAGGAAAAGGCTTCCTTCACGCGTAATCCTTTTTTTCCGATGGTCTCAATCTGATAGGTGTCCCCAAAAATTCGAGAAAAATTACCCGCAAGCGTAGTTGAGGCAGAGCTTGCTCCTACGCCTGCTACAGTGGATTCCCCTAAAAGCACGACATGCTTTTCTCCTTGACCCAAAGTCAGTAAAGAGGATTGGGATTCAAGTTTTGGACTTAACTTCCGAACTTTTTTTGCCTCGTAAACTAGAAATGGAAGCCAAGGAAATAGTTGAAGTTGAAACAACCAATAGGGTGTCATTTAACCTCCAGCCTTTTTTGCGGCATAACCTCCCTGAATCAGGACCTGTACAACTTTATCACGATGGTCACCTTGAATCAATATTTCCCCATCCTTGGTAGAGCCTCCTACGCCACACTTATTTTTGAGGAGCTTGCCCAGTTCCTTCAGATCTTCATCCGTGCCTGCAAAGCCCTCAATCAGGGTTACCTGCTTACCAGCCCTAGATTTTTTATCTAATAATACTTTCAGTTTCTGTTGGGAAGGAGGGAGGGTTTCTTGGGATTCTTTATCACCAACTTGGTAGTCGAATGAATCAGCGGTAGAGAAAACAATCCCGTCTCTCATTTTCCAATCGTTATTTTTTTTGCTCATGAAATTTGTAACATGTTTTGAATTTAAGCTGCCGGAGGTGTTGCCCTTAAAGTCCAAACAGGTCGTTTGGAGTGATTTACCACATCCTCTGAAATGCTTCCTGTAAGGAGATGCAGGATACCTGTTCTTCCATGGGTTGACATCGCAATCAAATCTGCACTAATATCGTCAGCAAACACAAGAATTCCAGCTTCTTCGGAAAGTGAGTTGTAAATCTCGGTACGTACCTGCTCAAACTTGAATTGTTGGATAAATTTATGCAGCCTATGCTGAGCGGCTCTGATTGTGGTAAAGTTTCCAGGGGCATTGATGCTCATTTTGTAATCTGAAACGGAAAAAGGGTATGGATCATGAGTTCTAGCGTTTATTCTGTCAAGTTAACTGGAACAAGACAGCTAGAATAGGACTTTTGTCGGCTTTTAAACTAGGAGTAGCCCAAATCCAAAAAGAAGGGTCCAGATCAAAGTACTCAGCGCCATTTTTTTGAGGTAGGGATCGATGTCTGCAGCGCTGCTGGCAGATTGAATTCCTTTACTGATGCTAACCATCCAAGGGAGCATAAAAAAAGCTAGGAGTGGAAAATACGTTTGATTTAGCAATACGAAATAGAGTAAACTAACATTTCCAAGTAAGACTAAAGCCCAATGGTAAAGGATTGCATTCTGGCGGCCTATTCGTACGGGAATGGATAATTTTCCAGCGAGACGATCTGAGTCAATATCTCGGATGTTATTGATGTTGAGCACAGCTGTACTAAAGCATCCCAATGACAAGGCAATCAACAGGATCAAGGGCTTGACTTCTAGAGCATGCAAAAAGTAAGTTCCTGAAACCCCCACAATTCCGAAAAAGAGGAAAACGAAAATATCTCCTAATCCAGCATATCCATAAGGATTTTTACCTGAGGTATAGCGGATAGCTGCCCAGATCGCTGCTAAACCTAAGGCAAGAAAGCCTAAGAAATACTTCCAATCAGGTAAAGCAATGTAAATGAGGAAAATACCTGTTAGTAGGGACAACGCTCCAAAAAGCACCATGGCGCGTTTCATTTCTTGTAGGGTAATTAGGCCAGACTGCACCGCTCGGATAGGACCTTTCCTTTCCGATGAATCCGCTCCATGAATGCTATCTCCGTAATCATTAGCAAGGTTGGAAAGGATTTGAAGAAAAATAGTGGTGAAAGAAGCTAATATCAATACCCCCCAACGGAAGCTTCCTTGCCATTGGGCCAAAAAAGAGCCCGCAAAAATACTTGCTAGGGCCAGGGGTAAGGTACGAAGCCTGACTGCGTGCAGCCAGGCTTCTTTTTTTGATTGAATGCTTCTTTTCAAGGAAAAAGGGTAATCAGGACTTGATAAGGCTTAAAATTTCCTCGTCCATAGGTTTTACTGAAGAAGGAAAGAATTTTACCAACTCTCCCTTTTCATTGATCAAGTACTTACAGAAATTCCAGCTTGGTTCTTGGTTGTTCCAACCATTGAGGCTGGCATCTGACAGCCATCTGTACAAGGGATGCTTATCAAAACCTTTTACTGAAACTTTTTCAAACATGGGAAAGGTAACCCCAAACTCGGTGGAGCAGAATTCTTTGATTTCCTCGTTGGTGCCTGGCTCCTGACCACCAAAATTGTTTGCAGGAAATCCAAGAATTAAGATATCCTTACCGTATTCCGCATACAATTCTTGGAGCTGCGCATATTGCTTCGTGTACCCACACTTGGAAGCCACATTCACCAAGAGTAATTTTTTGCCTTTGAATGATGAGAAATCTACTTCCTGACCATTGATGTCTTTGACTTTGAATTCATAAAAAGAACTTTCCATAGTTTGGTCGTATGCTGGGTGTAAACTTGCCTTATCTGTAGGTCGATCTAAGGTCGTTCCACAAGCTAATAAGGCTACGCTGATAGATAATAGGATTGTTTTCATAATTACATTCGTTCGGGAACTTGTATACCTAATAAACTCATTCCTCTTTTGATTGTTTTGGCGGTTTGCAAAGAAAGCGCTACTCGAAATGCTTGGAGTTGTTGGTCTTTCTCGTGGAATATAGGAAGTTCTGCATAGAATCTATTGTATTCTTTGGCTAGGTCAAATAAGTACTGCGCTAGAATGGCAGGGGAATACTCCTCAGCAGCTAACTTTATTTTTCGCTCAAAATCATTCAATAGCTGAATCAGGTTCGATTCAGTCTCGGCAAGTTCGCTAAGATTCACAAAACTTTCAGCAGAAAGGTCAACTCCAATTTGTTCTGCTTTTCTAAGGATGGCTACAATGCGTGCATGCGAATATTGAATAAATGGACCTGTGTTGCCTTGAAATTCAATGGATTCTTGTGGGTTAAAGAGCATTCGCTTTTTAGGATCCACCTTTAGCAAAAAGTACTTGAGAGCACCCATTCCTAGCATTTCATACAATTCGATGGCCTGCTCTTCAGTAAATCCTTCAATTTTCCCCAATTCCTTGGTGTGGTTCGCTGCGGTAGCTACCATTTCTTCCATCAATTCATCCGCATCCACTACTGTTCCTTCCCGTGATTTCATTTTACCTGTTGGAAGGTCTACCATGCCATAGGAGAGGTGGTACAGACCTGGTCCATAGGAACGGCCTAGTTTTCGCATGATTTTGAACAAGACATCAAAGTGGTAATCTTGCTCATTTCCAACAACATATACAGATTTGTTGATTTGTTGATCCTGGTATTTTAAATCCGCAGTACCCATGTCTTGGGTGATGTAAACCGAGGTACCATCTCCTCGCAACACGAGTTTTTCGTCCAGTCCTTCTTCGGTGAGGTCGACCCAAACGGAGCCATTTTCCTTTTTGAAAAATACGCCTTTGCCTAACCCCTCTTCTACAATATCTTTGCCCAGTAGGTAGGTGTTGGATTCGTAATAGGTTACATCAAAGTCAACGCCCATCCGTTGGTAGGTGCTATTAAAACCTTCATACACCCACCCATTCATCTTATTCCATAGGGCAATGATTTCTGGTTCTTGATCTTCCCATTGCCGGAGCATTTCTTGTGCTTCGAGTAGAAGAGGGGCATTTTTCTTAGCCTCCTCCTCCGACTGTCCTGCAGCAATAAGGCTTTTTTGCTGCTCTTTGTAGTGACTGTCAAATAAGACATAATACTTACCAGCCAAGTGATCGCCTTTGAGTCCAGAGGATGCTGGAGTTTCACCTTGACCGAAGTGCTGGTAAGCCACCATGGACTTGCAGATGTGGATGCCTCGGTCATTCACTAAATTTGCCTTAACGACCTCGTAACCAGAAGCTTTGAGCAGCTCAGCAATGGAGTAACCAAGAAAATTATTTCTCAAGTGACCTAGGTGGAGCGGTTTATTTGTATTTGGGGAGGAATACTCCACCATTACTTTTTGACCATTGCTTGGAAGTTGACCAAAGCTAGGTGAGGTATATACTTGTTTAAATAAGGTGATCCACTCTTCTTGTGTAACTACCAAATTCAAAAATCCTTTGACAACATTAAAATCTTTAACTGCGGCTACCTCAGTTTTTAAGTAATTACCCAGTTGGATAGCAGTGGCTTCAGGGCTTAGTTGCGATAGCTTCAAAAAAGGAAAGACAACGAAGGTGTAGCTGCCCTCAAATTCTTTTTTGGTAGGAGCCAAGCTGAGCTGTTCCAAAGGAATAGCCACTTGAAAGCAGGAAGCAAAAGCATCTTGAATGCCTGTTAAGATAGCATCTTGAAAATTCATTGTAATGGGGTTAACTCTGAGAAAGTACTTAAACAAAACCTACACTGAATCGACTTGCTTAGCATTTCCCTTTCAACATGAAGGACAAATTTAAGACGGCTTCTCGTAATATGTGGCACCGTCATTCATATTAACAAAAAAAAATCAGGATTGTCTAGTTTGACTGTACTCAAAAAACGCCATCAAAACTTTCTTTTTGTGGTTTTAAAAATGATTTACTAATGATTTTGTGGTAATCTCCAGTACTTCAAAGGCAATTTCTGCCATTCTATTTTCACTGTCAAGGGTTGGATTTACTTCTACTATCTCCCAGCAGCATACGCGCTTGTCCTTGATGAGTTCAGCATTCAGTTGGATGGCTTCTTCTACAGTCAACCCATTGGGTACAGGAGTCCCTGTTCCAAGAGATATGGAAGGGTCTAGGCTATCTACATCGAAGGAAATATACAACTGATCACAATCCTTTAGATGCTCCAATGCACGTTTAGCGACTTCAAGAACCCCTAGTTTGCGTACGATTTCAGTAGTAAAATTGGTAATGCCGTAATTCTGTATCAAGAAGTCCTCAGGTTCCTCCGTATCACGTACCGAAATGTAGACAATATCCTTGGGGTGGATTTTTGGAGAATCTCCACCAATTTTCTTGATTCTGTCCCAATAGGCACGAGTTTCTAGAGAAGGTTGATTGAGTTGGCACTCGCGGTTGTCCAAGTGGGCAGCCATAGCTAGAGGCATGCCGTGCATGTTTCCGGAGGGGGTAGTGTAGGGGGTATGCAGGTCTGCATGTGCGTCGATCCAGATTACCCCCAACCTTTTGTCTGGACGAGCACTTTTGATTCCCATGATCGTTCCTGCTGCTGTGCTGTGGTCACCTGCTAGGACGATAGGAAACTTCTTTTCCAATCGGAGGGACTCAATGGTAGAGGCCACATTCTTAACTACTTGGTACACCCCATCGATGTAGTTGGCATAAGGGTGGTTGTTGCCTTTCCAAAGAAAATTATTTGCATCCGGCACATGGATTGGTTCAAATTGGGAGAAAAAATCTGACTTTTTGTCTAGGCTAGCAATTTTTAGCGCATCCACTCCCAAGCTTGCGCCTCGGGTGCCGGCAGCAATTTCGGAACGAACTTCTACCAATTTAATCTTTCTCATCGCTAGGGTATAGTTGGGTTTTTTCTACTTGTAAATCTACAGAAATGCCCGTAATAAGTACAGATTTCTGTATCCAAAACAATTTTGTTTCCTTCAGATCCTTGCTTACAGGTAATAAGTAATTTTTGAACCAGCGTTCCTTATTTGGAGTTTGTGGCTGTTTTACCTTACTCTAAAAGATCTCTTTTTTTAAAAATTAAATTAGGCTAAGAAATTGTAGCTCAAAACTTTGGTAAGCATCAATAAAAGCGCAATTTTTGCAGCCTTATTTCAATCCTTAGCCCATTTTGGTAGATGAATAGATACATTGATTTGATTCAGCAGACCTTTGATTTTCCCACCAAAGAATTTATGGTGGAAGACAAACAGCTATTATTCAACGGGGTAAACCTGATGGAGATTATTGAAACCTATGGTACTCCTTTGAAGCTTACCTATCTGCCCAAAATTTCAGAAAATATTCAGCAAGCGAAGACCTTCTTCGGGAATGCGATGAAGACACACAACTACCAAGGGAAGTATACCTATTGCTATTGTACCAAATCTTCGCATTTCAGCTTCGTTCTGGATGAGGCCTTAAAAAATGACATCCACATTGAAACTTCCTCCACCTTCGATATTCCTTTAGTGCGGAGCTTGTATGCCAAAGGAAAAATCCGGAAGGATACCTATATCATTTGCAACGGATTTAAGCGGGAGAAATACAAGCAGTACGTCTCCGAGCTACTCAATGATGGCTTTGTCAATTGCATCCCAATCTTGGACAACCTTACTGAAATAGATTATTACTTAGAACACGTCACCGTTCCTTTTCAGGTAGGAATTCGTATTGCTTCGGATGAAGAACCTAAATTCGGCTTTTATACCTCTCGGTTAGGCGTTCGCTACAACGATATCATATCCTTGTATCAGGAAAAGATTAAGAACAACCCACAAGTAAGCCTTAAAATGCTGCATTTCTTTATCAATTCAGGCATTAAGGATACGGGGTACTATTGGTCTGAACTAACCCGATTTATTCAAAAATACGTGGAGTTGAAACGGGAAGCACCGAGTTTGGACTCCATGGATATCGGAGGGGGCTGGCCTATCAAAACTAACGTCTTTTTTGACTACGATTACCAGTACATGGCTGATCAGATCGTAAAAAATATCAAGTGGATGTGTGCCAAAAACAATACCACTGAACCCAATATTTTCACTGAGTTTGGCAGTTATACTGTTGGAGAAAGTGGGGCGGTGTTGTATTCCATTTTGGAGGAGAAACTTCAGAACGATAAGGAATTGTGGTATATAATTGATGGTTCCTTCATCACGCAATTGCCTGATAGTTGGGGACTTAATCAGAAGTACATCATGCTCGCTGTAAATAACTGGGAGGAAGAGTATCACAACATCTCCTTGGGCGGCTTGACTTGTGATAGCATGGATTATTACAATTCAGAAGCACACCAATTCAATATCTATCTACCCAAATTGGTTGAAAAGAAGCAGCAATATATCGGCTTTTTCCATACCGGTGCGTACCAGGAATCACTAGGCGGCTATGGAGGCATTCAGCATTGCCTGATTCCAGCACCGAAACACGTATTGATTGATCGGGATGAAAATGGGCAGGTGAAGCATTGGCTGTTTGCCAGTGATCAAAAGGAAGAAAGTATGCTGAAGATCTTAGGATACTAAAAAAAAAGACCGCATCTGCGGTCTTTTTT
>CAMDEU010000031.1 GCA_945897085.1 Spirosoma fluviale | reverse complement strand
GCCCCCATACATTTCCTGCTGCTAGCAAGCAAAGGAATAGGAGGTAAATTCGTATTTGTTTCATAGGGTTTAAAACCAAGTTTCTTCTTCTGTCCATAGTGGTTCTGATTTAGCGTATTCTTCTTCAATAATTTGATCTAAAAGTGCATTGGGATCTTCCGACAAGCTCAGTACATCTTCAGTACTCCATTGTTCGCTTTCAATGTAAAGCAAGGCCTCCTCTTCAGGGCTTACTAAAATAGGTTTGTCTTCGGAAAATCCTCCCGCCTGCCATAGCCCAACTCCAAGTAGGACTACCGCAGCTGCAGCCCAGGGCCAAGAAGGATTAACCTTTGGGCGGGTTGTTTTTGCGAGGATCTTTTCAGGCAGCTCTTCGAAGTAATTTTCGGGAACTTGAAAAGGTTTTTGTTTTGGGATCTTTTGCATGCTTTTCTTAGACTTCGTTAGCTGTCAAGGGTTTATTCTTGGGTGAGTTCTTGTTCAATTTTTTTTACCGCATGGTGGTAACTGGCTTTCAAGGCGCCTATACTTGTACCTGTTATTTTTGAAATCTCTTCATAACTTAAATCTTCCTCATATTTAAGATGAAACACAAGTCGTTGTTTGTCAGGAAGTTTCAATAAGCATTTCTGAAGTTTGACTTGAATCTCATCTCCGCTCAGCGTAGCGCTAGAATCGACATAAGACTCCAATTTTTCTTGGTGATCGTCCAAGGAAAAGAAGTAGCGTTTTTTCTTTTTTTCGAGAAAGGTCAGGGATTCGTTGGTGGCGATTCGGTAAAGCCAGGTAAAGAGGGTGGAGTTTCCTTCAAACCGATCCAAGGCCTTGTAGGCTTTGATGAAGGTGTTTTGTGTGAGGTCATCGGCATCCTCATGAATCAATACCATGCGACGAATTACCTGATAAACAGGTTTTTGATAGGTTTCGATCAATTGCCTGAAGCCCAGCTCCTTGGTGAAAGGAGATCGGATACGGTCCAAAAGTTCTTGATCGTTTACCTTCATGAGTAGCTTTTAGACGGAGGGAAGAAGGCAGGGTTTAATGGGCTTCCTAAGATTAATCGATTCGAATGAATGAAAGTTAACCAAAAAAGTACCTCGGATTTCAATCTGGTGGTAGCTTATGCCGCCTTTATCTAATTCTGATTACTCCAAATTAATCCTCTTAAGAATTGATACTTTTTGTCATCAATTAAACTGGAGAAAGGCTGATTTCGATCCAATAAACGCACAATCTTACAGAATTTTATATAGGCTTTATTTGCATTTAGGCTTTAAAATCAGTCTAGGATAGAATTTAACAATATTAAATTATTGTTAAATCTCCGAGTTGATAAATATTTATTTGGGAGATTATTTTTAAATTTTGTTGAATTTTTCGTTGAGGAGACTAGCACTACTCGGCCACGAAAAAAAATTACCTACCTCGATTAGGTTTTTTCGGGGGGCGTATCTGAAAAGCCTTATGAGTAGGGAAACAACCAAAACTAATTGTTATGAAAAAAATTGGGATTATAGTACTTGGTCTTTTTGTGACTTTTGCGTCATTTTCTCAGGAGAAGAAATCAACTTGGAAGTATGCTGAAATAACCTTTATAAAAACTACTCCAGGAGGAGAATATGCTAAGTTTTTAGAAGAAAAATCCGCCGTGATTTTTCAAGAAAGAGCTAATAATGGATATATTTTTGGCTGGGATGTCTGGCAATTTCCTAACACTAGCCCTGAATCGCCCTATGATATGGTTATAGTGACCCTTCATACCTCATTAGATAGCATCATCATTGATAAAGGTGTCAATTGGAAAAGCATAGCGAATTATTCAGACCAGGACATAAAAAATTTAAGGGAGAATTTAAGTCAATCAAGAAAAATAGTAAACACGGCTATAATTACTCCAAAGCATAGTTGGTCAAAAAATGAGGATGCTTCTGACTATGCTACATTCTCCTATGTTAAAGTTAAAAACGGTAGCCAAGCAGAATATGAATCCATGGTTACCAAAATGTCTGCTAATGGCATCGCAAATACTAAAGTAGAAGCAGTTGTATTGAATAAGAGAATAGATGTAGTGGGAGAGGATATTGGATGGGATTACCTTAATGTATGGTTTTATGATAAATGGTCTGACGTCTTGGAAGAAAGAGTTGCCACTCCAGCTCCTCCTGAGAATGCTATGAAATTAATGTCATTAAGAGAGTTAAAAAAAGCCGAAGTAATGCGCAGAATTTATTCAATTAGAAAAAAAGTTAATTGATGCCAGTATACCAAAAAGAGTTTAAGTAGTATTTCAATAGGTATTTATTCACTGTAAAAGTTTAATCACTAAAAGCTAAAAAAAATGAAAAAACAGGTATTATTTCTAGTGTTATTTTCCTTATGTACCCTATCCTTTGGGCAAAGGATTACTATTCGAGCCAGTTTTGACGAAGTCAAATGGGCAAATCGTGGGCATTATGAAGCGGGCTCAGAAAAAATGCGTTCAAAATACTACCCATCATTAAGTAATGGAGGGAGGGTTGTATTTAATGTGACTGGCGGAAAACGTGATGGTCAATATATAATCATGCCAGTCAAGCCTTTAAGCTTTGAAGAGAGAGATGTCCCAACAACTTGGACAGAAGGACAACAAGATTTTTGGCGTGTTAATATTTTGCCTTATTTAGAAGACAGGCAGACAGATATATTGGAATATCTACCTAATTTCAGTACTGCAAAGTTTGAAGAGGGTAGAAATGCAGAAAAATATGAAATGACAGAATATACCATTACAGATTTATCAGTAGCTGGTAGTGAAGTAAGAAGAAAAATTAGTAAAGTCTGGGAAAAAAGGGGAGACCAAATGTTAGTTTTCTCAACATATACTGGCGAAAATAGAGTTTATCATTTAAGACGCCTACCCAATGGTTTGAAGGATTTGGATGCTGCCAATAATATAGGTGCCATTTATGATGAATTGCATGGGAAAGGTGCTTGGGATAAAGATTCAGTGATTATATCTAAATACTGGAAAAGAACTGACAAATATCTACTTGGAATAAATAAAGCATTAAGTAGTAATTAATAAAAAAGCCTCTAGTGATAGAGGCTTTTTTATTTCAATTCCAATTCAAGAATTTAACTAAGAAAAAATTATTAAGGTATGAAGCGAATCCCAAATTTAAGTTCAATGATTGTTTTTAGGCTAATTTTCAGTGTTTTTTTCTTTCTTTCACCCCTGATTTTGCTTGCGCAAAGCAAGACCTTATCGACCAAAACAGATTCGTTTTTAAAATCACTTACTGAGGATCAAAAGGGAGCTTTGATGTTTCCGTTTGATGAAATAAATAGGTACGACTGGCATTTTGTTCCACCGAATCAATTCCAAAGAACTGGTATTCCAATTAAATCATTGGACACTTTGCAGAAAGATGCTTTTTCGGCCATGCTCCAACAATTTTTGAGCGAGAAAGGATATGTGAAAACCAAAAAAATAATGGATTTAGAATACATCCTGAGAATTCTAGAGCCTGATAGTCCACTAAGAATTCCTGAGAATTACTTTATTTCCATTTATGGTATTCCCGGTCAAGACGAAATTTGGGGATGGAAGTTTACCGGACATCATATTGCCCTAAACTTTACGGTAGTTGGAAAGGAGCTAACTGTGGCACCCTTCTTTTTTGGAGCCAATCCTACCACAGTAATGGAGGGCCCTCAAAAGGGATTTAGGGCACTTCAAGCCGAGGAGGATTTGGGCTTTGAGTTGCTCAATTCCTTGGATGAAACGCAAAAAAGTAAAGCGATTTTCAAGCCCATAGAAAATTCAGCAATTGTGATTACAAATGCTCAGTTTATAAATCCGAAAGAGGAAGTTGGAATAGCTGCCAAAGAAATGTCAGTTACTCAAAAAATTATACTCGAGAGTTTGATTGCTACTTATTTGGCCGACATGCCTGAAAAGATTGCAAAGGAGAGAAAACAAAAAATAAAGAAGGAAGATTTTGATGCGATCCGCTTTGGATGGGCCGGTGCTACTGTTCTAGGCCAAGCGCATTACTTTCGCATACAAGGAAAATCTTTTCTTATTGAATTTGATAATTCCCAAAATAACGCAAATCATATCCACACGGTTTGGAGGGATTTTAATGGCGGGGATTATGGGCTTGACTTGATTAAAGCGCATTACCAGCAAAATCCTCATCATAATTAAGGATGGCATTTTTCACCTTAGGTGAAAAAATTAATTGGATTGGTTGAGTCAGACTGTAAGGTTTGAAGAAACCTTAAAGTTATCCACCATATAATGCCTCTTAAAATGAAATCTCTTGTGAGTGTTAAACTCTCAAGAGATTTTTTTATTTATAGTCTGGTATTGATTGGCAAATCTGTCGCTTAGGTCCATTTACCTTAGATTTCTACCAAATAATCCAGGACGCCAGCGTTTTTCCCTTTGGGTCGGCTTACGAGTAAGGGCACGCGGTTATTGAATTGGATGAGTCGCTCGGCCATGCTTCCAATATGGAGCGCAGTCGATGCTGTTTTTCCTTTTGTACCAATTAAAATTGCATCTACCTGAAGCTCTACCGCTGCTGCAACAATCTCCTGGACAGGATTATCGTCTTCATCCGGGGTGTATACAGGTGTTATTTTGATTCCTTTGGTATCTATTTTCTGAATAAATTTTTTGAAACTCTCTGCTGCATTATTTTTCAAGAGCTGGGTAAATTCCTCGAAACTTTTTCCCGTAAAATGATAGCCTGAAGGGACGGTAAATACATTTTGAAAAAATAGTTCGGGGTCCTTTCCGTATTTTTTGGACCATAAAATCCCATCCTCCAAGGCATTTTTCGAATGTTCTGAGAAATCACTTGGAACTAGTAGCTTGGAGAATTTGGGTTGCGCATTTTCAGGAACGATAAGTAAGGAACATGTAGATCTTCTCGAAAGCCTTTGGGTACCAACACCTGTACCTACAAGATCTACTTTTCTTCCCAACAGGATTAAGTCAGCAGATTTTTCATCTGCTAGCTTCAGGATTTTTTTGGATAGGTTTCCTTCCTTCACCACAAAACTTAGGTCAAGTCCTTTGGTTTTAGGGAAGTTTGCCGCAACCAGTCCTTCCATGTATGCCCTTCGTTCCTCCATCATCTGATCGATCAAATTTGGAAACGCCTCCTGCAATTCCTTTGGAAGGGAGAAGTTTTTGATCACATTGGTGAAGTAAATCTTCTTTACCTGATTCACTTTTGCGATAAATCCAGCGAAGGCAATTAAGGTCTGATCTAAAGGACTTTGATCCAGACAGACAATCAATTTTTTTATCGGATACATGAGGTTTGAAAGTAACTTAGAGTAAAGGTAACCGTTGTCAATTATTCTTTGGATTCCTATAAAAGAATTTTTCTGTTTTGAGGCGAGCCATCCTAGGCTTTGAACCAGCAAATAAGTTTCGAGACCCTTAAAAAAGGTTGCGTCGCTGAATCATTTGTCAAAAAAGGAATAAGAAACGAGTAAAATTCTCTATTCCCCTAGATCGAGTTGTGCGCATCTCGCCGTATCTTTGATTCATCCGGGCCGTCGACTTGTTCGAACTTCACAAATTATATACAATACCGAGTAAAGCCCCCTTCAAAATCAGGCCTCAACCCGTCCCGATAGCTATCGGGACGGGGCCTCGCCCAAAAAGCAGGTTAACAGTGGAAGGTTGCGAAATCAAGGCAGCTCAAATCTTGTCAAACTAGAGGTTTCGTAACACTCTTAGGCCCGGATTATTTTCTTCTATTTTTTAGCCATGCCCACTCTTCTTTGCCCACTCCAAGTAGGGCGGAGCTCCCCACAAATACTGCGATCACAAGGAGGGAAGTGGTAAGGATGGATAAGAAGGGATTGGTTAAGGCAGGACTCAAGTACAGCGCGGATACCGTAACTATTCCTACACCTAAGATTTTTAGCGTTTCGAGACTAAATGGATCCAAGTTGAGCCGCCATTTGAGGTAGCCGTACTTGACCAGGTTGTAGGCGAGCATGACTGCCGCCGAACCCAAGGCAGCGCCTTCGATACCCATTACCGGAATTAAAAAATAGTTTGCAGCGATCAGTAGCAGGCTCATGCTTACCGTAAGCACCAGGTTGAAGCGGTAATAGGAAGAGAAGACCAAAATCTCCGAATTCAATGAAAAGGCTACATCAACTAATTTCCCAAGGGCAATAATAAAAACGACCCATTTCCCAGTTTGGTAGATTTCCCGATTGGGTACAAAGTGGTAAATCGAATCGATATTGGCCCAAATAAGCGCAAATAGAAGAAGGCAAATGTAGAGCTGCCGATTTGATAATTGCCGGTAGAGGAGGTTGATTTCTTGAATTCGCTGCTGCGCAAAATGTTCGGCTATCAAGGGCATGGCAACCTGCGAAATGGCCCTTCTTGGAAGCTCAATCACGAGTGCCATGTAAAATGCGATGGAATAGATGGCATTGGCTTCCAAGCTCAGCATGGAGCTGATCATGACCGAGTCAATTTTTAGGATGAGGGTGGATGCTGCCGTAGCCAAAAAGGTCAGTAAGCTGTATTTGAGGAGCGAACTTTTAAATCCACTCGGAAACTTACTCCAAGAAAAATCAAATTTAAACACGCCCAGCCAAACCATGTAAATGGCGACTCCAAGCATGGATAAGCCATATACGCCCACCAATCCCTGCATGACTTGGTCAAAATTAATCCACTTGAGCAAGTAAATCGCCACCAAGATGGAGGTGAGCAGTCGAAGGAAGACCTCCCTAAAGAAAGTAGGGATGCCAACTTTGACGAAGGACCGGGCGAAGGCATCTAAAACACTACTCCAAACTGATAACAAGGCAACAAGTAAGGCTACGCCAAGAAAATTGATCACCTCTGGGGAATTGGAAGCAAATAGGGAAATCACCTGTTGCTTAAATCCAAAAAATAGGAGGGATACTACCCCAAACCCCAAGAAAGAGAACAGTAAGGCAAAGGTCAGTAGGGCAGGATGGTTTCGTTCAAGCTTCGGGAAATAACGCGTAATTCCGTGTCCTAATCCCAACTGGGCAAAGGGAACCAGCAGCAATCCTAAATCTTGAATGGTGCGAAATGTCCCCAGTTGCGTGGTATCCAAAGCATAAGGATAGAGCCACAAGACATTGATATAGCCCAATACCACCCCGAAATAAGAGAAAATGGTAGTTTGTATGCTTTGAAAGGCTATTTTTCGCATAAGCCAAACTTCACAAAAATAATTGGGAATTCCATGTGCCCCTGCCAGACTTTAGGACTTGGCACATTTGTCGCAGGTAGCCCCTCCTTTTGGTTTTTGAAAAAATTTACGGAGGAGGTAGTAGCTAGCCCCAAGCACTGCAAGGATGACGAGGAGTTGCTGCCACATGTTAGGAGAAAATTTGAAAGGTAATAAATGCCATGAGGTAAGCTAAGGCAGTCATGTAGACTGTTTGAATAATTGGCCATTTCCAGCCTTTTGTTTCTCTTTTGACAACCGCCAAGGTACTCATGCATTGCATGGCAAACACATAAAAGACCAGCAAGGAGTAGGAGGTAGCAGGAGTAAATGTTTTCTCGCCCGTGCTGGCATTCACCTGGGTAGCGAGTTTTTCCCGAATAGTCATGTCGTCTTCTAGGTCACCGCCAATGCTGTAAATTGTTGCGATGGTAGAGATAAATACTTCACGAGCGGCAAAGGAAGTGATGAGTGCGATCCCAATTTTCCAATCGTATCCCAAGGGCTGAATCACAGGTTCAATGGCCCTACCCATGATGCCAATGAAAGAGTTTTCAAGGAGTAGGGAATTAGTTTCTGCTTCAATCAGCTCCACTTGTTCCGGACTTGTGGCCTGCTCCTGCTGAGCGATTCCCTGCTGTCGAATCTCCTCCATGGTGGAAGGTGGGCCGTAGGAGGCAAGTACCCAAAGCACGATGGATATGGCCAAAATAACCTTACCAGCCTCAAAAACGAAGGTTTTAGACTTTTCGAACATGGTGATGCCCACATCTTTCCATCGTGGAATTCGATAGGAAGGGAGTTCGGTCATCAAGAAACTCTTCTCATCCGTTTTGAGGATGACTTTGAGTAAAAATGCAGTTCCCAAAACGCCTAGCACACCCAACACATAGAGGCACAGGAGAGCAAGTGCTTGAAGATTGATAAAGCCAAATACCTGTTCTTCGGGGACGCTCAATCCAATCAAAATAATGTAAACTGGAAGCCTTGCGGAGCAGCTCATCAATGGCGTCACCAAGATGGTAATCATTTTTTCCTTCCAATTGGAAATATTTCGAGCGGCCATCACCCCCGGGATAGCGCAGGCTACCCCCGAAACCAATGGAACAATGCTTTTGCCATGAAGGCCGAAGGGACGCATCCAACGATCCAGTAGGAAAACCACTCGTGACATGTAGCCCGTATCTTCCAAAATGGCCAAAAAGCCGAATAAAAGTGCGATTTGAGGAATGAATATTACCACTCCACCAATCCCTGGAACGACTCCTTCGGCAAGTAAACGAGTCAGTGGCCCCTCCGGAAAAGTAGCTAAAACACGCCCGCTCACATCGGCGAAGAATCCATCAATCCAGTCCATGGGGTAGGAGGCCCAAGAAAAAAGAGTTTGGAAGATTAAAAGCAATACCCCAATGAAAACTAGGTACCCAAAGAAAGGATGTAAGACCACCTTGTCAATAGATGATTTGGCTTTGGGAGAGGATTTTTTTGTTAAGGCTTTGGTCAGCAATTCCGTAATCTTCTTGTAGCGAATCTTGGTTTCCTCTAGCTGAACCTCTTCTAAGTTAAACTTATTTTCTTCCAGTACCTGAGCGAGCCAATTTCGTTTTTCTTCTGAAATAGCCTTGTCTTTGGCACCAAAACGAATCATTTGATAGGCCTGGTAATCGTTTTCAAGTTCAAATTTCTTCTTAACAAGGTCTAGAATTAAAGGAGGTACTACCTTCAAAATATCTACAAATTGAGGGGCTTTTGAAAAATTACGTTGGTGGATGAGCTCCTTGATGGGTTCCAGCCCTTTTTGATTTCTTGCATCTGTTTGAAGGATAGGGACTCCTAGTTGCTTGAAAAGTTCGAAGCTGCGAATTTCAATGTTTTTTGCAGCAGCTAAGTCCGACATATTGAGTAAAATGGTCAGGTTTACGCCCAAATCAATCAGTTGAGTTGCAAGAAATAACCCCCTAGAAAGTTGGGTGGAATCAATCACAATCAATACATAATCAGGTCTTTTTTCAAGCTCGGGATTATTCAATACCCGGTGGGCAATGATTTCGTCTTCGGAATTGGGGAATAGGCTGTAGGTTCCAGGGAGGTCAAGGATCTCAAAATTCTCCCCTTGAACCTGTAAAACTCCAGTCTTTTTATCTACCGTCACGCCTGGGTAATTTCCAGTTTTTTGGTTAAGGCCTGTCAGGTAATTGAAGATGGTGGACTTGCCAACATTGGGGTTGCCAATGATTGCAATCCTAGGAGGAGAATTTACTTCTGAAAGTTCTTTTGCAGCCATGATTAGGAGAGCAATTCAATTCGAATCAATGCAGCTTCATTTTTCCGCAAGGCAAGGAGGGTTTCCTCGAGCCGAAAAGCCAATGGACCTCCCGAAGGAGCTCTATGCTGAAGGGTCAGTTGTTTTCCAGGAAGGAAACCCAATTCCATCAAATTGATTTTTAATGGGGAAGAACTGATTTCTACTATTCGTCCAGTTTGATTGAGATGGAGTTGGTCTGCGGTCATGGATAAGTAGGATTCCTTTGCTCAAAAGTAGTATTATTTGGAATGAATCTAAAGAAATACAAAGAAGAATTTTTAAGGTTTACAAACTACCCTTGAGCGATAGCTGGAAATTCCGTCCCGGGCTTACAATACCCGAACTGTAACCTCTGTATTGTAAATTACCGATGTTTTCTATGCCTGCATTAATTTGAAAGTGGGGATTCAAGTCATACCGTGTCGAAAGGTTAAAAATCAACCACGAAGGCGAGTAAGGATTTCCATTCAAGTCTGAGGCATAAATTGTTTGCTTGGTAATCTCCTCCTGGGGCATTTTTTCAAAAGGCATGGCGGCACTGTATTGGCTGGACAGCTCCAAACTCACTCTTTTGGATTGGTAGCGAATTTTAGTTAATCCAAATGCTGGGGCAGCATGTCTGGATGGACTCGTTGTTTTATCATCCAATTCTTCTAGACCTTTCTGCCAATTGTATCTGGAGGTTAGAAGCATGTTTTTGCTCAAAGCGATTTCAAATCCAACTTGTATTCCCTTTATTTTGGCGAAGGCAGCATTTTGAAGCGAAAAAACGTTGCTCAATTCTCCGTCATAGATCAATTGATTTTGCCCATTCAAGGTGCTCGGTCTCAGTACCATGGCTCGGTCCAGAAGGGTGTAATATCCCGTGAGATCGATCTTTATTTTTCCTCCCAGCTGTTTGTTGAGATTAAGTTCTGCATTGTAGGCATATTCTGGAAGAAGGGTTGGATTGGGCACCAAGACAATTCCTGGCTGCGAATCAAAAATTTTCCCTAAGTCATCCACATTTGGTGCTCGAAACCCAGTTGCTAGCTGTGGGGAAATGGAGAAGCTAGGATTAGGTTGGTAGACAAAGCCAAGGTTTCCCGTTAGGGAGGGATAGCGATCCTTAAAGGAGGTAACCGGGACAGGATAGAAGTCTAGATTTTTTGAAAAATCGGAAGAGACGCTATTCAAATTGTAACGCATGGCTGCCTGCATTTTCCATTCTGGCGATAATGTGGTGTTATAGTTGCCATAAAGCGCCCATGAGGCCCAGGTAGCTTGTGGGTAACGGGAAGAAGCAGTTGATTTTTTACCTGTTCTCATGTCGGTAGCAATCCCATTAGACAACACGGAATTGACTACGGCTTCGATTCCATAGTTGAAAAAATGGGTGGAACGGAAGGTTTTGAGTACGTCCACATTGAGCGAGTAGGCATGTACTTTTTCTGTTCTTCGGAATTCTGTATTGTTTCCTACGCGTCGATCGATTCTGCTTTCTTCAAAAAACTGGTAGGCAGAAATGACTTTTAACTGATCCCAGGCACGAGTAGGTGCATTCAGATTCCAGCTAAGTTGCTGTAGCATCCACCTTTGGGGCCCATAATCCCAGCGAGCAAACCTTAATTTACCATCTCTTTTTTCAATAAGGCGATCATATCTAGGGATATCACTAGTTGTAGCGTAATGAAAACCGTAATCCAATGTGGAATTTTTAGAAGTTTGTAGTCTGATTTTCTGCATCAAATTGACCTGATGGTAGCCTGTGCCAATCTGCTTTCTGGATTGGGCATTGGAGACTTCTTGATCCACTCCATTTGCTGTACGTATAAAAGAGGTTCTGAGGTAGGAAGGTTGTCCTTGGTTTTTACCCATGATTAGGTCTCCAAACTTAAAATAGCTTGCACTACTAAGAAAAGCCCATTTCCCTTTGCCATAGCTAAAATCACCGTGAAGGGTTTGTTCGGAATAGGCAGATGAAAATCGGGTTACTACATTACCTTTTAGTTTCTTGGTATCCAGATCAGGAGAAAGAGTTTGAAAGACCATCACCCCACCAATGGCATCTGATCCATACATCACTGCACCAGGTCCGAAAAGTATTTCTGTATTTCGCAGGGAAAAAGGGTCTATGGAAAGTACTTGCTGTAAATTTCCACTTCTGAAAATTGCGGTATTCATTCGAACCCCATCAATGGAATAAAGGAGTCGGTTGGCTGAAAATCCTCGAATCATCGGGCTACCGCCTCCCAACTGACTTTTCTGAACTACAATTTCTCCTGAAGAACCAAGCCAATCGGCTGTGTTAGCGGGGTTGCGGAAATCTAGCCATTCGGAGTCTAGTTGACGTACTTTTCCCGAAACATCGGCTTCATTTTGGTTCCACCGAGAAGCAGAGATTACCGTAGTGGCAAGGGTAAGCGAACTGGATTCTAGGTAAATCAAGTAATTCAATGCCTCGAGTTCTTCCCAAGAAAGTGTCTTGTTTTTGTATCCTAGTAGAGAAAAGGTAAGCGGGTTTCTACCTTGAAACTCGGAAAGGCTGGCAATTCCTTCTTCCGTGGTGGAGGTACTTACTTTTAATTTTTTATCAACGAGTTGAACACCAGAAATAGGTTTCTGGCTTTCGTAACCAAAAACACGGAGTTGCTGAGCTAGTGCAAGAGGACTAGTTCCAACTAGAAGTAAAAGAAAGTAACTTAAGAATTTCATTGCGGATAGCAGTAGTCAAAATTAAGAATTGAATTCACAGGAACGTAGGAAGATTTAGATGAATGGTGTTTTTTTTAAACCCTGTGTGATTTAGTTCACTAAATTCAATCCTTGTGCTAATTCATTTTTGTAGCTTACTTTTAATTCATGACGAAAGACATCCTCAGGCAAGCACTTCCTAATTTAACTGATCCCAAACTCTTGGATCGTTTGTAGGAGAAGGGTCAGTTTTTAACCTATGAACCTGGAAAAACGCTGATGGAACCTGGCCAATTTATCAAGGCTGTTCCTTTGGTACTAGAGGGATCTATCAAGATCATGCGGGTGGATGAGGATGGAAAAGAGCTATTTTTATATTGACTTCGAAGAGTTGATTACCAAATAGTTAACGCAAAACGAGTAGAGGGATCTGAAACCCCCTCTCATGCTACCCAATTTGATACCACTGCCATAAAAAAAAACCACCTCGTTTGAGGTGGTTTCTGGTGGCAAATTTGGTAAACCTATTTTTTATTTTTTAGGTGTGTTATTTATTATTAATGCGAAATTTCGCATGGATCAATGGATTTAATTAGTTGGATTTTTCTCTAGAAAACTGAGTAACTGAATCGATTTTTCCTTCCAAGTTGAAGCTGAAAACCTCCATTAGATTTTTATCCCAAACGGTGCCATCTTTAGATACACGTTTCTCTGTAGAGTATACAATAATTCCTGAAGCAGGATCGGTATCTTTTATTTTAAAAGGAAGAATAATAATGGGTTTCCAATCTAATGACGTGTAATTGGCAAACCAGGAAGAAAGGTTTTCTTTGGTCATTTTGCTGATTGATCCATCAATATTATTAACCGTCACGACATCTGCCAATACAGCAGCTACTCCTTGGACATCCATCGCATTATATGCTTTCACGTAATTTTCAATGGCAGCGACTTCCCCGCGGTTTGAAAATTGGAGCGCTCTCCCATTTACATCAGATCCTGGCTTACTTTCGATGTATTTTCCTCCGGAAGTTTTACCAAATTCATTCGTTGCAGGAATAGAAGAGTATTGTACCATATTTTCGATTTTTCCAGCTTCGTCGATGAAAAACATCTCAAATAAATTCAAGTTTTGTTTTGAGCCATTTTTGAAAACCCGGTCTTCCGTCGATTGAACCATGACGATTTCCTTACTAGAACCTTCTACCTTGACAGGTAAAATGGCCATTGGTTTGTTGCTCACAGACTTTAATGTTTCCATACTTTTCTTATGACCTTCTCCACTTCTTTTCACATATTCATCTGACCAAAGTAAAACTTCTGCGTCGTGATTAACGGCATTGAATGCGTCAACCGCTTTCAAAACTGTTTGGACACTTTTTTCAGAACCTAGTTGGAAGCTTTTTCCTTTGTCTTCTTGGACAAGAATTTTACCTGCCTTTTGTTGGGCATTTGTAATGAATGAAGCAGCAACGAATGCGCTCAATAGCAGTAATTTTTTCATGAATTTTTATTTGTTTGATACGAAGCAATAAAATTCAATTTATTCTTATTTCAAAATAATTAAGCTTGAAATTAGTATCTTTTTGAAACTTTATCTAAAGATTATTTTGTAGTTTAAATGATTAGAGATTGACTTTTTTTAATTTTTTTACGCTGTATAACTTTTGAACCAAGAAATCGCCAATGAATTGGGGACTGCTCGAGAGGTGATTTCTAGACTCTTGAAGCAACTGGAAAAGAAAAAATAGATCGAATTGGGTCGAAACGTCATCTACATCCATGATGACTTCGAAGATTTGATTACCAAATAGTTAGCGTAAAACGAGTAAAGGAGCTTTAGTTTGAAAAGCCATTTGAATGGAATCACTCTTGGTGATTAGCTCTTCCAAAAAGCCCTGCTGTGCATGACACATCACCAATATCCCTGGATTTGAAGATGTATTAAATTAGTCATGTAACATTTGTCACCGCATATCAGGAGCCGGGTGCGCTACTTTTGAGAAGTAAACTCTAACTTGTATCCCGAATGGATAGTATAGTGATCACTGGTTTTGCTGCCGCAATTTTGATTGGCATCAGCTTAGGGCTGATTGGTGGTGGTGGATCTATTTTAACCGTTCCTGTACTGGTTTACATTTTGGGTGTAAATCCTGTTTTGGCCACTGCCTATTCTTTATTTGTGGTTGGGAGTACATCATTGGTAGGTGCGGTTACTTACATGAAAAAAGGATTGATGAATTATAAAACTGCAATTGTATTTGCAATCCCTTCTTTTATTGCAGTTTTCTTGACCCGAAAATTCTTGGTGCCGGCACTTCCTGATCCTTTGTTTTCAATAGGTGAATTTTTAATTACCAAGAGTAGTGGGATCATGGTCTTTTTTGCCTTTATCATGCTTTTCGCTGCCTACTCCATGATTCGCGAAAAAAAAGGAGAAGATCAGGAAGATCAGGAAAAGGTGAAATTCAACTTTCCCATGATAGCGCTAGAAGGTTCAGTAGTAGGGCTGATCACGGGGATCGTAGGTGCTGGTGGGGGATTCTTGATTATTCCAGCCTTGGTTTTGCTGGCCAAGCTACCCATGAAAATGGCGGTGGGGACTTCCTTGCTCATTATTGCTGCCAAATCCCTAATTGGATTTTTAGGAGATTTATCTACCCAAACCATTGATTGGCCACTCTTAATCATGTTTACTGTTCTTTCAATTGTAGGTATTTTTATTGGCAGTGCATTGTCCAAAAAAATAAATGAGAGGGTTCTCAAAACAGGATTCGGTTGGTTTGTGTTAATAATGGGAATTTTTATCATTACAAAAGAATTGTTAGCTGTTTGATAGTAGTATGCAAGAGTACGTTCGGATATTTGTAGATGGGTATGTAGGGTATTGGAATTACCTGAGCGCTGAGATTTTGTACCCTTCATGGAACAACTATTTTTGGTGGCTTCTTGGTATTTCAGTTGTAGTGTGGGGACTGGAGCTGGCTTTTCCATGGCGTAAAAATCAGGCTGCTATTCGAGAGGATTTTTGGTTGGATGGCTTCTACATGTTCTTCAACTTCTTTCTATTCTCCTTGATTGGTTACAATGCGGTATCCAATGTAGCTGTGGAGGCATTCAACGATTTCCTAGCGCTTTTTGGAATCACCAATCTAGTTGCATTCCAAATTGCCTCTTGGCCAATTTGGTCTCAATTCCTACTTCTATTTGTGCTGGCAGACTTTATTCAGTGGAATGTACACCGTTGGCTGCATTACAGTCCTTGGCTTTGGGAATTTCATAAAGTCCATCACTCCGTGGAGCAGATGGGCTTTGCGGCGCACTTGCGCTACCATTGGATGGAGACGATTGTCTATAAAACAGTGCAATACATTCCACTTTCCATGATTGGTTTTGGGCTGGATGACTTTTTCATCCTACACTTGGTCACCATTTTGATTGGTCATTTAAACCATGCGAATGTGAAAATTACCTATGGCCCCCTGAAGTATATTTTGAACAATCCGGTCATGCATTTGTGGCATCATGCCAAAGATGTTCCAGCAGGAACTCATGGAGTAAATTACGGAATTTCGCTCAGCCTCTGGGACTACTTGTTTGGCACAGCCTATATCCCCAATCAAAACGCAAACGAGCCTCTAGGATTTGAACGGGTGGAGGCTTTCCCTAAAACTTTTTGGTATCAACTTACTTATCCTTGGAACAAGAAGAAGTAAAGCTGCTCGAGTTCTAGAATCAACTAAATTTTGTACTGTTTAAGCGTTTTACCGCTTTGACATTTTGTTGAGGGCAATTCCTTTTTGCATCCGGGATTTAAAGGTAAGTAGGTCTTCTGGGGATTTTTTGCTATGCTTGGTAGCACGGCCCTGTACGCGTGCTCGCCACATTTTGAAGGAACTCTGCTTCATGCTCCGGCGCATCAGTTCGATGGTTTCTCCCTCAGTGATGCCAAATTGGCTGAGGATGGCGTCAAAAGGGGTGCGATCTTCCCAGGCCATTTCGATGATGCGGTCGACGTCTTCTGGAGAAAGTTCCTTTATTTTATTCATGCAAGTTAAACTTTGAAGCGACTGTAAAGTTTTATAGTGGATGAAAATTTCTGTGGTTTGGTTGAAGCGTGATTTGAGGTTGAGTGATCACCAACCCTTGGCTGAAGCCATCGCCGCAGGATTCCCAATACTTTTGCTGTACTGCTTTGAACCTTCGCTGCTGGCTGCTCCGCAAAGCAGTGATCGGCATTGGCGCTTTGTGTGTGAAAGCCTCAAAGACATGGAGCAGCGATTAGTTCCACTGCAGGCCAATCTGATGATCGTTAAGTCCGAAGTAAAAACGATTTTTACCCAAATTCAGCAAGACTATTCCATACAATCCGTCTATTCGCACCAGGAAACGGGTATCGCGGTCACTTATGCCCGAGACAGGGAGATGGCGTTCTATTTCAGCGCTCAGGGCATCCCATGGAAAGAATTCCAGCAGCAGGGTGTGCAGCGCAAACGCAAAAATAGAAAGGGATGGGAGTCTTTTTGGCAGGCATTCATGACTGCACCGCTCACTCATCCAGCCTTTGAACGGGCTACTTTTGTTCCCATTCCTGCTGATCAGCAGCTGGAACATGTTTTAACCACGCTGCCTGAGCAATGGACCGTTTCAAACGAGAAAATGCAGCCTGGAGGAGAAATTAAAGGACGGAAGTACCTAAAAAGTTTCTTAGAAGAGCGTGTCAAAAACTATAGCAAACAGATCAGCAAACCCGAAGGAAGCCGAACAGGTTGTAGTCGGCTTTCCCCTTATTTGGCTTGGGGATGCCTCTCGCTACGGGAAGTATTTCAAGCGGCTACAGAAAAGGCAGCAACTGGTTTTCAGGCCCGTAACCTGGCCAATTTCCTGTCTCGCTTGAAGTGGCATTGTCACTTTATCCAAAAATTTGAGATGGAGTCTCGCATGGAAATGGAGCCCATCAACCGTGGCTTTTTGTCCTTTCCCTATGTCCTACAGCCTCTTTGGATCAAGGCCTGGGAGGAGGGTAAAACAGGCTTTCCCCTAGTGGATGCCTGCATGCGCTGCTTGCGCGATACGGGCTACCTCAACTTCCGCATGCGTGCCATGGTGGTATCTTTTCTAACCCATCATTTGGGCCAACCTTGGAAGTCTGGCTCCGCACACCTGGCGCAGCTATTTTTAGATTTTGAGCCTGGCATCCACTATCCCCAACTCCAAATGCAGGCCGGTGTCACGGGTATCAACACTGTGAGGATCTACAACCCCATCAAGCAATCTCAGGAACAGGATCCCGATGGCATCTTTATTCGCAAGTGGGTACCTGAGCTGGCTCCTGTGCCCCTTGCCTTTTTGCATTCCCCCTGGGAACTGACCCCCATAGAGCTGCAGGGGCTCGATTTTGCCTATGGAGAAGTATATCCTTTTCCGATTGTAGACGTGGAAAAGGCTGCAGCCGAGGCAAGAGATCGTATCTGGGCAGCTCAAAAGGCGCCCGAAGTCATGGCCGATGCAGTGCGCGTATTAGCCAAACATACCCTATCTAAGCGGTGGTCCTAACATGAAAAAGCAACACTTACCGTCCAAAATCTGTGTGGTCTGTAACAGACCCTACACCTGGCGGAAAAAATGGGAGAAAAACTGGGAAGAGGTCAAGTATTGTTCCGATCGCTGTAGGGGAGAAGCAAAAAAGTCAAAACCAGCCTAGCGGTAGGATCCTACATAAAAGGCTAGCCACAAAAGAAGCGGAAGGAAGTAGGCAATCGCCACTACAGGAATACTTTCTTGTATGGTTCTTCTACTAATCGCATGAAATCCCAGCACCCATACTGCTCCATAGCAAATTTCAAAAAGATTGATCACTGACAAAGGGTAGTGATACTTTTCATGTATCTGTCCGGGTCCTACTAGCCATAAGGCCGAGAGGGGCTCAAAATTTTGAATGTCTAGGTAGCTAACTTGATCTGATGGATTTAGATAGACCAGCAAGCGAAGAAGTTCGGGAAAAATAAAGATGGTTTCTGCTACCAAAGCAAACTGCCATAGGGCTTTAAAACTAACTTTATATCCCATGGTTAAGCCTAAAGACCAAAAAAGAAAGGCGGTGACCGTAAATTTCCAAAGAAAGGCAAACGGTGTCCAGACATAATTGAGGGTGTTGAATAGGTAAAAAAACAAGAGATCGCCCTGTGCATCTAGTCGATCTGAATCGGGTATGGCTTCCAAAATCAAGGTGTTGGTCAAATACCTGATCACTAAAAAGATAAGCACTAGAACCACAAAGAAAAGCCGCTTATCAAAATCTAGTACACCGCTAATTTTTTGGGCTAAAGGGGATGCTGCTGTTGCCATTTTCTTGTGTTAATGGAGTAAATCTAAACGTTTGTTTGGAATTCCCCGTAGATTTGCATCGTAAACCAACTAAAAGCTATGCGTCACACCTTTCATGTGCTTGCTTTACTTCTTTTGTCTGTGTGCCTGAATGTAGAAAAGGTACAAGCCCAAGAACCGGGATCGGCAAATGCTCCCTATTTGCTATTGGATAAAGGCTTGCAATACCGGATTACCAAGGCTATCAACAGCATGTACAATTTTGATTTTGCCACGGCGGAACGAGATTTTACTGTAATCATGTACCAGTATCCAGACCATCCTTTACCTGATTTTTTGATGGGATTGGGGTATTGGTGGAGAATTGAAATGAATGTAGACAATACGCGATACGACAAAATTTTCATTCAGTATTTGGATCGAGCAAATTCCAAAGCCAAGAAAATGTTAGATCAGAATCCTAAAAATAAGGAGGCTGCATTTTTTTTGGCAGCAGGCCATGGCTTTCAAGGGCGTTTATACAGTGAGCGAAAAAGTTGGACGAAGGCCACATTTGCTGGAAAAAATGCGTTGAACTACATGGAAATGAGTAGAGGTGAGCAGGAGTTTAATCCAGAACTCCTTCTTGGGGATGCCTTATTCAACTATTTTTCGGTGTGGATTCCAGAAAATTACCCTTTGCTGAAGCCAGTATTGGCACTTTTCCCAAAAGGCAACAAGAAGTTGGGACTCGCTCAACTCGAAAAGGTAGCATCCAATGCCTTCTATACCCGGATTGAGGCCCAATATTTTCTGTTTCGATTGTATGGTTCAGAGGAAAATAGGCCGGAGGATGCTTTGCGTATTGTAGAATACCTCCATGAAAAATTTCCTAACAATCCCTACTTCCATCGTTCCTATGCCCGTTACCTCTACACTACAGGGAAATGGACCCAAGCCATGCAAGAATCTTTTCAAATCTTGGATCGAATTGATCAAAAGCAGTTTGGATATGAATCTACGAGTGGACGTTTTGCTGCATTTTATTTAGGAGAATACTTCTTTCG
>CAMDEU010000030.1 GCA_945897085.1 Spirosoma fluviale | reverse complement strand
AGGATGACCATTTTGTGTTTCTTCCCGGTCATCTTTCCAAAGGTGCGGATGGCGACCTCCATGCTGGAAGGATTGGCATTGTAAGCATCCAAGACAATCACATTGCTGCGCTTTTCTACGAGCTGCGAGCGCATATTCTCTGGGGTGTATTCCAAAATCCCACGGACAGCATCCACCATCAGTACCCCAAAGTAGGTGCCAATGGTCAGTGCATTGGCGATATTTCCAAAATTGTATTCACCCACGAGCGAACTGACCTGCGTGCCTTCTACTCCAGGCACCGAGAAGGACACAAAAGGATCGGCTCCATGAAATTGAACCTCACAGAAATCACCCGGAGCGGGATACAACACTGGTTTTTCAAATCGAGCAATCAGCGGTGCCAAATTCGAGTCCTGGGTATTGATAAATACCGTTCCTTGGTGGGCCTTTAGGAATTGAAACAGTTCTGTTTTGGTTTTCAAGACTCCCGCAGGGCCTCCCATACCCTCCAAGTGGGCCTTCCCAATGTTGGTGATGCAACCGTGGGTGGGTTCTGCGATTCCGCACAGTTCCTCAATATCTCCCTGCTTGTTGGCTCCCATCTCGATGATGGCGATTTGATGCGCAGCGGTCAGGCGAAGCAGTGTCAAGGGCACGCCAATATGGTTGTTCAGATTTCCTTGGGTCGCGAGCGTATTGAATTTTTGTTTCAGCACGCTGTGCAAAAGTTCCTTGGAAGTGGTCTTTCCGTTGGAACCCGTCAATCCAATGACAGGAATGTCAAATTTTCGTCGGTGATAGGTGGACAGCTGCTGCAAGGTGCTCAAGACATCTTCGCACAAAAAATAGCGGGCATCCCCAGCAGGAACCACAGCAGGGTCATCCACCACCACGGCTGAAGCACCCATCTCCAAGGCGGTGGGCGCAAATGCATTCGCATCAAAGTTTGGTCCTTTCAAAGCAAAAAAGAGATTCCCCGAATCAATTTTCCGAGTATCCGTACTTACACCAGTACTGCGAAGAAAGAGGGAGTAGAGCGTGTCCAGGTTCATTTTTTTTGAAAATCTGTCACAAAATAACGCAATCGAAGCATCTTTGCAGTGAGCGATCCGTTTTATTTTAAACGATTGCGTCCCCTTCCATGCAAGCGTTGCTTATAGATGCGGGCATCCTTGCTCCTGGGCTTTATTTCTTAGATTTAGAAAGCAGTGATCAGCGGATGCAGATCCGTGAAATCTGGGTAAACTAAGCTGCGGCATTTTTTAGGCATACGTTTTTTGCCTTATTTATCCTTGTGGCATTTTTCATCAATTGTATAGGCGGTTTGCCAACATAAACCAAATAAGCTAGATTAGAAATTCAATTCTACTTTCCATGAAAACTATTCTCTGTTCCTTTTTTGCAGGCATCCTTCTTTGGAGTTGCCAATCGGGTCCTGACCCTGCCGACCAAGTGTTTATCAATGGGATCGTCTATACTGTGGACGAAGCCAATCCTAAGGTGGAGGCTGTGGCGGTGAAAGATGGGTTGATCCTCGCTGTCGGCACCACAGCAGAAATTCAGGCCTATGTGGGGGGCAGTACCGAAGTGATTGACCTTCAAGGTAAGACCATGACACCAGGAATTATTGAGTCTCATGCCCACCTGATGGGAATTGGGTACAACAAACTTGAAATTGACTTGATGGGTGTGAAGACCTACGAGGAGCTCATCCAAAAAGTAGGGGAAGCAGCAGCGACTGCCAAGCCAGGCGACTGGATTACGGGTAGGGGATGGCACCAAGACAAGTGGCTGAAAATGCCCGAAAAGACCGTGAAAGGCTTTCAAACTCACGATGCACTCAGTGCAGTGAGCCCCAACAATCCCGTTTACCTTGCCCATGCCTCTGGACATGCCTCCTTTGTCAATCAAAAGGCGATGGACCTCGCAGGCATCACTCCTTTGCGCAGCGAAAACCCCACACAAGAAGTGGAAGGTGGAGAGGTTTTGAGAGATGAGCTAGGCAATCCCACCGGGGTATTGGTCGAGAGGGCTTCCACCTTGGTAAGCAAGTTAATTCCTGAGACTACCCCCGAAAAAGACGAGGAGGCCTTGACCTTAGCCTTGCAAGAACTTGCCGAAAAGGGAATCACCTCCTTTCACGATGCAGGCTCAGGACAAGAAGTGATCGACTTGGTGCAGAAGTTTCAAAAAGAAGGTAAACTGACCGCTCGCATGTACATCATGCTTACCGGAAGGCAGCCCGACTTGTTGGAAGTTTGGTATAAAAATGGGCCGATGATCGATCCCAATCACTGGGTGACGGTGCGGTCCATCAAACTCAATTGCGATGGGGCATTAGGCCCTTGGGGCGCCTGGTTGCTAGAGGATTATTCGGACAAGCCGGGCCACCGTGGACACGAAACCTTGCCCATGTCTGTGGTAACCGAGGTGTCTGAGAGGGCCTTGCCGCTAGGATTCCAGGTTTGTGCCCATGCCATTGGCGACCGTGCCAACCAGGAGATTTTGGACCGATTTGAAGCCGCTCTGGCCAAAAACCCAAAAGCTACCGACCATCGCTTTCGCATCGAGCACGCGCAGCACCTGCATCCGGATGATATTCCTCGCTTTGGGAAGCTGGGCGTCATTGCCGCCATGCAGGCGATTCACTTGAGTTCCGATCGACCTTGGGCCATCGGAAGGCTAGGAGAGAAGCGCATCATCGATGGGGCTTACGTATGGCAGAAGCTCTTCCAAACCGGTGCGCGCATTGCCAACGGTACTGATGCTCCGGTGGAGCCTGTAGATCCGCTCCCTTCTTTTTATGCTTCCGTGTCCCGCAAGACCCTCCAAGGATTACCAGAAGGGGGCTATGAAGGAGACCAAAAAATGACTCGAGATCAGGCATTGAAGTCCTATACCTTGGATGGGGCTTTTGCCGAGTTTGAGGAGAAGTTCAAAGGTTCTATTGAGGTAGGCAAAGCTGCTGACTTCACGGTATATGACAAGAATATCATGGAAATCCCGGAAGACGAGATTCTTCAAGCCAAAGTACAGTTGACTGTGGTAGGAGGAAAAGTGGTGTATAAGAAACTGTAAATGTGAAATAATTTTAGGAGTTAAAAATCATAACTAAAACAAGTCCCGTATCTATTTTAATAGTCCCAAATGAAAAAAATCTTCCTCCTCTGCGTCCTTGTGGTCGCTTCCCTGTCCTTGGCAAAGGCTCAAGTCCAGGCCCCAATCTCGATGTCTTGGAAAGACGTAGCCACTTGGAAATCTATGCCCAACTCTGGATTCAAACTTTCCCCCGATGGGCAATGGATGGCCTATGTGCTCACAGGTATCGAAACCGACGGGGAATTGATTCTCCAAAAAGTAGCTGATCCTGCAAGCAAAAAGACCTTTCCAATGGGTGCCGCTACCTTTGCTAACTTTGAGTTTAGCGACAATAGCCAGTGGCTCGCCTTTAAGGAATTCCCCAAATTCTCCGAAAAGCAGGCCAACGAAAAAGCAAAAGGCAAGCCCCTCAAGGAAAAACTCCACCTGATTCAATTGGCATCTGGAGAAAAAAAGACCTTCGAGGGAATTTCAGGTTTTAACTTCATTGGTGAGGCTGCTACCCACCTCCTAATTACCCTCCCCAAAGAAGGAACTGGAGACGCCAAAGGATCTGATCTAATGATTCATCACCTCGCCACAGGCAAGTCCCAGAACCTAGGCAATATCCGCGAGCATGCAGTGAATAAGGCGGGCACGCACCTAGCCTATGTCGTAGATGCCGCCAACTCCCAAGGCAATGGCCTTTACCTACTCACCTTGGCTAGCAATAGCGTATCGGTTTTGGATTCGGATGAGGCAGGATACCAAAGTATCAACTGGACTGAAAAAGGAGATGCCTTTGCAGCGCTCAAGTTTAAAAAAGACAAAAAATACACCCAGGAAAAAGGAGCCGTACTAGGTATAAAAAATCTTTCTAGTCCACAGATAACCCTATATGAGCCTGCTAAAGATTCTACTAGTTTTGACTCCCGCTACACCATCAGCCCCAACCGTCGACCCCTCTGGTCGGATGATTTGACTCGCCTGTTTTATGGCATCCACCCACTGGTTTTGGCTGAAAAAGTAAGCCCCAAAAAGGAAGTCAATCAAGATTCTCTACGACAGGCCGAAGTGGTATCGCTTGAAAAAATCAAGTCGGATTCCACCATCAAGTCTGTTTCAGATCTTCAAAAGGCCATAGCCAAACTCAATACCGGCGCCTCTCCCGAGAAGAAGGCTTCTGATGCTAAAAAGCCAGAAATGACGATTTGGCACTGGAACGACGAGCGACTGCAGTCCCGTCAGCAAGTGATGGAAGGCATGGACAAGAACTTCAGTTTCTGGGCCATGTATGACGTTGTAGGTAAAAAACATACCCCACTTCAGGACAGTACCCTCCTCGAACTCAACCTCCTTCCCAACCAGCACTATGCCCTAGGAGCAGATCAGCAAGCCTACGAATTGGACAACAACCTCAACGGGCAAACCTACGATGATTATTTCATTGTAGACCTAAAATCGGGAACCAAAACCCTCCTGTTTGAGAAGTTTTACCAGCCCTCCTTCGCTTCCATGCCACGAGCGTCTACGGATGGAAAGAAACTGCTATATGGTAAGGATGGCCATTTTCACGTGTACGACATCGCTACCAAAACCCACAGCAACCTCACGGAGAAGCTTCCAGTTTCCTTTGTGGATGTAGAAGACGACCACAACGTGGTCAAGCCCCTCTACAATTCCTTGGGATGGAGTAGTGATAGCCGTTACGTACTCATTCGGGATGGCTGGGATATTTGGCAAATCCCCCTTTCTGCCAAGGAAACGCCCCTGAATTTGACTCAAAATGGCAAGGCTCAAAAAATTCGCTACCAGTACCGCGTCAGCCTTGACTCAGAGGAAAAGGGTATCGACTTGACCAAAACCCTGTACCTCCGTATCTATGGTGAGCGGACCAAGAAAAGCGGGTATGCTACCCTTGCTCCAGCAAAAGCTGGATTGACTGCCGGTGCAAAAGTCTTGCGCTGGGAAGATGCCAATATCCAAGGCCTAAGCAAGGCGAAAAAGGCGTCAGTATTAACTTTCACCCGTGAAAATGCCAACCAGCCTACGCAAGTGTTCTTGACCGATGCTACACTGAGTACGTCCAAGCAACTTACTGAAAATACGCCCGATGCGGGCAAATATGCCTGGTCTGCAGGAGTTAAGTTGGTGGACTATGTGACCACCAAAGGAGATTCCCTACAAGCGGCCCTAATCCTTCCCGCTGGTTATGTGGAAGGGAAGCAGTATCCTACAGTGGTGTATTACTACGAAAAGCTTTCTCAGACCCTGCACAATTGGTCTAATCCGGCCTACAGTGGAACTGGCTGGAGTCCTAGCGTCTACACCAGCAACGGATATGCGGTGCTGATTCCAGATATCGTGTACAAAATGGATGATCCAGGAATGTCGGCTGTTTGGGCGGTACTCCCTGCAGTAGATGCAGCCATTCAAACGGGCGTGATTGATCCCAACAAGATGGGGCTACATGGCCACAGCTGGGGAGGTTACCAAACGTCCTTCTTGATCACCCAAACCAACCGCTTCAAAGCTGCAGCGGCTGGCGCACCCCTGACCAATATGATTTCCATGTATGACTTAATCTATTGGAATTCAGGTAGTGGGAACATGTCGATTTTTGAAGCTTCACAAGGTAGATTTTTGGGAGGTCCTTGGGAAAACTGGGAGGCTTACGAGCGCAATAGTCCTATTTACCACGTCAAAAATGTGCAAACTCCGCTGCTGATGCTGCACAATGACAAGGATGGAGCCGTTGATTTTACCCAAGGGATTGAATACTACAATGCCCTTCGCCGCCTAAAGAAGCCTGTGATCATGGTGCAATATCTTGGCGAAAATCACGGCCTCGGCAAACTCGAAAACCGAAAAGACTATGCGGTACGGATGATGGAATTCTTTGACCATCACCTCAAAGGACTACCTGCACCAGCATGGATGGAAAAAGGAGTGCCTAGATTAAAGTTGGGGGATCACTTAGACGAAAGAGTGTTTTGATGTTTTGAACCTAGATTTCGCACTAGACATTTCAACAAATAACTCCTAAAAAAAATTCCTCGGCTAAAGCCGAGGAATTTTTTTGTGCTACAAGTAGATTGGTTTCAATTTTATATCCGCAGGTTAGTCCGGTAAGGCAAAAGCCACATAGGCGTCCCCACTTTTGGTGCCCTTTCCGCCTCCGCAGGCAATGACAAGGTATTGCTTTCCATTTCTTTCATACACCGCTGGGGTTGCATGCCCTGCTGCTGGCAGCTGTGCTTCCCATAGGAGTTTGCCAGTTTCCTTATCAAAAGCTCGGATTTTCCCATCCTTGGTGGCAGCGATAAAGAGTAGACCGCCGGCAGTGACCACTGGTCCACCGTAATTTTCGATGCCGGTATTTTCAATCCCCATTGCCTTCAGCGAATCCACAGATCCAAGCGGGATTTGCCATTTTTTCAATCCCGTATTCATGTCGATGGCAGTCAACAGGCCCCAGGGAGGGTTGGAACCATATATTCCCTCTTTGGTGATGAGCTGTTTGTATCCCTTCATGTAGTAGCGGGGGTAGAGCTTGGAGTTTTCCGTCTCCAGTTCTTTTTTGTTTTCAGCATCGGCTTTGCCAAACAGGTAATCCACTAAAATTCCTCGCTCCTCTGCTGAAATATGGGAGAATGAAGGCATCGCCCCTCGTCCTTTTTGCAGCAGTAGATTTAGAGATTCCGAAGTATAGGTTTCCTTGAGTGCGATCAAACTTGGAACAGCCGGTGGATTTCCCTTTCGATCCAAACCATGGCAATTCCCACAGTAATTGGTATAAATGGATTGACCTACCCCGCCAAAATTGGCATTTGGAGTCATCTCAATTAGCCAAGGAACTTGATTGGCATTGACGTAGAGGGTTTGGGATTCCGGATCAAAGGATGCACCACCCCATTCACCGCCTCCATCCATACCTGGAAAAAGCACAATCGACTTTTCCGGGTGTGGAGGTGCCCAGGTATCCCCAAAAATGGCATTTGAAAGCTGGTCACGAATATCTTTTTCCCATTCAGGCTTCAGATTTAGGATGTTTTTTTCGGCATAAACCAGGTTCATAAACGGTTCAGGCAAGGAGGGGATTGGCTGGGTTTTCGAACTTACCTCTCCTGGCATTTGGGATTGGGTGACGGGAGTTTCAACGATCGGCCAGATAGGTTTTCCAGTTTCTCGATCAAAAACGTAGGTATATCCTTGTTTGGAGATTTGCGCCACGGCATCGATCCATTTGCCGTCTTTTTGGATGCGTATCAGATTGGGATTGGCAGGAAAGTCCCGATCCAACACATCGTGGTGAACCGCCTGAAAATGCCAGATTCGCTTTCCAGTACGGGCATCAAGAGCTAAGAGAGAGTTCGCATACAGATTGTCGCCGTTTCGGTAGCCCCCCCAAAAATCATAGGTAGCTGATCCCGTGGGAACAAAAACGATCCCCCTACCATAATCCACGGTCATTCCTGCCCAGTTGTTGGCCCCGCCGATTTTCTTGATGTATTTCGGATCCCAGGTTTCATACCCAGGCTCTCCAACTTGTGGAATGGTATGGAAAATCCATTCCCGCTTCCCGGTTTTTACATTGTAAGCCCGAACATGTCCCGGAGCTGCATCCAGTCCTTCAGACAGGCGCATCCCCAGAATCAATTTGTCTTCAAATACAACACCTGGAGAATTGGATACGATCAGAAAGTCTTCCAAGTCGGTGTCTAGATCTTTCCGAAGATCTACTTTTCCTAGATCTCCGAAAGTCAAGATTGGCTCTCCAGTCAGGGCATTTACTGCCATCAACCAGCTGCCGGCCGTAAATAAAATTCGCTTATCATCTCCCTCTTCCCAGTAGCTCACCCCACGGTTGGTACCTGCCCAGGAGTTTTCGCCTCCCAAAATGGTGAACGGATCAAATCGCCAGATTTCTTCCCCTGTGGCCGCATTGAGTGCAAAAACATTCAGCTTGGGTGTGGTTCCATACAGCAGGTCACCCACGAGGATGGGTTGGCATTGAATCTGGCTTCGCTCCGTGGCATCACCAGTATGGTAGGTCCATGCTACTTCGAGTTGGGCAACATTTTCTTTGTTGATTTGGGTCAATGCGGAATACCTCGAACCATCTTCAGGCCCACCATAGTGCGACCAATCGGTATAGTCGATGTCTCTGGCTTTTTGGCTACAGGATAAGGTAAAAAGGCAGAAGACAACAAAAAGAGATTTTTTGAAGGCCATTTGGGTGAAATTGAAGTTTTAAATTAAATACTCTTCAATTACCACAATTTTGATAGAAAAAAATTTAATCCAATTGATTATTTTAAAAGACAAACACTTGAAACAAAGGGTATTCGAAATGAAAATATGCAATCAAACCACCAAATTCTTCACAGTACCGGGAAGAATTTTTTTGAAAATTTAAATTCTCAGCCCCTTTTCTTTGGAGCTTTTAGGGTTGAATTACCTAGAAAATCGACTAAATAACCGTTATCCTAACTTTTTTCTCCTTCAGTTTTTGATTATTCACCTTGGGCAGGACCTGTTCCAGAACAGCCGTTTTTACCGCGACAAAAGCACAATCAACCTTAAGTTCAATCGCACCAAGTTCGGCTGCATTGATCCCTCCTTGTTTTAAAAACAAGCCTGCGATATCTCCCTTGGAAATTTTATCTTTTCTTCCTCCTGAAATCAGTAAGGTACTCCAAGGCGAGGGGGCGGGTAGGGTGGAGGGAAGCAATTTTTCAAGTGCAGGCTTTCCTACAAAATCAGGCAGGGCCTCTTTTTCGTACTGCAGGATGTAGGCAGTTCCTTCGCTATTCATCCGAGCCGTACGTCCATTTCGATGGATAAACTCGGCTGCACGGAGGGGAAGATGGTAGTGAATGATGAAGTCGAGTTCGGGCACATCAATTCCTCGTGCGGCCAAGTCTGTAGCTAGAAGCAGCGGATAGGTACCGTTTCTAAATTTGATTAGGGATCGTTCCCGATCGATCTGCTCCATGCCGCCAGAAAAAATTCCGTGTGAAATTCCTTGATTACTGAGGGATTCACTTACCCGTTGAATGGAGTCCTTAAAATTGCAAAAGATGATCCCATTTTTCGATCCTAGCTGACCCAGCAACTGTCCCAGCGTTTCGAGCTTGTCTTTGGTGGGGGAAACAACTTTTTTGACTTGGAGCTGGGAGATTTTATCCGTTAGAAAATCGAGTACTAGAGGAGTGCTTAGTCCTACAAAACTGGGGATCTCTACTCCTTGAGTGGCTGAGGTTAGAATTTTTCTACCCACTCGTGGAAGCGCGTAGAGAATGTCTCGCATTTCCCCTTCAAAGCCGATTTCTAGGGATTTATCAAATTCATCCAAGATCAGACTCTGAATAAAGGTAGTGTCAAAGGCCCCTCTTCGGAGGTGGTCTGCCACTCGTCCAGGAGTGCCGACAAGTACTGCAGGGCGGTGTTTGATTTCCATTCTGTCCTTTGATCCTGCGCGGCCACCGTACACTGCATTTACCTTAAATCCTGTTCCCATTTGCCGAACTACCTGTTCGATTTGGATGGCAAGCTCACGGGACGGAACCAGAATAAGGAGTTGAACCTCCTCACATGCGGGATCTAGCTTCAAAAGTAGTGGCAGTAGAAAAGCCAAGGTCTTTCCTGTTCCTGTAGGCGATAATAAGATCAGGTGGGCCGACTTCCCCATTGCCTCTTGCGTGGCGAGCTGCATGGGATTGAGCTGGGTGATGCCTAGTTTGGCGAGGATTTCCTCCTGATTTTTGACGTGAGTGGACATTTGACAAAGGTAGCCATTTTGTTTGGCTCCCCTGCCCCTGTAGATGGAATCTACCCATTGGTAGCAGGAGTAATTCCTATTCCCTCTTTTCCAATTTCTTCTGGTTCGATACTTGGAAAAGTAATTTGCTACCTTTGTGGCATGTGGAAGGAAATTGCGATCCTTATTCGTAAAGAGATTACCCTGGAATGGAGGCAAAAATATGCCCTCAACGGGATTTTGCTTTATGTGGTGTCCGCCGTATTCATCACCTATCTCAGCGTAGGAGCCAAGATGGGAAACCTTTCTATTCCCACCTGGAATGCCCTTTTTTGGATCATTTTACTTTTCTCTTCTGTCAATGCAGTGGCCAAAAGTTTTGTTCAAGAGCAGCAGGGGCGGCAGTTGTATTACTACATGATCGCTTCTCCTGAGTCCATCATCCTCTCAAAGATCCTGTACAATTCAGGTCTTACCTTAATTTTAGCGCTCCTGGGTTATGGGGTGTTTTCAGTGGTATTGGGCAACCCAGTTCAAGATCAAGGCTTGTTTTTACTCAACTTGGTGTTGGGTGCAATGGGTTTTTCAGCCAGCCTAACTATGGTCTCTGGCATTGCTTCCAAAGCGGGTAACAATGCTACGCTGATGGCAATTTTGAGCTTTCCAGTGATTATCCCCATCTTATTGATGGCCATCCGAATCTCTAAAAATGCGCTAGATGGACTCGATTGGAGCGTTAGTAGCGACAAAATCCTCAGCCTCTTGGCGATTAATGTCTTAGTTGCTACCACTTCTTATCTTCTTTTTCCCTATTTGTGGAGAAGTTGATTATCCGTTAACTGTATAAAGTACGAAGTACAATGTACCAAGTACCTTCATAAGTAACATTTGTATACAACTTGTACCAAGTACTAGGTACCAAGTACGAAGTATGGATTCTAATCCCAGTCGCAGTAAGACTCGGCTGTCAACAGTGGACCGTTGACCGTTGGCAGCATGACCTTGAATTTTTCGCTGGCCGAGGTCAACAAGTTTTCCCATTCCTACTATCTTGTACACATGAAAAATAAAATTGCCTTGGTTACAGGGGCAACCTCCGGTATTGGTAGAGCATGCGCCTTGACCCTAGCCAATATGGGCTATGACTTGATTGCTACAGGCAGGAGGAGCGAGCGTTTGGAGGAATTGAGGCTAGAGCTTCCTGAGGGGATTCGATTTTTACCCCTGCTATTCGATGTGCGCGATCGAGCGGAAGTGAAGCAGCTTTTGACTAACCTTCCTCCAGAATGGGCTTCAATAGATGTATTGATCAATAATGCGGGCAACGCACATGGATTAGATCCTATCCAGACTGGAAAAATAGACGATTGGGACGCTATGCTCGACATCAATGTGAAGGGCCTTCTCTATGTTTCTAAAGCCATTATCCCAGGCATGACGGAGCGAAACTCAGGCTTTATTATCAATATTGGATCTATAGCGGGAAAAGAAGTATATCCCAATGGAAATGTGTATTGTGCTTCCAAACATGCTGTAGATGCGCTTACAAATGGCATGCGTATGGATTTGAATCCCTTTGGTATCAAAGTGATGGGCATCCATCCTGGACTGGTCGAAACAGAGTTTTCCCTGGTTCGCTTTAAAGGCGATAAAAAAAGAGCGGAAACAATCTACCAAGGTTATACTCCCTTACTTGCCCAAGATATCGCTGATATTGTGGAATTTGCACTTACCCGTCCACCTCATGTCGTACTCGCCGATGTGGTTGTCCTTCCTACCGCTCAAGCTTCTGCTACTGTAATCAAAAAAAATCTACTCGTATGAAAAAGTTAAGTTACCTTTTACTAGGGCTGATATTGGGTTGTTCTGCTCCGAAAACTGAAGAAAAAACGGGGGTAGGCACACAGGCTGATAGCCTTCAAAATGAGGGGGATCCTTCCCAAGATTCTTTGGATCAATCGATGCCAGCTTTAGAAGAGAAGCTATTGGAACAGGGTTTGGTTGACGTTACGCAGGTGATCCCTGGAATTCAGGTGGAGTTGAAGTATTCCACCGAGGACAACTTCTTTCAGCAAGATGTATATGGGGACCTGCTTCGTTGTTACCTGCAATCTGTAGCTGCCGAGATGCTTGCAAAAGCCCAAAAGGCGCTGCAAGAGGAATACCCCAACTTGAGTTTATTGGTTTACGATGGGGTACGTCCGATAAGTGTGCAACAAATTTTGTGGGATGGCTTGGACAAGCCAGACAGCCTCAAGACCCTGTATGTTTCTGATCCCAAAATCGGGGGGCTTCATAATTTTGGCGTGGCAGTCGACTTAACCGTCATGGACTTGAAAACAGGGAAGCCACTGGATATGGGTACTCCTTTTGATTACTTTGGCTACCCTGCCTATCCTGACCGCGAACTACAGATGCTCGCGGAGAAAAAAATCACCAAAGCGCAAGTGGCCAACCGAGAGATTCTCAGAAAGGTGATGAAAGGCGCAGGATTTACAGGAATCGGTAGCGAATGGTGGCATTTTAATGCATTTTCACGAAAAGAAGCAGGGGAAAAATTCCCGCTTATCCAATAACCTATTTTGCAACTCAATTAATACAATAACCCATGAATCGTTACAAAACCTTTCTTCTAGCCACCCTACTTGTTTTGAGCAGTAGCTTAATGGCTTTTGCCCAGCAGGCCGGACAGTTTCGCGTGCTGGTATTTTCCAAAACTGCTGGCTTCCGTCACCAATCTATCCCGAATGGGGTAATGGCCTTCAAAAAAATGGGCGAGAAACATGTATTTTCAGTGTTCACCTCGGAAGATGCTACTCAATTTACAGATGAAAACCTCGCCAAATTCGATGTGGTGGTGCTGATGAGTACTACCGGAACAATCTTAAATGATAGCCAAAAAGCAGCTTTTCAAAAGTTTGTGCAGTCCGGCAAAGGAGTAGTGGGTATCCACTCTGCTACAGACACGGAATACGAATGGCCTTGGTACAATCAGATGATTGGTGGCTACTTCCTCGCACATCCTCGTAACCAAACCCTCCGTCTACAGGTGGCGGACCGTACGCATCCTGCTACTTGGCATTTGCCTGAAAACTGGCTTTGGACCGACGAGCTGTATGAGTTTAGAAACATGAACCCGGCCATCAAGGTCTTGATCCAGGCTGATGAGTCGACTTACCAGCCTGCAAAACCAATGGGAGCCAACCATCCGATGGCCTGGTACCATGAGTTTGATGGAGGAAGAGTTTTCTACACTGCCCTTGGTCATGTGGATGCAGTTTGGGAAGATGTAGATTTCTTGAAGCACTTGTATGGCGGCATTTGGTATGCAGCCAAAGGTAGCCTTCCAAAAAAATAAGCAAATTTTACCCGCTTTGGAACTTCTACCGCCAAATTTGGTTTTTCCTTCTAACCTATCTTTTCTGTCATGTTGAAAGCGCAAGCTAGACCCGTTCACCTCTACATGGAGGCCAATCCCAACCCCAATTCACTCAAGTTTGTGGCCAACTTTATGTTGGTGGAGGAGGGGATCAGTTATGATTTTCCAGATGCTGCAAGTGCGGATGCAAGTCAGTTGGCGAAGGAACTGTTTAATTTTGCAGCGGTGCAGCGCGTATTTATCGCTTCCAATTTTGTGACCGTCACGAAGTCGGAAGACGTCGAATGGGCAGAAGTTCAGACGATTTTTCGGGACCATATCCGCCAGTACCTCGAATCCGGCCAACAGGCGGTTCAAGTACTGATGGATAAGGATCCATTGTTTGATGAAAACGATTCGGAGATTGTCAAAAAAATCAAGGGAATCCTAGACGAATACATCCGTCCTGCAGTAGAGCAGGATGGGGGAGCTATTGTATTTCATTCCTTTACTGATGGTGTAGTGAAGGTACTTTTGCAGGGCTCCTGCTCAGGATGCCCCTCTAGCACCGTCACCTTGAAGGCAGGTATTCAAAACCTGCTTACCCGAATGCTTCCTGAGGTCAAGGAAGTACAGGCAGAGGGCGTGTAAACGCAGGGGGAGATGAGAATTAAAGACTGGACCTGGGCCATTTTGGGGCTACTGGCACTAGCAGTTCGATTTCTGGCTGGACAGTTTTCTGAGGCCACAGATCAATTCTATTCTCGAACTTTTTTTCCAGGCATTCGGAATTTGATTGACCTTAGCTTGGGTAAGCTGCCTTTTCCTACTGCCTACCTGTTTATGGCGGGGGTACTCGTGCTTTCATGGATAAGTATTCGCAGGCTTTTGGCTAAAGTAGGTTTGAGACAACGGGCACGTTATGCCTTGCAAGCAAGCTCCAATGGCTTGGGCGCCTTGGTTTTCTTTTTCTTATTTCTTTGGGGTTTTAATTACCAGCGAACGCCCATTTTTCAGCAGTTGAAACTGCAGCCCAAACCTCTCGATGCACAGCAGCTGATTGCTGAAATCGAGCTCACCCAGCGCTTGGCCTCGATGGATCGGGGACGGATCAGCCAAGATACCTTAGCCCTCACCGAATTATTGGAGTATTCCGCCCTGGAGGACCTGGTTCGTGCGACGATGCAGGAGAATTTGGAGGTGCTAGGCTTGAATTTTTCCGGTCGACCTCGCACCAAGCAGTTTTCTCCTGAAGGATTAATGCGAAGAATGGGCATTCTGGGCATTTACTTCCCGTTTACTGGCGAAAGTTACCTCGATCCTAGTTTGCATGCCTTAGAAAAACCGTTCACCATTGCGCACGAAATGGCCCATAGCTATGGGGTCACGGATGAGGGGGAGGCCCATTTTATTGCCTGGGTGATCTGTACGCGTTCGGAGGAGCCGATTTTGCGCTATACTGCCCATCTTTTATTGCTTCGGTACCAGCTTCGGGATTACTATGGGATGGACCCAGATGGAGCGTTGTGCTGGATGGAAAATCTTCCAAGAGGGATTATCCAAGATTTGATCTCCATTCGAAAGTCAGCGGAAGCGTATCCTCCGATATGGCTTGCCTTAAGTCGAAAGTCCAACGACCTATTTTTAAAATCACAGGGAGTCAAAGCGGGCATCAAATCCTATCAGCAACTCCCCATGCTTGCTGCTGCTTGGAGGCTGCGGATGAATCTGAAAAATTAAACTACAGGTCTTCCGCTTTACTTCCGATTCCCGACCCAAACACCCAAAATTACGGCTGCAATCCCTAGGTAGTGTCCAAAAAGGAGTACTTCCCCATCCAAAACTCCCCACATGATGGCTACAATAGGGATCGTGTAGGTGACCAAACTTGCAAAAAATGGGCTTGCATTTTTGATCATGATATTGAATAAGACCAAAGCCGTAGCAGTGCCTACCATGCCGAGTAGGGTGACGTAACCGAGAGCCTCCCAAGCGTCTGGATGAGTGGCCAGCTTGTAGGAAAATTGGGTGCCGCCAAACAAATAAATCAAGGCAAAAGGGAGAATCATCAGCAAGGAAATCGACGAGATTTCGATGGACTTCAATTTGGTGAAGCGCGCCTTGATAAAGTGAAGGTTGAAGCTGTAGCAGATACAGGCGGCAATCACATACAACGCGTATGCATTGATGTCTGACAAGGAGTCCCATCCTCCACCTTCCTTGAACGTCACCAGTACAAGTACGCCTAAGAAAGCGATTGCCAAACCGAGCCCATTTCTTCGCGTGATGGAAGTATTGAAGAATAGTGCGCCTGAAATGACCACAAATAGTGGCGTGAGCGCATTCAAGACGCCGGTTAGGGAGCTGCTAAGCTGGGTTTGAGCAATTGGAAATAGAAAAGCAGGAATAAAACTTCCCAGCATGCCGGTGACCAACAAATTTTTTACCTGTGTTTTGCTGAGTTGTCTTAGGCGAGGAAGGGATAAGGGAAGCAGTAAACTTGCGGCTGCCACCATGCGGTAGGCCCCAACTTCTCCAGGAGAAAAAACTTCCAATCCTCTTTTGATCAGGATAAAAGAGCTCCCCCATATCAAGGTGAGCACCACCAAAAGAATCCAATTTTTGAGGGAATTTTCAGAGGTGCTGGTGTCCATTAGAGGGGGTTTGAATGCAAAGAAACTCATTTTCTGCTCGAACTAGCCCCAGCTTTGAGTCTATTTCTAGGAAAAGGGATAAACGGGTGTTACATAGGTTGAAATTCGTAATCCGCATAGGTTTCTTGTACCCGGTCCAAAACCGATAAAACTTCTGTATAACGCTCTGCTGTGACCATTTCCGTCCGGAAGGGCTTGAAATTGGGCATCCCTCTAAAGTAATTGGTATAGTGGCGGCGCATTTCAAGGATACCTTGCTTTTCGCCTTTCCACTCGATTGAAAAATCCAAATGCTTTTTGGTGACCGCAATGCGTTCCGTTAAGTCCGGAGCCGTAAGTTTTTCGCCAGTGGCAAAGAAGTGCTTGATTTCGTTAAATATCCAGGGGTAGCCAATCGATGCCCGACCGATCATCATTCCGTCTACATTGTATTTGGCGCGGTATTCAGCTGCTTTTTCGGGGCTATCAATGTCACCATTTCCGAAAACAGGAATGTGGAGACGGGGATTGTCTTTGACTAAGTTGAGCCAGGACCAATCTGCCTCTCCCTTGTACATCTGCTGACGCGTTCGGCAATGTATAGAGATGGCTTGAATACCGATGTCTTGCAGACGCTCAGCCACTTCTACAATCCGAATCGTATCCTGACTCCAGCCAAGACGGGTTTTTACAGTCACGGGAAGGTTGACTCGCTTGACGATTTCCGCAGTCATGGAGACCATCTTGTCGATGTCCAGTAAGATCCCTGCTCCGGCACCTTTACAGGCTACCTTGTGAACGGGACAGCCATAGTTAATGTCTAAAATATCAGGACCAGCAGCCTCCGCAATGGCAGCTGCTTCCCGCATGGATTCAATTTCAGCTCCAAAAATCTGAATGCCGACAGGGCGTTCGTAGTCGTAAACATCCAGCTTTTGAACACTTTTAGCCGCATCGCGGATGAGTCCTTCGGAACTGATAAACTCCGTATACATCAAGTCAGCACCGTTTTGCTTGCATACTGCCCGAAAAGGAGGGTCACTCACATCCTCCATGGGAGCGAGTAAGAGCGGGAAATCTCCCAATACTATATTTCCAATTTTTACCACCTGACAATCTAAATTTCGTGTAAATTTAGCCCAATTATGGAGATTTACGAAACCCAGGCTGAAATAGCCTCCCGAAAGAACTGGTTTTTGTCACTTGTAGTCATCACATTAGTGGCATTTGGCACCTTAGTCTTACTTCAAGGCATCGCTGTAGTACTCATTCCTCCCCTTTTTCAGATCAGTGTAGATGAGTTAATGGGCCTTGTGGGTGGCGATTATTCGGTTCCTAATGGGCGTATGGCCTTACTTTTTGCCCAGGGGCTGGGTTCTGGTTTGGGATTTTGGGTGGCAACAGGGGGAATCCTACGATTTTTGGAAAAAGCGGACTTGCATTGGTCCAAACAAATAGCTCGGGTTACTGGTAAAAACCTAGCTATAGTCTCCGCAATGACAGTAGGAGGCATGCTTTTCAATGGATTACTGATGTATTGGAATTCACTATTGATTTTGCCTGAATTTCTATCCGGAGTTGAACAATGGATGCAAGACATGGAAGCCCAGCTCATGGAGCTTACCCAATTTCTGACAGATTTTCAATCTATCCCAGAGCTTCTTGCTGGAATTTTGGTGATTGGAGTATTTGCTGGTGTAGGGGAGGAATTATTTTTTAGAGGATTGATTCAACCCAAATTTCAAAGATATCTAGGTTCGCCACATTTAGGAATATGGGTGACTGCCCTGATTTTTTCAGCAATTCACGTGCAATTTTATGGATTCCTGCCTCGGATGTTTTTGGGAGCCTTATTTGGTTACATGTACCATTACACGGGCAGCTTATTTTACCCGATTTTGGGTCATATTTTAAACAATACATTAACCCTCCTCCTGGTTTATGCTTCAAATAAAGGCCTAATTGAGATGGACATTCAATCCACAGATGCGGTTTCTTACCCCGGTGCACTTGCAGGAATTTTGGTTCTTATCCTTGGATTCCTTTATTTTAAAAAAGTCAATCGGGTAAAGGATGAAAAACTGGACCAAAGTGTTTGAGGATCAAAATCAAATCCGAGTTGAAATTGTGAAGGGGGTGTTGGAAGAAAAAGGAGTAGCTGCTTTTGTTCTCAACAAAAAAGAATCGATCTACCAGGTTATTGGTACCTATGAGGTGCTTGTTCCTACAGACCAAACACTTTATGCACTTCAACTCATTCAGCATGAGATCACGTTTTAATATCAATAAGTACAGTAATCTTGTGCAAAGGGCCATTACGGCCTTGGTAGGAGGGGTGCTAGTATTGGCTGCGAGTATTTATTCGGATTGGACTTATTTTTTGATTTTTGCAGCGATCTTGGGATTTTCTCAAATGGAGTTTTACAAGCTTTCCGGCCTGGATGGCATGCTGCCTTTGAAGAGTTTTGGGACCATTCTCGGCCTATTGATTTTCACCTTGACCTTTTTGGTAGAAAAGGAGCAATTTCCATACGAATACCTCTACCTGATTTTTCCGCTGTTAACCTTAACACTCTTCATTAAGCTCTACAAAAAAACGGATAAAAAACCGTTTACTGGTGTAGCTTACACCTATCTGGGCCTTTTTTACGTCGCCGTGCCTTTTTCGCTTTTGAATTTGGCCGTGTTCTCTGTAGATGCGGTGTACCACTATGAAATATTGGTGGGCTGCCTACTTATTTTGTGGGCCAGCGATACTGGAGCATATTTTGCAGGAACGCGATTTGGTAAGACCAAACTTTTCGAGCGCGTTTCTCCCAAGAAGTCCTGGGAAGGATTTTTGGGAGGCGCTTTTTCAGCACTTATTGTCGCCTTTGTCCTATCCCAGTTCTTTGTGGTTCTGGAGGATTGGAAATGGCTCGTGATTGCTGGAATTATCATCATTGCAGGCACTTATGGGGATTTGATTGAGTCACTTTTTAAGCGCTCCATCGAAATTAAGGATTCAGGTTCTGTGCTCCCTGGTCACGGAGGATTTATGGATCGCTTTGACGGATTGTTACTTTCAGCACCGTTTATCACCGCTTTTTTGAAAATCTGTTAATTCTACCCCTCGCAATTAAAAATCTGCTTAAATTTACTTCCTAGTTTACTACCTAACGACCCAATATGGCTTACATAGAACCGGCACCGATAAAGGATAGAGAGAATCCTTTGGAGTCCATGATGGAGAGATTCAACATCGCAGCCGAGAAACTCGGACTTTCCGATGAAGTATACAACGTACTAAAAAACCCAGCCAAGCAAGTGATTGTCTCGCTGCCCATCACGATGGACACTGGAAAAATCCAAGTTTTTGAAGGCATTCGAGTGATCCATTCCAATATTCTAGGACCAGCAAAGGGGGGGATTCGATTTGCCCCAGATGTGCATTTGGATGAAGTGAGAGCACTAGCAGCCTGGATGACCTGGAAGTGCGCGGTAGTAGATATTCCTTATGGAGGTGCAAAAGGTGGCGTACGATGCAATCCCCGCGAAATGTCCAAAGGAGAGATTGAGCGTTTGGTACGTGCTTACACCATGTCTATGATCGATGTGTTTGGTCCAGACAAGGATATTCCTGCGCCCGATATGGGTACTGGGCCTCGCGAAATGGCCTGGTTGATGGATGAGTACTCCAAAGCACATGGAATGACCATCCCTTCTGTAGTCACCGGTAAGCCCTTGGTATTGGGTGGTTCGCTTGGTCGAACCGAAGCTACTGGCCGCGGTGTAATGGTATCAGCTCTTGCTGCCATGCAAAAATTAAAAATCAACCCTTTCCAGGCCACCTGTGCCGTCCAGGGATTCGGTAATGTGGGCAGCTGGGCCGCACGGCTTCTGGAGGAAAGAGGTCTCAAAATTGTGGCTATTTCCGACCATACAGGCGCATTTTACAATGAAAAAGGAATCAACATCGTGGAGGCTATCGCCTACCGTGACGGCAATAACGGCACCTTGGAAGGATTTGTAGGTGGAGATAAAATGGAAAATGCGGGTGACTTGCTAACCTTGAAAATAGATGTTCTGGTGCCTGCCGCAGTAGAAGATGTGATTACCATTGCCAATGCAGATCAAATCAATGCAAAGCTAATCGTGGAAGGTGCCAATGGCCCTACTTCGGCAAAGGCAGATGCCATATTGAACGAAAAAGGAATCATGGCTGTGCCGGATATCTTGGCGAATGCCGGCGGTGTAACGGTTTCCTACTTTGAGTGGGTTCAAAACCGATTGGGCTACAAATGGACTGCCGATCGTGTCAATAGACGTTCAGACAGGATCATGAAGGATGCATTTGACAATGTTTATCAAGCTTCCATCAAGTACAATGTTCCGATGCGAATAGCCGCTTACATCGT
>CAMDEU010000029.1 GCA_945897085.1 Spirosoma fluviale | reverse complement strand
CACCCTCAAAGTATCGTACACTCCTTGGTGCAATTTGAAGATGGCTCCCTCAAAGCGCAACTTGGCCTGCCCGATATGCGTATCCCTATCCAGTTTGCACTAAGCTATCCCGACCGATTGAAAAGTAATTTTGAGCGCTTCAACTTTGCGAACTACCCGCAGCTCACCTTTGAACAGCCCGATGTGCAGACCTTTCGTAACTTGCAGCTCGCATACGATGCGCTAGCCGCTGGTGGCAATGCTCCCTGCGTCTTAAATGCAGCCAATGAAGTTGCTGTTGCCGCTTTCCTCAACCGACAAATCGGCTTCCTAGAAATGTCCGACCTAATTGAAGAAACGCTCAATAAATCTACCTTTCTTGCCCGTCCCCAATTGGAAGACTACATCGAATCCGATCGGCAAGCCAGAGAACTAAGTGAAAATCTACTAACCTCAAAACGATAAATGGAAACCTTAATTATGGTGGGCCAGCTCCTCCTAGGATTGTCAATCCTAGTGGGATTACATGAGCTGGGACACTTGCTTACCGCCAAGCTATTTGGCATGCGTGTTGAAAAATTCTCCATCGGATTTCCTCCAAAAATCGCGGGATTTATGTGGGGAGAGACCGAATATTCTATCGGAGCGATCCCCCTTGGGGGCTTTGTAAAGATTTCCGGTATGGTGGACGAGTCCATGGATACCGCTCAACTTGCCTCCGAACCCCAGCCTTGGGAGTTTCGCGCCAAGCCAGCCTGGCAACGACTCATCGTGATGCTTGGTGGAGTAATCGTCAATGTGATCACAGGAGTCATCATCTTCGTGACCCTCGTGTATTCCAATGGAGAGACCTACTTCTCTAGGGATCAGGTTATTGAAAATGGAATTGTAGCCTACGAATACGCGGAAGCCATTGGTTTTAAAACTGGAGACAAAGTCCTCGATATAAATGGACAACCTTACCAAAGTATTTCTGAACTGAGCAGCGGCAGTGCCTTGCTTAGCGAAAATGGTTACTACACCGTAGATCGTCAGGGCGAGCAAGTTAAAGTGAGCATTCCTAAGGGCTTTATCAATACCTTCAATTCGGAGGAGTCCTTCAGTAAATTTATCGCCATACGCTTTCCCTTTGAAGTTGGAGCTGTAGATCCTGGTAGTGGAGCTGAAGCTGCAGGTATTGCTACAGGGGATCAAATTCTTGCAGTCAATGGCCTGCCCATCACCTATTTTGATGAGATGCAGACGGCCTTGCTGCAGGTTAAAAATCAAACCATTTCCCTGGTCCGTAAAAAGGGAATTACAGTAGATACGCTAAGCGTAGCCGTTACGGGTGAGGCAAGAATAGGCATTGCAGTTACCCCCTTAATTGAACCTGTAAAGAGAGATTATGGATTTGCTGAATCCATTTCGAAAGGAACTAGCCGCGCATTTGGTGCTGTCATCCTCAATGCCAAGGCCTTGGGAAAAATGTTTACCGGCGAGGTGTCTACCAAAAATGTTAGTGGACCTATTGGCATGGCTAAAATTTATGGCAACCAATGGGATTGGGTTAAATTCTGGAGTATAACAGGTCTGATTTCCATGATTTTAGCTTTCATGAACCTGCTTCCTATCCCCGCCTTGGATGGAGGTCATGTGGTATTCTTACTCTATGAAATGGTCTCTGGGCGAGCCCCTTCAGACAAGTTTCTGGAAGTTGCACAGAAAGTGGGTATGGTTATTCTGCTCGGCTTGATGGTCTTTGCCATCGGAAATGATATCCTCAAATTGATCTTCTAGCCTTTCTGTCAATTTGGCCAATTCCCTGTTTGGCATTTCAATTGAATCTTTTGGAGGAACTTGGATCTAGTCCAAGTTCTTCCTTTATTTTAGCTATATCCTGACAGCATGCTGTCAATCTGTCTACATGAGCCAATTCGAAAACTCTTTATTCCATAATTTAATGAACGGCGAGATTGCCGGTGAAGGTGACCTGATTCAGTTAATAACTGATGAAGAGGAGGATATTCCCGGCAAGGAAGCCTTGGATGAAGAAATTCCCATCCTATCGGTTCGAAATACAGTGCTTTTTCCAGGGGTAGTAATCCCCATCACATTGGGTCGTCAACGGTCGATCAGGTTAGTCAAAAAAGCCCAAAAGGGCAATAAGCTTATCGGGGTATGCGCACAGATCCAACCTAACCAAGATGACCCAAGCTGGGAAGATTTGTATCAAGTAGGTACTCTCGCCAAAATCATCAAAATGATCGTGCTTCCCGATGGAAATACTACGATCATCATACAAGGTAAAAAGCGCTTTGGGATCCGTGAGCAGGTGACCGATGATCCCTACTTTATGGCCAAAGTGGATTACCTGGAAGAGAATTTTCCCAAGAACTCCAAAAAAATAAAGGCGCTGGAAGAATCCTTGAAGGATGCGGCCATCAAAATCCTACACCTGAATCCTGAAATCCCTAGAGAAGCTCAGGTGGCACTGGACAACATTGATAATACGGCTTTCCTGACCCATTTTCTCTCTTCCAACATCAACGCGCCCGTGGAAGCCAAGCAGCGTCTCCTCGAAATCAACGACGGGGTAGAGCGGGCTACCTTACTGTTGGAGTTTATGATGAAAGATATCCAGATGTTGGAGCTGAAGTCAGAAATCCACAAAAAAGTACACACCGACATCGACCAGCAGCAACGGGATTATTTCTTGCGCCAGCAGATGAAGGTTCTTCAAACCGAGCTAGGCGAGGAGGGTCCCGAAAAAGAAGTGGAGGACCTTCGCCTCAAAGGCCAGCAGAAGGCATGGCCAGCAGATGTCAAAAAGCACTTTGAAAAGGAGCTAGACAAGATTCTACGCGTCAATCCCTCCGCTGCCGAATACCCGATTGCCTTGAACTATGCAGAAACCTTGGTGGAACTCCCTTGGAACGAGTTTACCCAAGATAATTTTGACCTGAAGCATGCCCGGGAAATCCTGGATGCGGACCACTTTGGGCTCGAAAAAGTAAAAGATCGCATCATTGAGTATTTGGCGGTTTTGAAGTTGAAAAATGACCTCAAAGGCCCAATTCTCTGTTTGTATGGCCCTCCAGGTGTGGGTAAAACCTCCTTGGGAAAATCCATTGCTTCGGCATTGGGTAGAAAATACATTCGCATGTCCTTGGGTGGACTGCACGACGAGGCAGAGATCCGTGGACACCGCAAAACCTATGTGGGCGCAATGCCCGGCAAGGTGATTCAAAACATGAAAAAGGTCAAGACCTCCAACCCAGTCTTTGTTCTGGATGAGATCGACAAGCTTTCCTCTGACTTCAGAGGGGATCCTTCCTCTGCATTTTTGGAAGTGCTTGACCCCGAGCAAAACAGTGCCTTTTTCGATAACTACCTAGAGGTGGAGTACGACCTCAGCAAGGTGCTATTTATTGCCACGGCCAACTCCCTCGATTCTATTCAGCCCGCGCTTCGCGATCGTATGGAGATCATTGAGGTGACCGGCTATACGCAGGAGGAGAAATTGGAAATTGCCAAGCGTCACCTGGTATCCAAGCAACGAAAAGAACATGGGCTCAAGCCCAAGGATATAACTTTTGAAAAGGCTGCCTTGCAAAAGCTAATCGATGAATATACCCGTGAGTCAGGGGTAAGAAGCTTGGAGCGAGCGATTGGTAAAGTGGTACGTAACGTAGCCAAATCCATTGCGATGGAAGAGGAATATATTCCAAAGATTACTCCAGAGGCTGTTCGGAAAATTTTAGGGGCCCAAATCTTTGATAAAGAAATTTACCAAGACAACAGTGTGGCAGGCGTGGTAACGGGCTTGGCATGGACCAGTGTGGGAGGAGAAATCCTGTTTATTGAATCTAGCTTGAGTAGAGGGAAAGGCAAGTTGACCCTCTCTGGGCAGCTGGGCGACGTGATGAAGGAGTCTGCGATGACGGCCTTGTCTTACCTAAAGTCTAAAGCGGAGCAGCTTGGAATCGACCACCGCATCTTTGAGCAATACGATCTCCACATCCACGTGCCTGCTGGAGCTGTTCCCAAGGATGGCCCTTCGGCAGGTATCACCATGTTGACAGCCATGGCGTCCGTATTTACGCAGCGAAAAGTGAAAGCAAAAGTTGCCATGACTGGGGAGATCAGTTTGATCGGTAAAGTGATGCCAGTAGGTGGTATTAAAGAAAAAATTCTGGCAGCGAAGCGTGCTGGGATTAAAGAAATTATCCTCTGCAATAAGAACCTTCGTGACATTGAGGAAATTGACCCACATTACCTCAAAGGCATTCAGTTTCACTATGTCAGCAAGGTAGATGAGGTCTTGGATATTGCCTTGATTTCATTAAAAGTGGATCGCCCCTTGAACTTCACCTTCAGCGCTGAACCCAAGGCCACTTTGTAAACCTTGCTTCAGGTCTAGAAAGAACCTTTTTTCAAGATTTTAAATCGTAGCTAACCCTAAAGGCCATGAACAACCCCTTCTCTCTTACCCCTAGACAGATCGTCGAAGAGCTAGACAAGTATATCATCGGCCAGCACGATGCCAAGCGAAATGTGGCCATTGCGCTTCGCAACCGAATTCGACGAATGAATGTGACCTCAGACATTCAAAAAGATATTGTACCCAACAATATTTTATTGATAGGAAGTACTGGGGTAGGAAAGACCGAAATCGCGAGAAGACTAGCAAAAATCGCCCAGGCACCATTTATCAAGGTTGAAGCCTCCAAATTTACTGAGGTAGGCTATGTAGGTCGAGATGTAGAAAGCATGGTTAGGGACCTGATGGAGCAAAGTGTACAGTTGGTTCGTGAGTCCAAAAAGGCAGAAGTCAACGCGAAAGCCACTGAGGCGGTGGAAGAAGTTATTTTGGATATTTTGATCCCATCGGTCAAAACTCCCGGTTTTACTTCCAGCTCTTCTGCTACAGATTCTTCTGAACCTTCCTCTGAGGCAGAACTCAACGAGCGAACCCGCGATCGCTTCCGCGAGAAGTTGCGGAACGGAGATTTGGACGAGCGCAAAATTGAAATTCAAGTCAAGGCATCGTCACCTGTAGGAATAGGAATGGTGGGCAATGGGATGATGGACGATGCGAGCATGGTAGGACTTCAAGACATGCTTTCTGGCATGATGCCCAAAAAAACCAAGAAGCGCAAGCTTTCCATTGCGGAGGCTAGGAAGGTGCTTTTGGAGGAAGAAATCACCAAGCTCATCGACTTTGATGAGGTCAAAGAAGAGGCGATACGCCTCGCAGAAAATAACGGAATCATCTTCATAGACGAAATAGATAAAATCGCATCCAAATCTGGCAAGGGTGGAGGTGGCCCTGATGTGAGCCGAGAAGGGGTGCAGCGGGATTTACTCCCCATCGTGGAGGGTTCTTCTGTCACTACCAAGTATGGGGTCATCCAAACCGACCATGTGCTATTTATTGCGGCTGGAGCTTTTCACGTGAGCAAGCCTTCTGACTTGATTCCTGAATTGCAGGGCCGTTTCCCCATTCGTGTAGAACTCCAGGCCTTGACCAAGGAGGACTTTACCCGAATTTTGAAGGAACCCAAAAATGCTTTGACCAAGCAGTATCAAGCACTTTTTGAGGCGGAGGAAGTGTATTTGGATTTCAAAGATGACGCCATTGAGGAGATTGCACACCTTGCCTTCTTGATCAACCAGGAAGTGGAAAATATTGGTGCCCGTCGACTGCATACCGTCATGAGCCACCTGCTCAACGATTTTCTATTTGAAGTTCCCGATCTTATAGGCCCCAATTCAAAGATCAGCATCACCAAAGAGATGGTGGAAGAGCGACTAAGTGACTTGGTTAAAAATCGCGATTTGTCTCAGTACATCTTGTAATCTGAAAAGCTATTGCCTTCCATTTGAGGTTGAATAGTAACGAAGTAGTCTGGGACCTATTTTTTAGGGCTATCCCACCAATCAAATCTGCAGGTGTCTGCACTCAAATCCTTCCAATCATCGCTCAATACCTTAAAAGTAAATTGCCCTGCGGTGGGAAGATTGTCCAATCTCACACCCAAGCGGACAATTAATTCGGTAAGTCCAGGATTGTGACCTACCAAAATAAGGGTCTGCAAATCTGCATGCTGAGCTTGAATAACAGCCAGCAAATGGTCTGCAGAGGCATGGTAAAGTGAGCGGTCCCATTGAATGTTTTCTTCTGGGATACCCAGGACTTGGGCAGTAATTTTTGCGGTCTGCTTTGCCCTTTTTGCGGTGGAGGAAAGGATACCATCTATCTTGATTTCTCTGTTTTTGAGTGATGAGGCCATTTTAGGCGCATCATCCAAGCCTCGCGCTGCGAGAGGGCGATCGTAATCTGGGAGTGATGCATTGTCCCAATCAGATTTGGCGTGACGTATCAGAATTATTTTTTTCATTTAGGATAAAAAAACTGATTTTTTTGTTTTTTTTAGTTGAATTGTTATTTTTAACTGTCTTTTCATTCCAATTTATCACAATTTATTATGTTTACCGGGACAGTAAAATTTTACAATGAAGCCAAGGGTTTCGGATTTATCGTTGATGACGAAACCCAAAATGACGTGTTTTTGCACGCTACAGGATTAGTAGACAAAGTTGCTCAAAACGACAAAGTTACTTTCGACATTAAGGAGGGTAAAAAAGGACCCAACGCCATCAATGTTAAAAAGGCCTAAGTTTTCTTAAGAATAGCTTGGTTCATAAAATCCTCCAAATCGAATTTGGAGGATTTTTTTATGGTTTTAGGTATAGTTTGTTTTTTTTGCTGACAATTAGTCAGTTTGTGCCAGGAATATTTTTAATAGACCTAACGAAACTTCTTGTCGTTTGGATGGTTAAATTAGGTAGCTTTCAAGAGGTTGGTTAATTCTTGTTAAGGAAACTTACCTTAGAAGCAAATCGGCGTAAAAATTGAAATAAAAAAATTCCAGTAAACTATCTGATCTTAAATAGCGATAACAATGAGTAAAAAACAATTCTTTCTCGGGGTCCTAGTGGCCGCATTAGTGGGTGGATTCGTGGCAGTAGCGGGAGTGAGTTTTTTGATGAGACCGCAAAACGCCAGCACCTTTGATGAAAAACAAAAATCTAGTTTTGTCAATTTGCTTGGAGGCAAGGATTTCACAGTTCCTGATGGAATCAACTTTATTGCTTCTGCAGAGCTAGTCACTCCAGCAGTAGTGCATGTAAAAAGCCAAGTCTCTTTTTCTCCCCGTTCACGTGGACAGCGGGATCCTCTGCAGGAATTTTTTGGGATTCCCCAGCCTGAATCAGGACCAAGAGATCCAAGACAGGAAATGCCGATGAGCTCTGGTTCGGGGGTAATTATTTCTGCGGATGGCTACATCGTCACCAATAATCACGTGATTGAAGGAGCCACGCGAGTGGATATTTCCTTGGACAACAACAAGCGCTACGAAGCCACAGTAGTGGGTACCGATCCAACTACCGACTTGGCCTTGTTGAAAATTGAAGGGGAGAATTTTCCGTTCATCAAGTTTGGGGATTCAGATCAAACCAAAATTGGGGAGTGGGTGCTAGCTGTCGGTAACCCATTTGATCTAAACTCTACCGTCACTGCTGGCATCATCTCTGCTAAGGCGCGAAATATTGGAATTCTCCAGGGTGTAGAAAACAACCTTCAGATTGAATCCTTTCTTCAAACCGACGCCGTAGTCAATCCGGGCAACTCTGGGGGAGCCTTGGTGAATTTGGCGGGAGAATTGATTGGCATCAACACAGCTATCGCTTCGAGTACCGGTACATTTTCAGGGTATTCCTTTGCCATACCGAGCTCTTTGGTAAAAAAGGTGATGGATGATTTGTTGAATCATGGAGCAGTGCAGCGGGGTCTTTTGGGTGTACAAATACAAGATGTGAGTCCTGAATTGGCGGACTACTTGGGAAAGAAATTCCCTGTAGAGCAAGGGGTTTATGTTGGAGGAGTCAATGAAAATTCCGCCGGAAAAGCCGCCGGTTTGAAAGAGGGAGACATCATCGTGGCCTTGGACGGCAAGCCTGTCAATACGGTAGCCAATCTTCAAGAATTGGTTGCTAGAAAGCGACCTGGAGATAAAGTGGAAGTGGGCTATCTCCGCGAAGGAAAAACCCTTAAAGTAACTGCTACACTCAAAAATTTCTCTGGAGATACCAATATTGTCAAAAAAGAAGCTCCAAAAGTATTGTCTTTTGAAGGGCTCCAATTGGAAGATGTGAAGCAACAAACCAAGGATCAACTCCAAATTGCTGGGGGTGCAGTCATCAAGTCCAACGGCAACGAAGCCTGGAGAGCTGCAGGTGCTAGAAATGGATTTATCATCACTTCAGTGATCTCCGACAAGGGTCGTATGCGGGTGACAAGTGCGGCGGAAATGATCGAATTCTTGGAGGATTCCAAAGGAGAAGAAATTGTGGTCTTGGGTATGTTCCCGGATGGTACCGAATACTATTTTGAAATCAAACCAGAGTAGGGAATTTACTTTCAAAACGGAATACCAAATTAAACCGGAGAAATCCGGTTTTTTTTGTTTCCGATTTTGCTTACTTTTTACTCTTCAAACCCAAAATCACCATGAAAAAACTCCTTAGTTATTGCCTGCTATACCTTGGTTTAGGGGCTACAGTTTTTGCACAAACGATCAGTCCAGCAGGGAACAGCCCTGTTCCTGGAATTTCAAAAGACCGAATCGCTAAAATCGACGCCATGCTTGAAGCGGCTATTAAAGCCGAAGAGGTACCTGGATTAGTAGCCATGGTTGTCAAAGATGGAAAGATTGTATACCATTCAGCCAAAGGTTTTGCCGACGTAGCCGACGAAAAAAAGATGGAGAAAAACTCCATTTTCCGAATTGCTTCGCAAACTAAGGCGATCACCTCCACGGCCATCCTCATGCTTTGGGAAGAAGGCAAATTCGGATTGGACGACCCCATTTCCAAGTACATTCCTGAATTTGCCAATCCCCAGGTTTTGGCTTCTTTCCGCTATGCAGACACCACCTATACCAGCAGGCCAAGTTCTAAGGTCATCACGATTCGTCACCTCCTCACCCATACTTCAGGCCTAGGCTATGGGGTGATTGATGGAGACGAGCGCATGAAAATGATCTACCACAAAGCAGGTGTGACGGACTTGTTTACTACGGAGAAAATCACAATTGGAGAAAGCGTGAAGCGCCTTGCCAAACTGCCTTTGCACCACGAGCCAGGTGCCAAGTTCACCTACAGTGAAGGGCTAGATGTGTTGGGCTATTTGGTAGAGGTTGTCTCTGGAAAGACCTTTGATGTATTCTTGAAAGAAAGAATTTTTGACCCACTTGGCATGAATGACACGCGTTTTTACCTCAATGAAGCACAGGGTACTCGCTTAGTGGATGTGCATACCTACAAAGCCGGCAAATGGCAGGAGTATCCTGTCACGTTTTATGACCCAGCTTACCCGAAAGCAGGTGCCATGACTTTCTTTTCAGGGGGAGCTGGCTTGTCCAGTACTACTGAAGATTATGCCAAATTCTTGCAAATGTATCTAAACGGGGGGAGCTACAATGGTCTGCGTTTACTGAGTCCGCTTACCATTCAAACTGCCATGAAAAATCAGGTGGGCGACCTTTGGAATGCCGATAAGTATTATGGTCTAGCATTTGGTGTAGTGACTGCCAAAGGGGTAGCCCAAGGGGGGCAAGGAAGCGAAGGAACCTTTGACTGGGGAGGATACTTCAATACCCAGTATTTTGCAGATCCCAACCATAAAATCATTGGATTGCTATTCAAACAGGTCTCTGGTGCCGGCAAGGGCGATCAGACGGCCTGGAAGTTTAGACAAATGCTGTTTAGTGCCGTAGAGTAGTATTTTAAATAATTGATAATAAAACCCTTAACGAAAAAAAGGATCGTTAAGGGGTTTCTTTTTGGATGCTTAAATGGTTTAAACCTAAATGCTTTCTTACTAATTTTATCTTTAGCTTAATTTGATTGAAAATACAATTTTTAGCTTTTTTTATTGAAATAAATTTAATAAAATCGATTAAAAAATAAAAATAACATACTTTTTAATCGATTTTATTAGTAAATTAAATTTCTATTCAATAATTAAATTCATTCCTATCTAATCTTTTTAATTTAATCCTGTTGGAAGCAGTCGCAATTCACAAGATTAAGGAATTGGGAAGTGGTAATGAATACGTTGAAGCTTACCAAGTTTGAAAAAACTGAGTTACCATTTTCAACTAAATAATGGAAATAAATTCAAGTCATTTGACAGGCCAATTCAAAAAGCAGGTTGAGGATAAATACACGATTTATAATAGTTTATTTGCGGCACTTCCCTATTCCGGGGTAGCTAATGCTGGTGCATTATTGCCTATTTTACTACAAGCCTGTGAGAAAGGGTATGAGAAGGAAAAATCGCCAGCCGAGATTATTGATTATTTTTTTAGCCAACACACGGATGTTAGGAGTGAACAAGAAAAACTGAATCACCTGTTTAAATATGTTCAATACATCGAAAGGCAGGTGGTACTTTTTGATGCGATTGAAGATGCTGCCTTTTCGAGCCTGCATGATGTGACCGGTGCAGGTAGTTTAAAATCAATTCTACGGGATGCAAGGCTTCTAAAAAAATCAGCTTTAATTTCTAAAAAACTCGAAAAATTCAAGTTGAGGCTCGTTTTGACAGCTCACCCTACTCAATTTTACCCAGCAAATGTTCTGGGAATTATCCATGACATGGGAGAAGCAATTGGTAAAAATGACTTCAACGCAATAAGTCAATTTATCCAACAATTGGGCTTAACTCCTTTTTTTAATAAAAAGCAGCCTACCCCTGCGAATGAAGCGATCACCTTGATGTGGTATTTAGAAAACGTGTTTTACCATTCCATAGGTAATATTTATACCAAAATCGTAACTGAAGTTTTCAAAGGGGAATATTCAGGTGATACTAATTTTATAGAACTTGGATTTTGGCCAGGCGGGGACCGAGATGGAAATCCTTTTGTGAATGCAGAGACCACGCGGTTTGTAGCCAAGGCTTTACGAAGCAGTATAATTGTTTGCTATTATAGAGATATAAGAAAGTTAAAAAGGAAGTTAACCTTTTCTGAGGTTGATGTTTTAATCCATGAATTGGAGACAAAACTTTATGAAAATGTCTTCACACCTGATCAAGCAAAACCAATCACCAAAGAGGAGATTTTAGATTGTTTAGAAAAAATAAAGGAATTAGTGGTGGAGCGGAATTATGGTATGTATTTGCCAAAACTGGAAAGCTTGATTCATAAAGTGAGGTTATTTGGGACGCATTTCGCATCCTTAGATATAAGACAAGATAGTCGAATACATCATCAAGTTTTAGTAGATGTGCATCAAACAATCCTTGAAAAGGATGGGGTTGGGATTTTGCCAGCCAATTACTCCAGTCTGAGTTTACCCGCTCAACTTCAGGCATTGTCTGAACTAAAGGGAAGCATAAACCCTTCAGATTTTAAAGAAACCATCACCAAAGACACGCTTCAAGCCATCTATGAGATCCAGTCGGTTCAACAAGAAAACGGAATTCCTGCTTGCCATCGTTACATCATTAGCAATACGCAATCCGCCATCCATGTGTTGGAATTGTACGCCTTATTTAGGCTTTGTGGATGGGACCAATACTTATCCCAACTAGATATAGTTCCCTTGTTTGAGACAATCGAGGATTTGGAAAATGCTGAAGGGATTATGAATATCCTATACCATGATCCCCTCTATAAAATTCATTTAGCGCAGAGGCAGTTTAAACAAACAATTATGCTTGGTTTTAGTGACGGAACCAAGGATGGGGGATACCTACAAGCAAATTGGAGTATTTATCAAGCTAAAGAACGGTTGACAACTATTTCTAGGGCAAACCAAGTCGTTGTTCTATTTTTTGATGGTCGAGGTGGTCCCCCTTCTCGTGGAGGAGGTAAAACGCATCAATTTTATGAATCTTTAGGTAATCGAATTGAAAAAGAAGAGATCCAAATAACCATCCAAGGGCAAACAATCACTTCAAATTTTGGAACCATCCAATCTGCGGAATTTAACATCGAACAATTACTAAGCGCAGGTGTCAGTAATGAACTCTTCGCTGATAATCAGCCTCAACTCAGCGATAAAAACCGCGAGAGCTTGGATGCTTTGAGTCGACTCAGCTATGCAGCTTACCTACAACTTAAACACCACCCCCAATTTTTACCCTACCTGCAAAAATTTAGCCCGCTGAATTATTACGGCAAAAGTAATATTGCCAGTAGACCCACGAAAAGAGGGGCGAAAAATGAACTTAGTTTTTCAGATTTGCGAGCAATTCCTTTTGTGGGAAGCTGGAGTCAATTGAAACAAAATGTCCCTGGATTTTTTGGTTTTGGATCTGCATTGAAGGCCTTGAAGGAAAAAGGGCTCTGGAATGAAGTAGAAGATTTATTCCGCGACAATGCATTCTTTAGAACCTTGGTGGACAATAGTATCATGAGTATGGTTAAATCAAATTTTGCAATTACCCAGTACATTGAAAATGATCCTGACTTTAAAGACTTCCGTCAAATCATTCAAGAGGAGTTTGACTTGACTCGCCAATTGTATTTAGAATTGACCCAAGAAGTGAGTTTGATGGAAAAGGATTCCTTGGGAAAACAGTCTATCCTACTCAGAGAAAGAATCGTTCTGCCTTTACTTACCATTCAGCAATATGCGCTGAGTAAATTGCAACTTCAGTCTGGTGATCCAACACTAAAAGAGTCCTACGATAAATTAGTGACGCGAAGTATGTTTGGCGTGATAAATGCAGCAAGAAATTCGGTATAAATAAAGTTTGCGCTGGATTTTACTTAATCCAATTGAAAATTTACGCTAAAAACCTTTTTGGTAAATTTTAGTCTCTAGTGTTGCGAGGAGTACCTTTAGTAAGGTGTAGAGAAGTGGTGGATTTCATGTATTTTTGACCCATGAGTAAGCAAAGAGAAGAATTAGAACACCGACTAAGGCTCCGCAACATCAAGCTTTCCGACTACGAAGATATTCGGGAGATCATGGTGTCTATTTATAAAAATCAAGGTGGAGCCTGGACCAAAGCGGAGCTTAAAAATCAACTCCGAATGTTTCCCGAAGGCCAAATCTGTATCGAAGACAATGGAAAAGTAATCGCCGCAGCCCTAAGTATTATCGTGGATTACTACAAGTTTGGGGATAACCATAGCTACCATGAGATCACGGGTTATGGCAAGTTTGATACACACGATCCGGATGGAGATACCTTGTATGCCACGGATATTTTTGTGCACTCTGACTACCGAGGCATGCGTTTGGGACGTCGTCTGTACGATGCCAGAAAAGAGCTTTGCGAAAACCTAAACCTTCGCTCCATCATCGCAGGAGGACGTATCCCCGGCTACTCTAAGTATGCCGACGATATGACCCCGCGAAAATACATTGACCTGGTCAAGAACAGAGAGATTTTTGATCCTGTACTTTCTTTTCAGCTCGCCAACGAGTTTCACGTCAGAAAAGTAATCACCAAATACCTTCCCGAAGACACAGATTCTAGGGCCTATGCCACCTTGTTGGAATGGATCAACATCTATTACGAAAAGGATGAGAAGCTGATTGGCAATAAAAAATCTATCGTCCGCCTGGGATTGGTGCAGTGGAAGATGCGTCGTTTTTCTAATGTGGATGACTTGATGCAGCAGGTAGAATTTTATGTAGACACCGTATCGGGCTATAAATCAGATTTCTGTTTGCTGCCCGAATTTTTCAATGCCCCCATGTTGGCAGAATTCAATGACATGGACGCATCCGAGGCCATCCGAAATTTGGCGGACTACACCACCGAAATTGTAAATCGAATGAGTGACCTGGCCGTATCTTACAACGTGAACATCATTGCTGGATCCATGCCCGAGTACGACGGCAAAAAGCTGCGCAACGTGAGCTACCTCTGCCGCAGGGATGGCACACAAGACAAGCAGTACAAGTTGCACATCACTCCAGATGAGCAGGCATACTGGGGCTTGCAGGGCGGCAATGGCATCAACGTATTCGAAACCGATGCGGGTAGAATTGGTATCTTGATCTGCTACGACGTCGAATTTCCCGAGCTAGGGCGTATCCTCGCCGAACAAGAGATGGATATTTTGTTTGTGCCTTTCTGGACCGATACTAAAAACGCCTTCTTGCGTGTCAACATTTGTGCGAAAGCGCGGGCCATCGAAAACGAATGCTATGTCGCGATCACGGGTTCGGTGGGTAACCTGCCTAAGGTAGAAAACATGGACATTCAGTATTCTCAGGCGGCGATTTTCTCCCCTTCTGATTTTTCATTCCCCCACGATGCCACCGTAGCGATGGCTTCGGAAAATGCTGAAACAACCATTGTGGCGGATGTGGACTTAGATTTATTGACTAAACAACGAAAAGCGGGATCTGTGCGTAACCTAGATCAGCGAAGGCTAGATCTTTATTCAATTCAATGGAAACAGAAAAAATCGTAGCGGCTTACCTGCAGCATATCCCGGTGGAGGTGCTAGAAAAAGCCAAGAACATAAAAGTGCTGATCACCGATGTGGATGGGGTACTTACCGATGGGGGTATTTTGTACGATAACGAGGGCATGGAATATAAAAAGTACAATGTCAAGGATGGACTCATTGTGCAGCACCTCAAGAAGGCTGGCTTCCTCGTAGGAGCCATTACAGGCCGAGCTTCCCAGGTAGTGGAAAATCGTTGTGAGGAACTTCGCTTTGATTTCCATTACCACGGTGTCAAAGACAAGTATAAGAAACTAGCCGAATTGCTAGAAACGATGGAACTGACCCTGGAGGAGGTAGCCTACCTGGGTGATGATTTGATTGATTTGCCCGTTTTGACCAAAGTAGGGCTATCCATCGCTCCTGCAGATGCCTTACCCTATGTATGTGCGGCAGTGGATTATGTATCTCCATTTGCAGGAGGAAAAGGCGTGTTCCGTGAGGCCGCAGACCTACTGCTCCATGCCAAAGGACAATTGATCCCATTAATTGAGCAATTCGCTAAAAAAGAAGCATGAAAAGAACGACGAATACGATGAAAATTCGGGAAGGGATCGAATTAGGATCCGGTAAGCCCGTACTTTTTTCTGGCCCCTGTGCCGTAGAAAGCTTTGACATTTGTTTGGAGATAGGTACCAAAGTAAAGGCCTGGGCTGAGGAGCATGGTTTTTCTTATGTTTTTAAGGCATCCTTTGACAAGGCCAATCGAACCTCTTCTTCCTCTTTTCGAAGTATTGGAATGGATGCTTCCTTGGAGGTGTTGCAGCGGGTAGGAAAGGCACTGAACGTGCCCTTGGTTACCGATATTCACGAAAGCTACCAAGCTGCCGAAGTGGCTGAAGTTGTGGATGTGCTGCAGATCCCTGCTTTTCTTTGCCGACAAACCGACTTACTTCTTGCAGCTGCAGCAACAGGGAAAGCAGTGAAAATCAAAAGGGGACAGTTTATGGCTCCTGAAGACATGGCCTATGCCGTCAACAAGGTTCGTGCCGCGGGCAATGACAATGTGTGTTTGACCGAAAGAGGCTTTTCTTTGGGGTACCACAACCTAGTCGTAGACATGCGTGGCTTACCGATCATGCGGCAGTTTGCTCCTGTGGTTTTTGACATCACCCACTCGGTGCAGCAGCCCGGAGGACAGGGCGGAAGTAGTGGAGGGCAGCGCGAGTTTGCCCCCGTTTTGGCTCGAGCGGCAGCAGCTACGGGCATCGATGGATTTTTTATTGAGACCCACCCCGAACCTAGCAAGGCGCTAAGCGACGGCCCTAATTTGATTCCTCTTCATCAGATGGGAGAATTCCTGGGTATGTTGAAGGATTCCTGGGAATTGGGGCAACGCTACCAAGATTTTAACATAGAGTAAGTGCCTGTGCTATAGGAGTTCTAACTTGAATAATCAACAAAGAGTTTCTTTTTTTAGGTGCATTGAGGCAACCTTTGGAATTCCTTTTGCATGAAGCGAGCTTGTTTTGTTTGGTCAACCCTAGGATTATATTTACTTTTACAACCAATGATTTAATTAATTGGTTGACCTGCAAGTATTTGGTATGTTGTTTATTAAATATTCATCAAATATTAAACAAAAATTAAAATTCTTCTGTTCCTAGAGTAATGAAATTAGCTATTTTTCGCAAAGAGCATTTTAATTCAGCCCATCGCCTCTTCAATCCGGCATGGTCTGATGAAAGGAATGAATCCATTTTTGGTAAATGCAACAACCCCAATTACCACGGCCACAATTACGAATTGATTGTGCAGCTTAGAGGGGAGATTGATCCGGAAACAGGCTATGTGTATGACATGAAGCTACTTAGCGATCTTATTAAGGAGCATGTCTTAAATAAATTTGACCATAAAAATTTAAACCTAGATACCGTTGAATTCAAAGATCTCAATCCTTCTGCCGAGAATATTGCGGTAGTTATATGGACTATTTTGAGGGAAAAGATTGATCGGAAATACGAATTAATCGTACGACTCTATGAAACCGAAAGAAACTATGTTGAATACGATGGGAATTAACCTTGGCCAAGCCCCCTTTGACGAAATAGGGGACGAGCATGTAGGGACTTCTCTTCAAACCCCCTTGAGAGATGATGCCTTCAAAATGGATGATGAGCTTAAGGTAGAATTAATTGAAAAGCACTTTAAAGAAATCATGCATATTCTAGGTCTTGATCTAGGGGATGATAGTCTCAAAGGTACCCCACATCGCGTGGCGAAAATGTATGTTAAAGAAGTGTTTGCCGGCCTCAATCCAAAAAATAAGCCGGTTCCTAAGCTTTTTGAAAACAAGTACAAGTACAAGGAAATGTTAGTGGAGAAGGACATCACATTCTACTCCCATTGCGAGCACCACTTTGTACCCATCTTTGGAAAAGCGCACGTAGCTTACATCTCGAACGGAAACGTCATCGGGCTCTCTAAAATTAACCGCATCGTCCAATACTTTTCCAAGCGCCCTCAAGTGCAGGAGAGATTGACCATGCAGATTGGTAATGAGCTAAGAGAAGCCTTAGGAACAGAAGATGTGGCCGTAATCTTAGATGCTTACCACATGTGTGTGAGCTCCAGAGGAGTAAATGATACCAACAGTTCTACGGTCACCTCTTTTTATTCTGGAAAATTTGAAACGGACGAACAAAGTAGAAATGAGTTTTTGAAATACCTCAGCTTGAAAAAATAAGTGGATAGGTTGGTTTTGCTGCCCAATTTCTTAATGATTTCTATAAACCTAACCAATGTAAAACCCTGCTATAAAAAGCAGGGTTTTTTATGTTTTTAGTGAACAATTCGAGTCTAAGTTGATTTAGTTAAAAACAACAAACTCATGAGAGGAAAGAACATAGTAGTAGTAGGAGGCAACTCTGGAATAGGGAAAGCAGTGGCTGAGCAGCTACAGGAAAATGGAGCAACGATTTTTAGTTATTCTAGGACGGGTGAGGGAACCGCTGCAGTAGATTTTGCAACTGATTTTGAAGAACTTCCGGGACTTCCAGAAATTATAGATGGAGTAGTGTATTGTCCAGGTACCATCAACTTGAAGCCTTTCCATCGAATTAGTACTGCCGATTTTAAACAGGAGATGGAAGTTAACTTTTATGGAGCGGTTCGCTTGCTTCAGGCCTGCTTGAAAGGATTAAAAAAATCTAGTTCTCCTTCTGTGGTGCTGTACAGTACCGTAGCCGTACAAACAGGTATGGGATTTCATTCGGGTATCGCCTCTGCCAAAGGTGCCATAGAGGGTCTTACGCGCTCACTTGCGGCTGAATGGGCACCTAGCAAAATCAGAGTCAATGCAATTGCTCCTTCGCTTACCGAAACACCTCTTGCTTCAGCCTTACTTTCTACCCCTGAGAAAAAAGAAGCTTCTGACAAGCGGCATCCCTTGGGTCGGGTAGGAACGCCGGAGGATATCGCCGAAGCTACTGTGTTTTTGCTGTCTCCGAAATCTTCTTGGATGACGGGTCAAATCATCCATCTGGACGGAGGAATGGCCCACCTAAAATAAATTAAACAATTTCCCATCCTTTTTTGTCTATAAAATGGGTATTGTCCCGAGTTGTTAGCATTGTGTATATGAAGACACCACCAGAATCATTTTTATTATTTAAGGAAGAACTAAAAAAGGCCCAACTTGAAAAAGAAAGGCTAATTCTGCATTACGAACAGCAGCTTTCAGAGGTTAATCTTGAGTTGTACCGACTTAAGGAACAGATTAATTCTCAGCAAGATATGATGAGAACTACATTAGAGTATGCCTCCAACCTGGAGATTCGATTGACAGAAGTAAAAGAAGAAGTAGCTCAAACTACCTCTGCCTACAGAAAATCTATTTATTAACTTTTCACAATGACAGCTATGAACGAGACCCTGCCTTCTCCTGGAATTCTGGAATTTGAGATTGCCTTTGAGCAACGTTATGCCAGAGTTTGGTTTAATAGATCTAGAAAAATTATCATTTGCCAACTTCTTACCGACTATGTTCCCATTGAGGATTTTAAGGAAGCCTTTTTGGAAATTGGAGTACTCATAAAATCCGGAGGTTTTGAAAAATTTATTTTTGACAAAAGAGCCTTGAGAGCTTTTCACCAGCCCACTATGGAATGGTACTTTATTCATTGGAAAAAAGAGATGCTGGGCTATGGGGTAAAAACCCACCGGAAGATTTTGCCGGAAGAAAAATGGTTTGAGAAGATGGTGCAGTTAGCTAAGGCTCAAATCCTCTCTGACCATCCCGATCACATCATCGACCAGTTGGATATTGCCTATTGCGATACCCTTGAAGCAGCTATTTTGACTTGATGTGGCAGGCTGATGCGACGCAACTCGCCCAACTTGATCCTGCGTTTCGAAGAAATCTGATCAATTGCCTTCCTGGATACAAGCCTCTCCACTTGATGGGTACCAAAAGTGCAGCCGGAGTTACTAACCTGGCACTTTTTTCTCAAGTGATTCACCTCGGTGCTGATCCTCCTTTGCTAGGGATCTTGTTTAGACCCCATACGGTCAAGCGCGATAGCTTGGAAAACATTCTGGAAACAGGAGTTTTTACGCTCAATCACGTACGGATACAAGAAGTTGTGCAAGCCCATTGGACGGCTGCAAATTGGGAAGGAAGCGAGTTTGACGCTACCGGCTTGACAGAGGAATACAAAGCTGGCGTTCAGGCCCCTTTTGTCAAAGGAAGTCCAGTTCAACTGGCCTGTAGTCTCGTAGAATCGCAAACGCTTCAAGTTAACCGGACCGTACTGCTTATCGCCAAAATTGAACAGGTATTTGTGTCAAAAAAGGGCCTTCGGGAAGATGGTTCTTTAGACCTAAATACCCTCGGGATTGCTTCAGTCAGTGGACTAGATGAATACCATAGTGGACAATCTTTAGTGAGGCTCTCGTATGCAAAGCCTGGAAAAATCCCCACCAAGTTATAGGTTGAATTTTCCAAGGAAATAGGGATCTTCGTTAACCCATGAACCTTCTCGAACTCACCGATTTTGGATTGTATTGTCCTCCAGCTGATATTTTTATCGATCCCTGGAGGCCTGTAGCCAAGGCAGTGATCACGCATGCCCATGCAGACCATGCACGTCGAGGTATGGGGCATTACCTGGCTCATGATCAGTCCAAGGAAGTGATGAAGCTTCGCTTGGGAAAGGATATTCAACTCCAAACCATCGGTTATGGGGAGACGCTGCAGCTCAATGGTGTTACCCTATCCCTACATCCAGCAGGTCATATTCCAGGTTCCGCGCAAGTTCGACTTGAGCACCAAGGGAAAGTGGCCGTAATAAGTGGGGATTATAAGGTGGAGGATGATGGCCTTTCTACTTCTTTTGAACCCATAAAATGCCATGAGTTTGTGTCCGAGTGTACTTTTGGGATGCCGATTTACGATTGGCAACCACAGGCAGCAGTATTTCATCAAATCAATAGCTGGTGGGAAAGTAATGCGGCTCAAGGGCTTAATTCCATCATTTTTGCCTACTCTTTGGGTAAAGCCCAACGGGTGTTGCAGCACCTGCAACCCGAAATAGGCCCTGTTTTTGTGCATGTGGTGATCGCCAACACCAACGAGGCATTGGCATCGGATGGACTTATTCTTCCAGAAGCTACGCGTGTGAATCAAGACTTGCCTAAGTCTGCCTACAAAGGTGCATTAATTATCGCACCTCCGGCAGTGATGAATAGTCCCTGGATGACAAAATTTTCACCTTACCGGACTGCCAGCTGTTCGGGCTGGATGAATGTTCGCGGGATTCGGAAAAGGAGCTCCTTAGACCAAGGTTTTGTGCTATCGGATCATGCCGATTGGAAGGGGTTGATTGAAGCGATCACGGCTACAGATGCAGAAAAAGTCTATTTGACGCATGGAAGCACTGCTATTTTTGGAAAATTCCTCCAAGAAGAAAAAGGAATCGATGCGGTGGCTCTTGAAACACTGTTTGGGGAAGAAGAAAAAGAATAAAGCCTCAGATTCCCTATTGGGTAGAGCCAACCTTCATTTTTTACCGCTAGTTTCGGATACCTATTGTGGTTGGTTATCGATTTTATTTTTTAGTTAAGTTACTGATAATCAATATATAAAAATTGAATTAAGGGCCTCTCTATCCAAAATTTCTTCCCTAGGTTTTAGCAAGCGGTTAGCAGTGCTTACCTTTGCGCATGGCCCAACAGATCCTCATCCTAGATTTTGGTTCCCAGTACACCCAACTCATTGCTCGTCGCGTGAGAGAACTCAATGTGTACTGCGAAATTCACCCCTACAATAAAGTTCCAGAAATCACTTCCGATATCAAAGGGATCATCCTTTCTGGATCCCCCTGTTCGGTACGAGACGAAGGCTCTCCAGATATCAATATGGATTCATTCCGAGGCAAACTACCCTTGCTAGGGGTCTGTTATGGCGCCCAACTCCTTGCTAGTAAATACGGTGGGGAGGTATTGCCTTCCACCATTCGGGAATACGGCCGAGCCAACTTGGACCAAATCGATCTTAGCCAAGACTTGCTTCAAGAAATGACCCTGGGCTCGCAGGTATGGATGTCCCATGGAGACACCATCAAGGAACTTCCAGCTGGTTTTGAGGTGCTCGCAAGCACAGAATCTGTTCGAGTGGCAGCCTTCAAAGTCACTGGTGAGAAGACCTATGGCATCCAATTCCATCCCGAGGTAACGCACTCCCTGGAGGGCAAGAATTTACTTCGCAACTTTGTGGTAGGTATCTGTGGATGCAACCAAGACTGGACATCCGATACCTTTATTGATTCGACTGTTGCGGATTTGAAGAAAAAAATTGGAGCAGATAAAGTGGTGATGGGCCTTTCAGGAGGAGTTGACTCTTCTGTGGCCGCTACCCTTATTCATAGAGCCATTGGCGATCAGTTGACCTGTGTTTTTGTAGACAATGGCTTGTTGAGAAAGAACGAATACGAAGAGGTGCTGGATTCCTACATGCACTTGGGCTTGAACGTGATCGGTGTCGATGCGAAGCAGCGTTTTTACGATGCTTTAGCGGGATTGACCGATCCAGAAGCCAAAAGAAAAGCCATTGGTCGGGCATTTATTGAAGTTTTTGACGACGAGGCACACAAAATTGAAGGAGTGAAGTGGCTAGGCCAAGGAACCATCTATCCCGATGTGATCGAGTCGGTATCCGTGAAAGGTCCTTCCGCAACCATCAAGTCGCACCACAACGTGGGTGGCCTCCCAGACTTCATGAAGCTTTCCGTAGTGGAGCCCTTGAATACCTTGTTTAAAGACGAGGTGCGGGTAGTGGG
>CAMDEU010000028.1 GCA_945897085.1 Spirosoma fluviale | reverse complement strand
CGATCGCAACCCTCGGATATTTTCATGTAGGCATAGTGGCTGGCATGGGTGAGCAAACGCTCTCCGACCAACTCATGCTTGTAGTCTGCTTTGAACTTTTTCAGAATAGCCGGCAGCTCTCGCGTACCAAAAAATGCATCCACTTGCGGGATTTCCTGTTCCAAGTCATCCTTGTAGCGCTGCGAGAGGCAGCCCGTTACGTAAACCTTGTCTACCAAACCTTTTTCTTTGGCATCGACATATTGTAAAATCGTGTCGATAGATTCCTGCTTGGCATTGTCTATAAATCCGCAAGTATTGATGATAATGATGTTGTTGTCCTGACGGTCAGACTCGTGGCTGGCATCGATGCCATTGCCCCTAAGTTGCGTGAGGAGTACCTCAGAATCCACCAGATTTTTGGAGCAGCCCATCGTAATGATGTTGACTTTATCCTTTTTTAATGTTCTTGCTTTCACAGAATTTGCTTCGGTTTGGGAAGGCGAAGTTAGGTAAAAAGCCTTGAAAAAGCATATTTTGGAGATCTCAGTCTTTTCAAACCCCATCTTTTTAGGAGCTGTTACTTACTTCTTAACACATTGGTAAAACAACCTTAATGCTAATAATCAAAGTAGGGGGATAGTAATTCCTACCTTCATTCTTACAGCAGATTTTTTTACTCCTTGCATTTATTTTTAGTCCCCGATGAGAGTCGGGGACATGCAGGAGAGTAGCTCTCCTTGGTAATCCTTCTCCTTCATAGCGACTACCTCACAAAACCCTTGGGGGATTTGTTCCCTTGCCGTACCTTAGGTACGAAAATTACCCCTTATGGAATTCACTGCCCCTAACGCCCAAAAATTAACTTTTGATCGGAAAAATTTTTCGGATGCAACCCTAATCAAGTTGTACGAATCGCTTCTTGTTCCTCGGAGAATCGAGGAGAAGATGTTGATTCTCCTTCGCCAAGGCAGGATCTCCAAGTGGTTTAGCGGATGGGGGCAGGAAGCCATTTCGATTGGGGCAGTACATGCCCTTGCTGCTGATGAATTTATTCTTCCCATGCACCGCAATTTGGGTATTTTCACCGGCAGAGACATGCCTTTGGAGCGCTTGTTTGCACAGTTTCAGGGTAAAGAATTGGGATTCACGAAGGGCCGAGACCGTTCCTTTCATTTTGGTAGCATCGAACACCATATTGTAGGGATGATTTCCCACCTAGGCCCACAGCTGGCAATTGCTGACGGCATCGCTTTGGGGCACAAACTCGCAGGGGAGAAAAAAGTAACGCTCGTCTTTTCAGGTGACGGAGCCAGTTCGGAAGGCGACTTTCACGAAGGATTGAATGTGGCAGCTGTTTGGAAATTGCCCGTGATTTTTGTGGTGGAACACAACGGCTACGGACTTTCCACCCCCAGTGAAGAGCAGTTTGCTTTTCAATACTTCACCGAAAAAGGCCCTGGCTACGGTATGGAAACTGTTCGTATCCAAGGCAATAACGTGCTAGAAGTGTACGACACCATTTTACGCCTTGCCGAAGACCTGCGGGAAAATCCCAGACCCATACTCGTCGAAGCGATCACCTTCCGCATGCGGGGCCACGAAGAAGCATCGGGAACGAAATATGTCCCCAAGTTTATGATGGACGAATGGGGCCAGCTAGATCCAGTGGACCGCTACGAAGACTACCTGATTTCCGAAGGTATACTTACCCCAGCAGAACAGGAAAAGATTAACCAACAGGTCAAAAAGAGCATCAACGATGCCCTAGAAATAGCCTTTGCTGAAGAAGCGGTCACACCTGATTTGGCCTTGGAACTGCAGGATGTGTATGCTCCATTTACCCAAACCGTCGTGGAGCCGGGTGCTGAAACTACCGAAAAGCGCTTTATTGATGCGATAAGCGATGGGCTGCGGGAATCCATGGAAAAGTACCCCAATCTCGTCCTGATGGGGCAAGACATTGGCGAGTACGGAGGCGTATTTAAAATCACCGACGGGTTCAAAGCCCAATTTGGAGGAGATCGCGTACGCAATACCCCACTTTGCGAGAGTGCCATCTTAGGCGCTGGACTTGGCTTGTCTATCAAAGGCTACAAGGCCATGGTGGAAATGCAGTTTGCCGACTTTGTGAGCGTAGGCTTCAACCAAATTGTAAACAACCTCGCCAAGATTCACTACCGCTGGGGGCAAGCCGCAGATGTGGTGATTCGAATGCCTACTGGAGCGGGTACGGCAGCGGGGCCCTTTCATTCCCAATCCAACGAAGCTTGGTTTTTTCATACGCCAGGGCTAAAAATCGTCTATCCCTCCAATCCCCACGATGCCAAAGGCCTGCTCAATGCCGCCTTGGAAGACCCAAATCCTTACCTATATTTTGAACACAAAATGCTGTATCGCTCCATCTCTGGACCTGTACCTAATGACTACTACACGGTAGAAGTTGGAAAAGCCGCATTAGCCGCTACGGGAACGCAGGCATCCATCATCACCTACGGCATGGGCGTGCACTGGGCAACCAAAGTGGTGGAAGAACTCGGCATCTCGGCAGATATTCTAGACTTGCGCACGCTCCTCCCTTGGGACAAGGAAGCGGTGGCGGAAACTGTTAAAAAGACGGGGAAAGTTATTTTTCTACAGGAAGACACACTCACCGGAGGCATTGGTGCCGAGATTTGTGCTTGGATCTCCGAGCACTGCTTTGCCGATATCGACGCTCCCGTGATGCGGGAAGGGAGTTTGGATACGCCCGTTCCCTTTGCTCCCAATCTTGAAAAGCAATTCTTGCCTGTAGACCGATTTAACCTGAAGCTGCAGGAGCTGATCGCATTTTAAACTTGCCTGGACCAGCGTAGCCGAACAGCTCCTACTAAAAAAATCAAACAACCTATGGTACACCTCCGACTCCTTGCCAAAGAAGAGCTGATGCTAATCCAACGCATTGCCCATCAAACCTGGCCCTCCACCTTTGCGGGTCTTTTGAGCGCAGCGCAGATCGACTACATGCTCAATTGGATGTATGCGTTGCCGATGCTTGAATCGCAAGTGGAACAGGGGCATGGCTTTTTAGTTGCCGAGGTGGAAGGTGAAGCGGTTGGATTTGCAGGATACGAACTCAATCACCTGGAAGGGCCAAAGGCCAAACTACACAAGTTGTACCTCCTGCCCAGCAGCCAAGGAAAAGGGGTGGGAAAAGCACTGCTCTTGGAGGTATCCAAAAGGGCTCGTGAAGCAGGCCAAAAAAGCCTGGTCTTGAATGTGAATAAGTACAATAAAAAGGCGATCGATTTTTACCTTGCCATGGGCTTTGTGACCATTCGGCAAGAAGTCAACGATATTGGCCAGGGCTACGTGATGGATGATGATGTGATGGAGCTGGCACTTTAACTTTTATTCCAGCTTCAGTACCGTATCCCAAAGGACCAAGCCCTGCGCGGGAGCAGTAGGTACAGGGGGCCAAGTCTCTTCAGGTCTTTCGAGTCGCTCTTGGATTTGCGTGGCGTTCCAGTTCCAAATGGCATAGACCATTTTTCGTGCCTGATGGTGCAAAAACCCCTTCCCTACTACCTCCACTCCAAAAACTTGAGCGGGTGCATTGATGGCGGATGAGTTGCTTTCTTCAAACACAGATACAGATTCTACCTCGCGTTCGTAGCTCAACTTTGTAGCAGAGGGCTGGCAAAAGGATTTGAAGTTATGCCTTCCAACAAACAGCTGCCCATTTTCCTGCATTTGAGTCAGGGAATTGGCAAAGGGTACCGCCGCAATAAAGGAGGAAGCAAAGGGATGGAATCCTTCGGGTTGGGCAAAGTAGTAGCGGTAGGTCTTTTGCTGAACGGACTGGATAAGGTTAAAGTCCCGAGGTACTTCCTGCACGGCATCCAATCGGATTTCTCCTCCGAGGTGGACATTGATGGTTGGGAGCAGCTCCTCAAAGGCAATTGCCTCTTCTACAAAAAGCTGCAGATAGCCTTTGCGGCAGCTCACACCAGAGTCGGTTCGACTGGAGCCGATCAGGGTAAAACTTCTATCTTCCAAGACAAATCGGAGTACCCGCTCCAACTTCCCCTCCACCGTGGGCTGCTCGGGCTGCTTGGCCCATCCTTTGAAGCGTGCTCCAAAGTAGGAAATTGAAAAAAGGTAGGAGAAGGGTTTGGCAGACATTGTTACAAATATAATCAGCAACTAATTTCCTCAAATTAGGCCCGTACTCCTTTTGTACCAAATAAAATAAAAAGGAGTAGAGTAGTTTCTAATAAAAAACCACCTTTTTCTTAAGGTGGTTTTTTAGTTTAAAAGCTTAACTCAGAATCCGTGCTGCCAACCAGTCGCCCAGTTCGGAGGTTTTGTAGGCTTTGCCTCCATCAGCGATGTCTTCGGTGACAATTCCTTCGGCTAGCGAAAGATTGACTACGTCGCTAATCAATTTGGCTTCGGCTGTTAATCCAAATGCATAATCAAACATCATGGATGCGGATAGAATGGTACCCAGCGGGTTGGCAATGTCTTTACCTGCCGCTTGAGGGTAGGAACCGTGGATCGGTTCGAATAGCTTCACCTTGGCTCCCAAGGAGGCCGAAGGCATCAATCCCATGGATCCAGAAATTACCGAGGCTTCGTCCGTCAAAATATCTCCAAAGAGATTCTCCGTAATCAACACATCGTAAGCCTTGGGCCATTGAATCAGTCGCATGGCCACGGCATCTACAAATTCATACTCTACTTTTACATCCGGATACTCAGGTGCCAATTCCTGGACAGTTTCTCTCCACAATCTGGAGGTGGCCATCACGTTCGCTTTATCTACGCAGGTCAAGAGTTTTCTACGCTTTTGCGCAGCCTCAAAACCCATTCGTGCCAAACGTACAATCTCCTCTTTGCTGTAGACGTTGGTGTCAAAGGCTTTGGTACCTTGCTCGTTTCTTCCTCTAGGCTCCCCGAAATAGATACCTCCAGTTAGCTCTCTGAAAAACACCAAGTCTACCCCGTCCACTCGATCGAGCTTCAATGGGGACTTGTGTACCAAGGAAGGAAAGGTAAAGGTGGGACGCACATTGGCAAACAAACCTAATTTCTGTCGCATGCGAAGCAGGCCTTGTTCCGGTCGAACCTTGGCCTTGGGATCGTTGTCGTACTTGGGATCTCCAATGGCACCAAAAAGGACTGCATCTGAAGCTACGCAGATCTCATGGGTAGCATCTGGATAGGGGTCACCTGTGGCATCGATCGCACAAGCACCTACCAGCGCATGCTGAAAGCTGATCTGATGGCCAAATTTCTTTCCGATAGCTTCTACTACCTTGACTGCTTGCGCGATAACTTCTGGGCCTATGCCGTCTCCAGGAAGGAGTGCAATATTCATTTTCATACGAGGGAACTGGGGGATTGAGGTGCTGTCGTGATTGAATCCATGATATTAAGCATTTTTTCCGTGGCCATCATGGCAGCCACCGTTTGGTCAGGATCAAGCCCTTTGGTCTTGAAACGATGCCCGTGCTCCCAAGTAATGACCGTTTCTACCAAGGCGTCTGTTTTTCCTCCGGGAGGGATTGTCACATGGTAATCTACGAGTTTGGGCAGCTCTTTGTGAAGTGTGGTATAAATACTACTCAGGGCATTCATGAAGGAATCGTATTGTCCATCTCCCGAAGCGGTAGCATCGTAATAATTGCCATGCATCTTGAGTCGCAGCTGCACAGAAGGCTTTAGTCCTTTGGACTGCGTCATTTGGTAGCCGTCGATGCTGATATGTTTATTCAGGGCTGTGTTTTGCAAGACATCAGAAATGATGTAGGGTAAATCTTCGGGCGTTACACGCTCTTTTTTATCCCCCAAATCGATGATCCGCTGGGTGACGCGCGCTAGTTCATCGGGCTCCAAGGAAATTCCCAAGGCCTCCAGGTTTTTTGAAATATTGGCTTTCCCAGAGGATTTACCGAGGGCATATTTTCGTTCCCTACCAAAGCGTTCGGGAAGGAGTTTGTTGAAGTAGAGGCTTTTTTTCTGATCACCGTCCGCATGAATCCCAGCGGTTTGCGTAAAGACATTCTCCCCCACCACGGGCTTGTTCGCAGGAATGTACTGCCCTGAAAATTGTTCCACCAGCTTGGACACGCGGAAAATTTTCTGCTCTTGAATCCCTGTTTCTATATCGGTGAAGTCTTTGACTACAGCAAGGATTGATTCCAACGGAACATTTCCAGCGCGCTCTCCCAGCCCATTGACGGTGCTGTGGATTCCAGACACCCCGAGCTGAATGGCCTCCAAGGCATTGGCTACCGCCAAATCGTAGTCGTTGTGTCCATGGAAATCAAAATGTACACCCGGGAATCTGGAAATCACCTGTCCAAGGTAGATACGTGTTTCCAGCGGCGAAAGAATTCCAAGGGTGTCGGGCAGCATGATTCGTTTGACCGGTTGCTTGGAAAGTAGTTCAATCAGACTCAGCGTATAGTCTACTGAATCGCGCATTCCACTGGACCAGTCTTCTAAGTACACATTGACCTGGAGCCCCTTTTGTACCGCATACGCAATCGCGTGCTGTATGTCCTCAAAATGGTCTGCTGGAGTCTTTTTTAATTGATAGACGAGGTGGTTGAGGGATCCTTTGGTGAGGAGGTTGAGCACTTTGGCTCCTGATTCTACGATCCAATCGACCGATATGGGGGTATCTACAAAGCCAAGAACCTCGATCCGGTCCAAATATCCTTTTTGTGCTGCCCATTGCGTGATCCGCTGTACTCCTTCGAGTTCGCCTGCGGAAACGCGCGCTGAAGCTACTTCGATGCGGTCTACTTTGAGTTCTTCTAAAAGGGCCTTGGCTATATGTAGCTTTTCAGAAGGCAAAAAAGAAACCCCTGAGGTCTGTTCTCCATCCCTCAAGGTAGTGTCCATCCACTCTAATCTTCTTGCCTCCATCGAACCAAGTTTTATCGAGATGCGGCAAAACCCTCAATTTCGGCCGCCATATTGATCAGGTAGTCGATGTCGTCGAAGCCATGTTGCATGTTGTCCTTCTTGTATTCGTTGATGTCGAAGGACTCAGAAGTTCCTGTAGCAAGCAAGGTGATTTTCTGCTGAGGCAGGTTCACTTCCACTACGGTATTGGGATCTGCAGCAATGGCGGTAAATAAAAGTTCAGCAAATTCCGGTGAAATCGTCACCGGCAATACGCCGATATTCAGGCAGTTATTTTTAAAAATGTCTGCAAAAAAGCTGGACACCACACAGCGGAAACCATAATCATACAACGCCCATACGGCGTGCTCGCGGCTGGAGCCGGAACCGAAATTTTTTCCTGCCACCAGAATTTTTCCTGAATAGGTCCGGTCATTCAGCACAAAATCCTTTTTGGGATTACCCTCCACATCGTATCGCCAGTCACGAAACAAGTTGTCCCCAAATCCTTCGCGCTCGGTTGCCTTTAGGAAGCGGGCAGGGATGATCTGGTCTGTATCTACGTTTTCGTTAGGCAGAGGAACTGCTGTACTTTGAAGGACGGTAAATTTATCGTAAGCCATTTTTCTTAGTTCAAATGTGGTAAAATTAGCGAGTGGGTAGTGCTATCCTTGTACTCCATAAATTCCGTACTTCGTACTTCCCATTTCGTATTTTCAATTTCCAAATACTTCCCTTGGATCCGTAATTCGGCCAGTAATCGCTACCGCAGCTACAGTCAAGGGGGAGGCAAGCATGGTGCGTGCACCGGGGCCTTGACGGCCTTCAAAATTTCGATTGGAGGTAGACACTGCATACTTACCTGAAGGAATCTTATCGTCGTTCATGGCTAGGCAGGCGGAACATCCGGGCTGACGGAGTTCAAACCCCGCCTCTTCCAGGATTTTTACTAGGCCTTCTTCATGCGCCATTTTCTCCACCTCACGAGATCCTGGCACAATCCAGGCAGTGATGTTTTCGGCCTTTTGATGTCCTTTTACAAACTGAGCCACCGCACGGATATCTTCAATTCGTCCATTTGTACAAGACCCCACAAAGACGTAATCCACCAACTTTCCTTTTACCGCTTCACCGGGAGCAAAGCCCATGTAGTCGAGGGATTTCAGGTAAGAAGTTTTGTTGGAACCTTCCATTCCTTTGGTGGTTGGAATGGTCCCGGTCACTTTGATTCCCATTCCTGGATTCGTTCCATAGGTGATCATCGGTTCGATGTCTGCCGCTTCAAAAACCAATTCTTTATCAAAAATGGCTCCATCGTCTGTTTTCAAGGTTTTCCAATGCGCTACGGCATTCTCCCAATCCGCTCCTTTGGGAGCATATTGTTTTCCCTTCAAGTAGGCAAAGGTGGTCTCATCTGGGGCAATAAGCCCGCCACGGGCGCCCATCTCGATGGACATGTTGCAAATCGTCATTCGAGCCTCCATGGATAAACTTTGGATCGCTGAACCCGCATATTCCACAAAGTAGCCAGTGGCTCCTGCTGCAGATATTTTGGAGATGATGTACAGAATAATGTCCTTGGAGGTAACTCCCTTGCCTAGGGTACCCTCCACAGAAATTCGCATTTTCTTTGCCTTGGACTGCATGATGCATTGGGTGGCAAGGACCATCTCCACCTCGGAGGTACCGATACCAAAAGCAATGGCTCCAAAAGCACCGTGGGTGGAGGTATGTGAATCCCCGCAGACGATGGTCATCCCGGGCTGGGTCACTCCCAATTCTGGTCCGATGACGTGTACGATGCCATGGTGTGCAGATCCCAAGTCATGGAGTTCAATGCTGTACTTCGCACAATTCTCGCGCAGCTTTTCTACCTGCATGCGCGAAAGCTTGTCCTTGATGGTCTGATCCTGATCTACGGTAGGCACATTGTGATCCGGAGTGGCGATGGTCCGATTCGGATACTTTACGCCAATTCCTCTTAGCTTCAAATTGAGAAAAGCTACCGGGGAAGTCACTTCGTGAATGAAGTGCTTGTCGATAAAAAATACGTCAGGACCTGCAGGCACGGATTTGATTACGTGTGCGTCCCAGATTTTATCAAATAAGGTGTTCTTTTCCATAGCTAGGCAGTCGCATATTCTTTGACTGGAATTTTGTTAAGTGCATCGACAAAGGCCTGTGCCGAGGCGAGGACAATGTCTTGGTTGGAGGCAAAGCCATAGTAGGGCTTGTCTGATTTGATCAATCGCATGTGTACTTTGGCCACATCGTCGCTTCCTTGGGTGATCGCTTGGATAAGAAACTCCTCCAGCTCCACTTGAGGCTGTACAATGGATTCTATAGCCTTGAGAACGGCATCCACCGGCCCTACGCCAGTAGAAGTGGCCACCTGAAGTGCGTTGCCTACTTTGAGGGTTACTTGTGCTGTTGCTTCACCATCCGAGGAGTAGTGGACCTGTTCCAACTCAATGAAGTTGGATTCATCGATGAATTTACCTACCAGCTCCAAGAGGTCTTTTCTCCCTATATCCCGCTTGGAATCTGCAAGCACCAAAAATGCTTCGTACACTTCTCGCAAGGCTTCTCCTTCGAGCTCCACTCCCAAGGCATCCAAATGGTGCTTGAGGGCTGCTCTTCCAGACCTGGCGGTCAAGACGATCGTAGATTCTGCAACGCCTACATCCTTGGGATCTATGATCTCGTAGTTTTCTCGATGCTTCAGTACCCCATCTTGATGGATACCCGAAGAATGTGCAAATGCATTTCTGCCCACAATCGCCTTGTTGGGCTGTACAGGCATATTCATCAACTTGGACACGAGTCGACTGGTGTGGTAGATTTTTGGAGTCACAATTTCCGTGTGAACGGGGATGGACTGATGGCATTTGATCGCCATTACCACCTCTTCCAAGGAGGTATTTCCAGCGCGTTCCCCAATTCCGTTGATGGTCACCTCTACCTGTCGTGCGCCTTGCTGCACCCCCGCTACCGTGTTGGCCGTAGCCATGCCTAGGTCGTTGTGGCAGTGCGTAGCGATGATGGCACGGTCGATGTTGGGAACTCGGTTTTTAAGACTAGCAATGATGGCACCATACTGCTCTGGGAGACAGTAGCCGGTGGTGTCAGGAATATTGACTACGGTAGCTCCAGCTTTGATGACTTCTTCAATTATTTTGCAAAGGAAGTCGGACTCCGCGCGACCTGCATCTTCGGCATAAAATTCTACATCCTCGACAAATCGCTTCGCAAATTTGACTGCTGCCACCCCTCGTTTGATGATGTCCTCTGGGGTGGAACGGAGCTTGAATTGAATATGATAGGGCGAAACTCCAATTCCTGTATGGATACGTCCTTTTTTAGCGTATTGAAGGGATGCAGCTGCTACTTCGATGTCTTTTTCTACGGCGCGAGAAAGGGCACAGATGATTGGGTTGGATACTGCTTTGGAAATTTCTACCACGGAGTTAAAATCCCCTGGGCTAGAGATGGGAAAACCTGCTTCAATGATATCCACTCCCAACGCTTCCAGGGCCTTAGCCACTGTGATTTTCTCTTGGGTATTGAGTTGACATCCCGGCACTTGCTCTCCATCTCTAAGGGTGGTATCGAATATCCATAGCTTTTCGCTCATGACCTGATCTGGTTTGGGTAGATTAATTATTCTCTGGTCTCAATTGTCGTACGACTGCTCCTGCACGCCACATTTCTGAATCTCGAAGCTGGGCTAATTCTACTTCCAATTTCTCTCGGTAATCTGGCTTGGAATTGGAGTCGATGGATTTTTGAGCTTCTGCGCCCGACTTCACCGACTCGTACAGCGCCTCAAATACTGGCTTGGTAGCATCTCTAAAAGGCTTCCACCAATCCAAAGCTCCTCGCTGTGCGGTAGTAGAGCAATTGGCATACATCCAGTCCATTCCATTTTCTGCCACTAGCGGCATCAGGGACTGTGTCAATTCTTCTACAGTTTCGTTAAATGCTTCAGAAGGAGTATGGCCATTGGCGCGAAGCACCTCGTACTGCGCTGCAAAAATGCCTTGAATGGCTCCCATCAGGGTGCCACGTTCTCCTGTCAAATCAGAAGTCACTTCCCGATAAAAATCAGTTTCAAACAAGTAGCCCGATCCAACACCAATTCCCAGCGCTACTACGCGGTCTTTTGCTTTGCCCGTACCATCCTGAAAGATGGCGTAAGAAGAATTGAGTCCTCTACCTTCCACGAACATACGTCGTAGGGAGGTACCTGAACCTTTGGGAGCTACCAAAATCACATCTACATCTGCAGGAGGAATAATTCCTGTTTTTTCCTTGTAGGTGATCCCAAAACCATGAGAAAAATAGAGGGCTTTTCCTGGAGTCAGGTGTTTTTTAAGAGTAGGCCACAACGTAATCTGTCCTGCATCGGAAAGTAAAAATTGAAGAATTGTACCACGGGAACAGGCTTCCTCAATTTCAAAAAGCGTTTCTCCGGGTACCCAACCATCGGCGATCGCCTTATCCCAGGTCTTGGAACCACTTCGCTGGCCTACAATTACTTTGAAGCCGTTGTCACGGAGGTTGAGCGCTTGACCAGGACCTTGCACGCCATAACCAATGACTGCAATTACTTCGTCTTTCAGTACTTCTCTAGCTTTTTCTAAGGGGAACTCCTCTCGGGTTACTACGTTTTCTTCAACGTTTCCAAATTTCAATTTCATAGTAGAAAATTTTAAGAATAGATTTTTAGGTTGAGTTTAGTTGACAAAAGAGTCAATGGTCAGCATGCGCTTGGCGACGGCCACCCTTCCGGAACGGGCAAATTCAAGAATGCCGTATCCTTTGAGTATTTCGAGCAGTTCTCGTGTTTTTTCCTTGTGCCCAGTCAGTTCCAAAACTACAAAATCAGGTTCTGCTGCAATAATTTTGGCATGGTGATCTCTAATAATTTTTTCCAATCCCCCATCAAGGCGGGACACAGGAATCTTGTATAAGGCCAACTCTTGGTACACAACGCCGGTGTCCTCATGGTGAAAAGCCTTGATTACATCGATGATTTTTTCGATTTGATTGACCAGCTGGATCACCGTTTCCTCGGTCACCGTCACCTCGATGGTGATTCGGTGGACACCTGGGATCCGGCTTTCCGAGGCAGTAAGTGCATCGATATTGATACCCCTACGGGTAAAAATGATCGTAATTCTATTGAGAATTCCAATAAAATTTTCGGTGATAACGAAGATAGTGTAGCGTTTCATAGGGAGCAATTAATTGAGTCGAACCTCTTCTACCGAGCAGCCGGTGGCAATCATGGGGAATACATTGTCTTCTTTCTCTACCACAACCTCTAGGAAGAAGGGGCCATCGTGAATAAACATGTCTTCTACGGCTTCAGCGAGGTCTGCTCGATCGCTTACTTTTTTTGCTTTGATGCCGTAAGCTTCCGCAAGCATGATGAAGTTGGGGTTATCTAATTCGGTAAAGGAATAGCGCTTGTCAAAAAACATTTGTTGCCATTGTCGTACCATGCCCAAGTAGTTGTTGTTGAGGAGCACGATTTTTACAGGGGCCTTGGTTTGCATGATGGTACCCAGCTCCTGAATGGTCATTTGGATTCCTCCATCCCCTACCACACAGATCACTTGTCGGGAATAATCATGGAGCTGTGCACCAAGGGCAGCAGGCAGTGCAAAGCCCATCGTGCCCAATCCTCCTGAAGTCACCTGGGTTCTGGTTTTTTTATAGTTGAAATACCTCCATGCGATCATCTGGTGCTGACCCACATCGGTGACGAGTACCGCATCGTCGGCCTTGTAGCGGTTAATGTGGTGAATTGCTTCTCCCATAGTCAACCCCACCTTGGTAGGCATAAGGTCATGCTGGACCACGGCTTCATTTTCTTGTTGCTCAAGGGCCCGGAATTTTGCCATCCAAGACTCGTGCTTTTTGGAGGCAATGGCTTCGGTCAATTTGGCCAAGCTTTCCTTGCAGTTCCCAAGCACCGCAACATTGGCTTCTACGTTTTTATTGATTTCAGAGGGGTCCAACTCGAGGTGGATTACTTTGGCCTGCTTGGCATAGCGCGACAAATCCCCTGTCACCCTATCGTCAAAACGCATCCCTACAGCCACCAGCACATCGCATTGATTAGTCAGCAGGTTGGGGGCATAGTTGCCATGCATTCCTAGCTTTCCAACATAGTTGGGATGCTCTTGGGAAAGTGCTCCTGATCCCAGCAGCGTAGATGCGGCAGGTATTCCAGATTTATCTAAGAATGACTTTAGCTCCGCCTCGGCTTTACCCAAAATCACCCCCTGTCCAAAAAGTAAGTAGGGGCGTGCCGCTTCATTAAGGAGAGCTGCTGCTTGCAGTATAGCAGTGTCTGAAACTGGATGATGGGTTTTATAGGAGCGAAATTCTTGGCAAGGCTGGTAGTTGAATGCGGCCAATTCCACCTGTGCATTTTTCGTAATATCGATCAATACTGCCCCAGGTCTTCCGGATCGGGCAATAAAAAAGCCCTTGGCAATGGCAGGTGCAATATCTGCTGCCCGCCTCACTTGGTAGTTCCACTTGGTAGCTGGCATTGAAATTCCCATCATGTCGGTTTCCTGAAAAGCATCTGTTCCCAAGAGATGGGCAGCTACCTGACCTGTAATGCAGACCAAAGGCGTGCTATCTATTTGTGCGTCGGCCAGACCTGTAATCAAGTTGGTGGCTCCAGGGCCCGAGGTGGCCAAACAAACGCCCACCTTTCCAGAAATCCGAGCATAGCCTTGAGCGGCATGGACGGCTCCTTGTTCGTGTCGAGTGAGCACGTGTTTGATTTGACCTTCGTAGTCATATAGCGCGTCATAGACGGGCATAATTGCTCCACCAGGATAGCCAAAGATAAGTTCCGCCTGCTCTGCTATGAGCGAACGAATTACGATGTCAGCACCTCTCATCTTGGTTTCCATGACCTTAAAATTTATCAGTAACGCAACCTTCAGAGGCGGTTGCAACAAGTTTATTGTACTTTTTGAGTGTGCCTTGAAGCCCCTCAATTGGCTTGGGTGACCAGCTTATTTTTCGCTTGGCAAATTCTTCCTCCGTTACCGCTACCTGAAGGCTTTGGCTATCGGTATCAATGGTGACCAGGTCTCCATCCTTCAGTAAACCAATGGGTCCACCGCACCATGCTTCAGGAGTCACATGACCTACAACGAAACCGTGGGTACCTCCAGAAAATCTTCCATCCGTGATCAAAGCTACATCAGCCCCCAATCCCGCACCGATGATCATGGAGGTTGGCTTCAACATTTCCGGCATACCAGGTGCGCCTTTTGGACCGACATTACGAATTACCACCACATCACCTGCTTGCACCTGATGATCTCGAATGGCATTGTTGGCCTCCAACTCGGAGTCAAACACCTTGGCAGGACCAGTAAATACCCTTCCTTCTTTCCCAGTTATTTTTGCAACTGCTCCCTCGGGAGCGAGGTTTCCTTCCAAGATGCAGAGGTGGCCTGTAGTTTTGATGGGCATCTCTACCGGATGAATGACATTGACTTGAGAAGGCACGAGGGCCTCCACTTTTTCTAGATTCTCCGCCAAAGTCCTACCAGTGACAGTCATGCAATCCCCCTGCAAATACCCCTTTTCTAAAAAGTACTTCATAAAGGCAGGTAAGCCTCCTTGCTCGTGCAAATCCTCCATGAGGAATTTGCCCGAAGGCTTGAAATCCCCTATCATGGGAGTTTTTCGATTGAGCTCTTTAAAGTCCTGGAGGGTGAAGTTTACGCCTGCAGTTCGCGCGATGGCGAGCAAGTGGAGTACTGCATTCGTACTTCCTCCCAAGGCGATCACTACCCGAACGGCATTCTCAATGCTTTTGCGCGTGACAATATCTTTGGGCTTGAGGTCCATCTCAAGTAGGATGCGTAGGTAATGGTTTACCTCCCTGCACTCCCGTAATTTTTCTGGTGAGTTGGCAGGATTGGAAGCGGAGTAAGGCAGGGACATCCCTAGGGCCTCAATCGCAGATGACATGGTGTTTGCGGTATACATACCACCGCAAGCCCCTGCTCCAGGACAGGCATTACGGATGACTCCGTCATAGTCTTCAGGGGTGATGGTGCCTTGGATTTTTTTGCCAAAAGCTTCAAAGGCAGAGACAATATTTAGTTTTTCTCCTTTATAGATCCCTGAGGCAATCGTACCCCCATAGACCATAATGCTAGGGCGGTTGATTCGGAGCATCCCAATAATGGCGCCGGGCATATTTTTGTCACAGCCCGCGACTGCCACACAGGCATCGAATGAATGTCCGAGAACAAAGGATTCGATAGAATCGGCGATAATTTCTCTTGAAACCAAGGAATAACGCATTCCCAAGGTGCCCATGGATGTTCCGTCAGATATTCCAATTGTATTAAATACCAATCCCGTCAACTCCTCTTCTTGGGAAGAAGCTTTGATATGTGCAGCAAAGTCATTCAGGTGCATGTTGCAGGGATTACTTTCGTAGCCGCAACTTGCGATTCCAACAAAGGGCTGCTTCATTTTTTTGTCAGACATCCCCGTTGCATAAAGCATGGCCATTCCTGCCGGATGCTCGGGGTTTTCACTGATTTCCCAGCTGTATTTTTTGAGTGGATTTTGGGTCATGGTTGCTGAAATAAAAAAAGTGCCTCGTTGGATGAAGGCACTTTAGAAAGTATAGGGTTCTATCTATGGTCTAGTGCCTCACTTGGAAATAGAAATGAGAATGCTAAATCGCAGGAGGAGGAACTTGGAATAGGTCATGAGGTCAGGAAAAGAAACGCAGACGACGAATCGCCTTACAATAATAAAAATCTATGCCGAGACTTACAATATTTAATTCTTTTGCTATTCCTTTAAGCAGTTGTTAAAATTGGGAAAAATTATTTTTCACAACATTAAATTTCTTAAAAAGGAGTAATACCAATTTCAATAAGTTAAAACGAGGAAATAAATACTTCTTTCCAAATTTTATATTGATTTACGTTATTTTCAATTTTTTGATATCACACCTAATTTTTGAGTAATATTTTTACAAATCAGTGTTTAAAATGGCAATATTTCAGTCGAAATATGTCATTTTACTAAAAATAGATGGGGGACAGCTCTCATCGCTCGATTTCCCTTACTTTTGTCCAAACAGCGTCTCTCCATGATCACTTTTCCCAACGCCAAAATAAATCTAGGACTACACATTACCCAAAAAAGGAACGATGGGTACCACGAGATCGAGTCTTGTATGTTCCCTATTCCACTCTGTGATGCCTTAGAAATGATTTTAGACAAGAAACCATCTTGGACGGTAACTGGATTGGAAGTGCCTGGAGATTCCAAAGACAACTTGATCTTGAAAGCAGAAAAGCTGCTCAAAAAAGATTACCAAGGATTGCCCAGTCTCAATATCCACTTACACAAACATATTCCCATGGGTGCCGGCTTGGGTGGAGGTTCAGCGGATGGAGCGTTTGCACTGAAGTTGATGAGCAACCTCTTTGACTTGCATTTGGACGATTTCTTTCTGGAGGAGTATGCTGCAGAATTGGGGAGTGATTGTCCATTTTTTATTGAAAATACGCCTAAAATTATCCGCGGCAGAGGGGAAATTCTTGATCCCTGTTCAGTATCGCTTCAAGGATCTTACTTAGTCTTGATCTACCCAGGTATTCATGTAGGCACCAAGGAAGCCTACGCAGGAGTAGTTCCCAAGGCTCCCAAAACCAAACTAGAAACCATTTTGGCAGATCGAAGTTGCTGGAAGAAAGAGTTGGTCAATGATTTTGAACAGAGCATTTTCAAAAACTACCCAGAGATCGAAGCAATCAAATCCAGGATGTATTCAGCTGGAGCTTACTATGCAGCGATGTCTGGTTCGGGCTCCAGTGTGTTTGGTTTATTTGATCAAAAACCAACTTTTCCGGGCTGGCCAGCAGACTATTTCGTATTTGAATCCCCGCTTTAAGTCAGGAAAAGTAAAGCTATTCTTTTGGTTTATGCTTAAAAAAGTTGACTATACTCCTGTGCAGTTTTCTTTTTTTTATTCCAATAGTTGAGCACTGGATAGATCAATACCGCCAGAAGAATGATGGAGGTGCCGATGTAAAATTGTTGAGTCATTTTTTCTTTCTCTCCAAAAATTGCCACCGCAAGCAAGATCCCATAGACAGGCTCCAAGTTGATGGTCAGGTTGATGGAAAACACTGGCAGTCGCTTCATCAATTCCACCGAAACCGAAAACGCATAGACCGTACAAATTCCTGCTAGAATCAGGAGCCAAAACCAATCCAATCCTTTCCATGTCCATTGGATAGCTGAACCATCGATGTAGGAATACAGCGGTAAAAATAGCAAGGCCACTAGGCTCGCGGTACCCATCTCGTAAAAAGTGATTTGGTAGGGGCTATATCGAAATGTCAGCCGTCCATTGAGTATGGAAAATAGGGCACTCAAAAATGCAGCTGCCAAAGCCATAGAAAGTCCCAGCCAGTACCCGTTTTCAAACTGAAAGATGACGAGCAAGCCTGAAATGACCAGTAAACCTAGGGCAACCTCGAAGGGTTTTATACGCTTTCTGTTGATCAAGGGATCCAAAAAAGATGTCCAAAGTGAGGTGGTAGCCATCCCCGCCAGGCAAACAGAAGCAGTAGACACCTTGGCTGACCAAAAAAAGAAGATCCAATGTAAGGAAATCAGCACCCCTACCCCTATGATTTTGAGTAAGTCCATCGGAGCTACACGGAGCGATTCTTTTCGCAATCCCATCAGTACAGCTACTCCTATCGCCGCTAGAAGTGTTCGGTAAAATACAAGTTCCAAGGAGGGGAGGCTAATCAACAAACCTAAAATGGATGTAACCCCCCAAATCAACACAATAAAGTGAAGTAGCAGGTAATCCTTGAAGGTAGAAGGGAGCATCACCGAGGTACAGTTTTATACAAAATCAATCCCGTAAGCGCAAAAAGTAAGTTGGGCATCCACACCGCCAGCACCGGAAATTGGGTACCTGCTTCGGCAAAGGTGCGGGAAAGAAGAAACAACAAGATGTAGACGAAAGCTAGGAAGAAGCCAAGCGCAATTTGAAAACCGGAGCCACCACGTGTTTTTCGTGCCGACATAATTACCCCAATAAAAGTAAGAATAACTGAGGCAAAAGGAGACATGTATCGCACGATGCGTTCGATGCGGTAGTAGCTCACATTATCCGCTCCTCGCTCTTCCAAAAGGCGTATTTGGGTGCTCAATTCTGGGAGCAGGAGCGTTTCATGGTGATTTTCGGGCAAATCAAAGTCAGCAGGAGAAATGGAGAGCACGGTATCCATGGAATTGCCCGTCGTATAATCTTCTCCTCGCTCCTTAAGTATTCGTAGCCTCCAGTTTTCTAGCCGCCATACATTTTTGGCAGTATCCCATTGGATTAAGTCTGAAGAGAGCTTGGAAATTAGTTTCCCCTCACGGATTTCTTCTAAGGTAAAGTTGTATCCCGTATTGCTGGTCTTGTAAAATCGACTGATGTAGGCATAGGCATCTGGACCAACTTTGATGTGAATATTGGGGTCCGTGGAGGCTTCTCCTTTTTCGAGGTATTGCATTCGAAATTGTGCTACTCCCGCAGTGGCTCGGGGTAGGATCCATCCATTCAATAGAAAACTCGTGGCTCCAATAAGGGCTGCTGCAAAAAGAAAAGGCCGAAGTAATCGAACAAAACTAATCCCTGAACTCAGGATGGCCACAATCTCTGTTCTGCCCGCCATCTTGGAGGTAATGAAGATCACCGAAATAAAGACCGTAATCGGAGTGAGCAGGTTGTTGAGGTACAAGCCATAGTTGCCCATGTAGGACAAGATGTCCTTTGTTGGCACCTGATTGCGGATATAGGTGTCGTTTTTTTCAGTAAAATCCAGGACCAAAACCACCAGAATGAGTAAGACCACTACAAAAAAGTAGGTCTTCAAAAATTCTTTGATGATGAGTTTGTCGAGAATTTTCATTTTACAATCTAGTACTTACTTTCTTGACCATGGCCGTTTTCCAGCTGCCAAAATCTCCGGCTTGAATATGTTCCCTTGCCTGCCCTACTAGCCAGAGGTAAAAAGCAAGGTTATGGATGCTTGCGATCTGGGCAGCCAAAATTTCTTTGGAGACCGTAAGGTGCCGCAAGTAGGCCTTGGTATAGGTGCTGCTCACTTCATTGCCAATAGCAGGGTCTATGGAACTAAAGTCATCCTTCCACTTTTCATTTCGGATATTGATAATGCCTTCAGAGGTAAACAGCATGCCGTTGCGGGCATTGCGAGTGGGCATGACACAGTCAAACATATCCACACCGAGCGCGATACACTCCAGAATATTGGCAGGGGTACCTACACCCATCAAGTACCTAGGCTTGTCAGCGGGTAACAGTGCGGTCACCAATTCAGTCATTTCATACATCAGCTCGGCTGGCTCACCTACCGAAAGCCCACCAATGGCATTTCCTTCTCTTCCCTGCTGTGCTATAAATTCTGCACTTTGAACTCGGAGATCTTTGTACACGGAACCTTGAACAATTGGGAAAAGGCTTTGGCTATATCCATACTTTCCTTCCGTAGCGTCAAAGCGGTCTTGACAGCGAATTAGCCAGCGATGGGTCATGTCCATGGATTGCCGAGCATAGGCATAGTCACAAGGATAGGGGGTACACTCATCGAAGGCCATAATGATGTCTGCTCCAATGCTTCGTTGAATATCCATCACATTCTCAGGTGCAAAAAAGTGCTTGGACCCATCGATATGCGACTTGAAAGTCACCCCTTCCTCCTTTATTTTCCGTGTTCCTGCGAGCGAAAATACTTGGTACCCCCCCGAATCAGTCAACATGGGTCTGTCCCATCCTATAAACTGATGGAGGCCACCCGCCTTCTCCAGGGTATCCAATCCTGGCCTAAGGTAGAGGTGATAGGTATTGCCTAGAATGATTTGTGCTTGAATATCTTTTTTTAATTCCCGCTGGTGGACTGCCTTCACCGTTCCGGCTGTTCCCACAGGCATAAAAATAGGCGTTTGGATCGTACCATGGTCTGTGGTGAGGGTGCCAGTTCGGGCTTGGGTGTGGGGATCTTTTTTTTCTAGAACAAACTTCATTGGAACGCAAAAAGGAGCAAAAATGCAAGACTCAATTGGAAAGACTTGCTTGTGCAAAAATATCCACTTATTCTTAAATGACTTGCTGAAATTGATTTTATATTTGCCCAGCAAAATTGACCTATGGGCCTATTTTTATTGTGGTTTTTCTTCGGTTTCGGAATCCTTGTTCAAGGCGGATACCTCTTGATGGTATTTTCTCGAACTGCTTGGTATTTCCGAGGATCAAAAAAGTCTGGGATCCAATATCCAGAAGAAGGAGTGACCATATTGGTGACGGCAAGAAATAAATTTCAATGCCTAAAAGTGTTGATTCCCAAACTTTTTGAACAGGATTATCCCAAATTTGATGTGATGATTGTCAACGATCAGAGCACAGATCGAACCAAGCGGTTATTGGAAGACCTGATGATTCAATATCCCAAACTGAGATCGGTAACCCTCAAATACACGCCCAAACACTGTACTGACAAAAAATTTGCGCTCGCACTGGGAATAAAAGTTGCTAAAAACGACGTCATCCTACTCACCGATGCAGACAGCATGCCTACCTCGGATCAGTGGGTCCGCAAAATGACTGCTCCTGTGCGTGAGGAAGGAAAAACCTTTGCCCTTGGATTTTCAAGCTACCAAGAAACGTCAGGGGCTCTAAACCAATGGATTCAATTTGAAACAATTTTAAAGGCGCTCTTCTACCTTTCCTTTGGGTTGTGGAAATCCCCATTCATGGGGACAGGCAAAAATCTTTGTTACCGAAAAAGCTTTTTCATGGAGGCCAAAGGATTTAGAGGGTTCTGGAATATGGAAGGGGGTGATGATTCTGTATTTGTGAATACGCATGCGACAGGATCAAATACGAAGGTGGTGATCGATGCAGAAGCGATTACCTTATCTGCCCCCAAAGAAAATTGGAAGGAATATTTACAACATGAAAGACACCTGTTGCATGCCGAACGGTTTTTTCGAGTAGAGGACAAGCGCAAGGTAGGTCTGTATGCCATATCCCATGCACTGTACTGGATTGGAGGCGTCGGTTTGCTGATTTATTTCGGCATAGGATTACAATGGGAATATTTTTTAATCGTTTTAGGAATATTGGGGCTGCGCTCTCTTTTATTAATTTCAATTTTTAGGTCAGCCTCGAAAAACTTGCAGAGTAATCTCCCTAAAATGAATGTATTACTGAACGATTTATTGTACTTGGCATACTTTTGGGTTTTAGGATCTATCTCCTACCAGGCAAAAAGCATCAAATGAACAGCAACGAACGCGAATTTTCATCCAAGGCTCTTGAGGATTTTGATCTGATTGACAGAGCTGTTCAAGGGAAGGATCAGGCGGCCTATGCGACCTTGATGAAGCGATACAAGAAGGCGGTATACTTTATGATTTTGAAGATGATCCGTGATGCAGATGACGCGGATGACCTGACGATGGAAGCCTTTGCAAAGGCTTTCCGAAATTTGGAGCGGTTCAAAAAAGAATACACTTTTTCAACTTGGTTGTTTCGTATTGCCACCAACAATGCGATTGACTTTATCCGAAAGAAGAAGCTTAAAACCATGAGCTTGAATAATTCATTTTCTGATGACAATGGAAATGCCGTCACCATGGATGTGGAGGATAAAGACGACAACCCGCAAGACGAGTTTATCAAATCACAACGCATCGAGATGGTACGCCTATTTGTAGACAAGCTGCCAGCCAAATACCGCAAGCTGGTGCAGCTTCGCTATTTTGATGAGCTCTCTTACGAGGAAATCGCCCAGGAACTCGATAAGCCACTGGGAACCGTTAAAGCACAATTGCACCGTTCACGTGAATTGCTCTATGAAATTGCTTCTGGAAAAGAAAACCAAATTTGATGAGCTCCACTAGCACCCTGATTGCCTCCTACTTTCCAAACCTTACCGCCAAGCAGCTCCAACAATTAGAGCAATTAGAGGCAGTCTATCAGGACTGGAATGCCAAAATCAATGTGATTAGCCGCAAGGACATGGATCAGTTTTACGTCCACCATGTGCTTCACTCCTTGGGCATCGCTAAAGTGATCCAGTTTCAACCTGAAACTAAAGTATTGGATATCGGTACGGGCGGAGGTTTTCCAGGAATCCCCCTAGCGATCCTATTTCCAGATACTCATTTTCACTTGGT
>CAMDEU010000027.1 GCA_945897085.1 Spirosoma fluviale | reverse complement strand
TACAACGGGTCGTTTCCAGGGATCCTTAAATCATTCATTGACGGGATGACGTATCCCAATTCGTTCTTAAATAAAAAGTGTGCCCTAGTAGGGCTTTCATCAGGAATTGGCGGGGGTGGCATCGCTATGAGCCACCTCACCGACATCTTCCATTACTTGGGTATGCATGTTCTTGCTCTCAAGCCAAAATTGGCTAAGATCGAGCAAAATATGTCAGATAACCTGCTCACCAACAGGCTGTATATAGAACTACTACATACCCAGGCAGATATGCTGCTCGACTTTTAGGACTTAGTCCACGTTGTCGTGCAGAAATCTATTATTGCCTAAAATCTCGTTTTCCTCGTTCAGGTTAAACTTACTTAGGGCAGATTCCGAGCTATGCTGCGTTTCATTTAGGATCACATTTTTACGCTGGTAGGCAGGTACCACCATCTTTTCAGTCAAGTCATCTGAAGCAGTGGTTAGGGAACGGCTTCCTTTTAGTTTCTCAAATCTTTCGTGCGCACGCTGAATGGCTTTCATCTTCATTTGCTCGTAGTAATCATTCGCAAATACAGGAACGGTAGGCTGCTGCGATTCTAATGGCTCTTCAGCAGCTACAGGTTCTTGGTAGAGGGTATGCACAATTTTTTCTTCTTCCACAGGCGTTTCTTCCACAAGGAAAGTTTCGGCTACAGGTTGAATATCGAAAGAGAAAATTTCTTCTTTTTCTTCTTCTCTCACTTCTTCTTTTACTTCTTCATCCATAGGGGGAGCGACCACCGCTACGGGAGTCTTGGGGAAGGTAAAAGTGAAGGTTGTTCCTTCAGCGATAGGCTCTTCTATTACTTGTGCAGATTTTCCGGAGTCCAAATCAATTACTGTTTTGGTTTGCTCAGAAGCCGGTGCAGGGGCTGGAGTCGGAGCTATTGGGCTAGAAAAGGTAGAAATAGAAGCGGTATTTTGGCTTGTTATAGGCACACTTGCCAGTCTATCCATCTCGAAGCCTGTGGCAATAACCGTCACGCGGATGGCTCTACCCAATTCAGGATCAATCCCCTGTCCAAAGATGATCTCTGCATTGTCACCTGCTTTTTCTTGGATGTATTCGGTAATATCGCTCAACTCGTCCATTGAAAGTTCCTCTTCTTCTCCAGAAATAATGGATAGCAAGATTTTTTGAGCCCCTTTGATATCAACATTATTGAGTAAGGGAGAAGAAATAGCAAGGCCAGCAGCACGGATGGCGCGACCCTCTCCTTCTTCAGTGGCTGAACCCATCACGGCAGCACCCGCATCTTTCATCACCGTTTTAACGTCTTCAAAATCCACGTTTACATCCTGATGGATAGTAATGATTTCTGCAATAGATCGCGCTGCAGTACTCAAAATATCGTCCGCCTTGCTGAACGCTGTACGGATGGCTAAGTTGCCATAAATCTCTCTCAACTTATCGTTGAGGATTACGAGTACGGTATCGCAATTTTCACGAAGTGCTTCAATGCCTGCTTCGGCTACTGCCATTTTCTTTTTCCCTTCAAACATAAAGGGAGCCGTTACAATACCTACGGTTAGGATATCTAATTCCTTGGCAATTCGTGCTACAATAGGCGCAGCACCTGTACCTGTACCTCCTCCCATACCTGCTGTAATAAATACCATTTTGGTATTGTCGGCAAGGAGCTCTCGGATTTCTTCCTCAGTCTCTAGTGCTGCACGCCTCCCTTGCTCTGGATTAGCGCCCGCACCAAGTCCCTCAGTCAAGTTGGCTCCAAGCTGAAGCCTCAAAGGAACAGGGCTAGATTTCAAGGCCTGGGCATCGGTATTGACCACGACGAATTCTACATCCTTAATTCCTAAGCCATACATGTGGTTGACGGCATTGCTGCCACCGCCACCCACACCAATGACTTTAATGATGGATTTTTGGTTTTTAGGTAGATCAAATCTGTAATCTTTCATGTTATCTGACATAATTATAAGGGGTGAATTTATTTTTAGGCTAGGGTACTCTTTGGGTGATTTATAAGGGTTGAATATTAATTTCCATAAGCCGAATCATCTCCGATATCGTCCGAAATAATTCCCTTCAAACGCTCGCCAATATTTTTAAAGAAATCCTTGGAGATCACATCTCTTTTTTCAACTTGCTTTGGCTTGACACCCGAATTGGCTCGGCGATTTTGGTAGATTTCCTCGCGCATGTCTAAAGATTTGAAGCCTGCCAAAACCAACCCAACTGTAGTGGCATACATGGGGCTCTTGACTTCTTCCAAGACGGATTTTCCAAGGTGCTCATTTGGAAAACCAATACGCGTATCTAATCCCGTCATGTATTCAAATAGCTGCGAGATAAACTGCATTTGAGATCCTCCACCAGTGAGGACAATCCCTCCTGCGAGTTTCTTGTAATAGCCACTCTGCATGATTTCGTTTTGTACGATTTCGATAATCTCTTCCATGCGTGCTTGGATAATGGAAGCAAGATTGCGAATGGAGATTTCTTTTGGAGCTCGATTTTTTAATCCAGGGATGGATACAATTTCATTCGGATTTGCCTCAGCAGCTATGGCCTTTCCAAAACGGGTCTTCAGAAGCTCTGCTTGATTTTGCATCAGCATACAGCCCTCCTTAATATCGGCAGTAATGATGTTGCCTCCCAAAGGAATCACTGCCGTATGGCGAATGATGTTTTCATAGAAAATGGCAATATCAGTAGTTCCCCCTCCGATATCGATCAAACAAACACCCGCTTCTTTTTCCTCCTCACTTAGGACAGAAAGGGAGCTGGCAAGGGGTTCGAGAATCAATTGTTTCGAAGTAAGCTCTGCGCGCTTGACGCACTTGTTGATGTTGTTGATGGCCGAAGTCTGGGCAGTGATGACATGAAAATCTGCCTCCAGACGATTGCCTGACATACCAACGGGATCTTTAATACCCCCTTCGTAATCTACCGTATAGTCTTGGGGCATCACGTGAATGATACTATTTCCAGGAGGGACGACAATGTTGTGCATGTCTGCGGTCAGGCGCTGCACATCCTCAACGGTGATTTCATCCTCAGTAGGTGGACGCATGATGCTTCCATGCATGATTTTACTTTGAATGTGCTGACCAGCAATTCCTACAATCACTTCAACAATGTTCACCTCGGCCATGTTCGCACATTCTTCAACCGCCTTTTCAATGGCCTGAACAGTCTTTTCGATGTTGGTCACGATCCCTCGCTCCACCCCATCGGATACTGACTTGCCCATGCCAAGGACTTCCAGTTTGCCAAATTCATTTTTGCGTCCTATGATGGCGCAGATTTTGGTCGTCCCGATGTCCAGACCTACAATTAGTTTGTCATTTTCCATATCCAAGCTTTATTCACAAACAATTTGATTTTTATACTTTACACTGATCCGCTGGTAAGCGTCCCAGCCTTTTCGAGGCAATATTTCTTTATAGAGTACCGCTATACGGTCAAACTTGCTCTCAAAATCTCGAGCATCACCAAATTCGATCACCTGCTTTCCTACCTGCTGGTGAATCCGAATGTCATTTCTACCATTGATCTCCAACTCAGTCACCTGAGCACTCCAAAATTTGTCCTGCGAGATGAAGCGAATCAAAGGAATCAATTCAGGCATCGCATCTATTCGACCTTGGTCCATCAAAGAGCCGATATAGACTCCTTGGATAATCAATACCCTGCTCGTATAGCTGGGGGAAGTTGCGATCAGCAATCCCTCCTTGGTAATGTATCCATCAGCAGTCTCTGGCCTTGCAATTCGGGCCATTGGTTCGTGCTGAGTCAAGCTCAACTTTAAAATCCCCTGCTGATCTACAGAGGCCTCCACCGTACGAATAAAGGGATGCCCCAACAACCGCTTTTCAATATTTTTTAAGGGAAGCTCTCGCATCGGTAGCCCCTTTTTCAACTCTGGGAAGGAAGCCGAAAGAATGGTTAAGATTTCTTTTTCTTCCACAAAATAGACCCCACTAACTGCCTCCAAGTCTATCTCTATGGCGCTGAAAGCTTTACTTAGGTTTTGCTTTTCTACAAACCCAATGTATCCCCCTGCAATGAGACAGAGCAAAACAATTCCAAGTACCTTTTTCACCTTTGCCTTATTCATCATTGCGTAGGATTAGGTCTAGAATTGGTCCATGCTGCGATACCAGGCACCAGCCTGTCAATATCTCCTGCACCCAAGGTGACTAGCACCTCTGGAGCTGAAGCATTCAAGAAATCCATTACCTCACTTTTTTGAATACAAACCTTCCTGTTAGCTTGAATTTCATCCAAAAGCATCTCGGACTCCACACCAGGAATCGGGAGCTCTCTAGCTGGATAGATCGGCAAAAGCACTACCTCATCCGCAAGAGAAAGGCTCTCGGAAAACCCAGCTGCAAAATCACGAGTACGCGTAAATAAATGCGGTTGGAAAATCACGGTCATCCGTTGGGATGGATACATCGCTCGAACCGAACTAAGGCAAGCCTTGATTTCTTCCGGATGGTGCGCATAGTCGTCAATAAATATCTTTCCAGCTTGAGAGGAGTGAATTTCAAAGCGTCGCTTTACGCCGAGGAAGGACATGATCCCCTCACGAACCTGTGCTTCACTGACCCCATGATCAAGCGCAATGGCAATGGCTGCCAAAGCGTTTTCCACGTTATGGAATCCCGGGATAGACAATTCTAGACCCTTAATTTGATTTTTGCTTCCGATGTAATCAAAAACAAAAGAGTTGGGCTTGGCAACAATATTTTCGGCATGAATACCATCCGATCGAAGTCCATACTCGCGGATGCCCGTAGCTGCCAAAGCGGGCTCCTCCAAGCGGTACAGGGCATGGCTTTGTATGTAAATTTTACCCTTCTTGTCCACTAGAGCAAGAAATTGTCGGAAGCCTTCCAAGATTGTTTGTTCATCCCCATAGATATCCAAATGGTCTGGATCTGCACTTGTCAAGACCGTTTCGTTTGGATGTAAATGAAGGAAAGAACGATCAAACTCGTCTGCTTCTACCACTACAACTGAATCTTTGGACTTTCCTGAAAGGATCAGGTTGCTGTTGTAGTTTTGAGTAATTCCTCCCAAGAAGGCAGTAACTGGCTTCCCTGCAGACTTCAAAAGATGCGCCACAAGGGAAGATGTACTGGTTTTGCCATGGGTGCCAGCAACTGCAATCGTGTATTGGTCCTTGGTAATCATCCCCAATACTTCCGCTCTTTTCTTAAGAAGAAAGCCCTGCTGGAAAAAATGAAGGAGCACGCTATCCTTAGGAATAGCTGGCGTCCAAACTACCAAGATCTCATTCGGGTTTACCTTAAATTGAGCAGGGACCGCAGCTACCTCGTCAGCAAGAATGACCTGCATCCCTTCCTCCTCCAACGCATCCGTCAAGGGCGAAGCGGTCTTGTCGTAACCCGCTACGTCATAGCCTTCCTGCTGAAACCAGCGAGCCAAGGCACTCATGCCTATGCCACCGATTCCAAGGAAAAATACGCTATGTATCCCTTTAAATGTCATTTTAGGAGAAGTTCAAGTTCGGTTACTAAGGCATTTGCCGCATCCGGCATTGCCAATTTTTTGATTGCAGTTGCTAGCGATTGGGCCTTTCCCTCCTGCTGGAGCAACTCATCTATGGATTTTTTAAATTGATCGACTGCAAGTGCATCGGTAAGAAGAACAGCTGCCCCTAGCTTCACGCAGGCAGTTGCATTTTTCGTTTGGTGGTCCTCTGCTACATTGGGTGATGGAATAAAGATGACTGGCTTTCCAACTAGGCAAAGCTCCGAAACCGATAGCGCTCCAGCCCGAGAAACGATCAAATCCGCTGCAGCATAGGCCAGGTCCATTTCACGAATAAACTCCCGCAAGTGAATGTGTGTCAAGCCTGCTCTTTCCAAGGCTGCTTCCATATCCTTGAAATAAAATTTTCCGCTCTGCCAGAGTACCTGATAGCCTTCTTTTTCCAGTTCAACCATGTGCTTGACCATGGCGGAATTGAGCGTTCGGGCTCCTAGGGATCCTCCCAAAACCAAAATAGTCCTGCGATTTGCATCCAAGCCAAATTTTTGCTGGCCCAGCTCTTTTTTCCCCGCTAGGTCCAGCAAATCCTTTCGGACTGGATTGCCGGTCAACTTTATTTTTTCCTTGGGGAAAAAGCGATCCATCTCAGGATAGGCTACACAAATTCGGGCGGCCCTCTTCGCCAAAATTTTGTTGGTCAACCCAGCATAGGAATTTTGCTCCTGCAGGAGGGTAGGAATACCTTTGGATTGTGCGGCATAAAGCACTGGTCCACTGGCATAGCCTCCAACACCCACTACTGCTTGCGGCTGAAATTCTTTTACAATACGAGCCGCCATGCGAAGGCTTCTCCATAGTTTAATCGGGAAACTCAGATTGGATAGGGTCAATTTTCGTTGAAGCCCTGCGACTGGTAGCCCTTTAATGGGGTATCCTGCCTCAGGAACTTTCTGCATCTCCATTTTGCCTTCTGCTCCAACAAATAGAATCTCCGAGTCTGGATGTTTTTCCATCCAGGCATTGGCGATGGCTAGGGCTGGGTAAATGTGCCCGCCGGTGCCTCCACCGCTAATGAGAATTCGATATGTTGTTCCTGTTTTGATAGGTTTTCGTTTATGCTGTTCGTAATTGATTTCCTTTTTTGGTACCATCAGAAGCAGCCAAAGCCTCTTCCTGATGGTCTCCTCGGCTAACACTCAGGATAATCCCAAGGGCAGTACCTGTAAATATCAAGGAGGTTCCTCCCATGCTAAGTAGCGGAAGGGGAAGCCCCGTAATCGGCCCTAGCCCTACAGCCACGGCCATGTTGACCAAGGCTTGGATGACTAGGGCAAAGCTCAAACCTGCGGAAAGTAAGCCCCCAAAGGCTTTGTTTGAATTGGCGACAATTCGCATCCCCCGGTAAAGCAGGGCGAGGTATAGGAACAGTACGGATACTCCACCGACCATGCCGTATTCCTCCAAGATGATGGCATAGATAAAATCAGAATAGGGATGTGGAAGCGTATTTCGTTGCTCACTATTTCCTGGCCCTTTACCCGCAATTCCACCTGTTGCAATAGCGATGTAGGACTGCTCTGCCTGAAAAGGAACCTTGCTATCATCGTCCTTCGAATCCATAAAGGTTTCTATTCGAGAAAGGAAAGTGTCTTTCCGTTGACCTGTAAGTATGGCTACCGAAAGCCCAAGTATGCCTACCATCACGACCAATGCCAAGTGCTGGACTGGTACTCTTCCGATAAACATAATCAGCAAACAGGTGATCAATAGTAAGATGGCCGTAGACATATTGGCCATGCCAATCAAGGCACTGATCACTCCTATGGAAATGATAATGGGAAGCAGCGTTCCCGAAAAATCATTGATGTTATTCTGTCGCTTGGCAAGCATTGCTGCCAAGGCAGCGATCAAAGAAAGCTTGGCCAAATCCGAAGGCTGGAAAGCTTGATTAATTACTGGAATAACCAACCAGCGACTGGCCTCGTTGATGTTGGAACCAATCAAATAGGTCACCACCAATAGCGGGATGGACAGGTACATGAATAGCCTTGCGTAAAGCGCGTATTTTCGGTAAGGAATTTTGTGCGCTAGCCACATCACGACCAATGATGCAAAAACAAGCTTGGAATGCTTAAATAGGTACTGCTCGGTATTCACTATTGTGTCCTTGTCCACAGAGTACACCAGAGTACCTGTAGCAGAATACACCACTAGAATGCTAAACATAGATAGCAAAATCACGATAGCCCAAATGATTGGATCACCCTTGAACTGCTCATCTATCCATGCCTTTAGCTGATTCATGCGCTTTGTTTTTGAAGTAATGCGACCACGGCGGCTTTAAATTGATCTCCTCGGTCTTCGTAGTTTTTAAATAAGTCAAAACTTGCACAAGCAGGGGACAAGAGGACGACCTCTTTGTCTTCGGCCAATTCCTGTGCCCAGGATACCGCCTGCTGCAGGTCTTGCGTTTCTCGGATTTGTGCGATGTGTGGGGTAAATGCAGTTTTCAACTTTACATTGTCCTTTCCCAAACAGATCAAGGCCTTTACCTGACCATTCACCACCAATGGAGTCAACACGGAATAATCATTGCCCTTGTCTACTCCTCCTGCGATCCATACCATCGGCTCTTTGTAGCTGCCTAGCGCATAAAACGTGGCTTCTACATTCGTGCCTTTGCTGTCGTTTACATAGCGAACCCCATCCAATACACGAACCAGCTCCATGCGATGGGCTGCATTTATAAAGGTTTGGTAGCCGCTGAGCAGCTGTGCTTCGTTCAATCCAGCTAGGAGTGCAGCTACCCCAGCACCCAAGGCGTTGAGGAAGTTGTGCTTTCCTTGGATGGTCAACGCGGAAACCGGTATAATTGCCTGTGTTCCTTTCACCTGAAATAGGAGTGATTCCTCATTGCAAAATCCTCCTTGCTTGGGTTTTTCGAGCAAAGAAATACCAAAGTGCGCTGCTTGAACAGGCGCACGATCAAGGCCTGTCTTGGAAAAAGGATCTTCCAGGTTGAAAATAGCAAAGTCTCCAGCAGCCATATTTTTGAAAACGGCCATTTTTGAATCGATATATCGATCCATTTGGTAATTGTAGCGATCCAAGTGATCTGGAGTGATATTGGTCAGAAGGGCGATGTGCGGCTTCAAACTCACCAAACCATCAATCTGGAAACTGGAAATCTCCAGAACCCACCAGGCATGATCTCCTTCGAGTAATTGTCCGGCCCAGCTTTTGCCTACATTCCCAGCAAGCCCCACATCCCATCCTGCTTCCTTCAGTAGGTGGTAGGTCAACAAGGTGGTGGTCGTTTTTCCATTGGTTCCAGTGATCGCAATCACCTTCCCCTTGCTGTAGCGACTTGCAAACTCGAGTTCATCCACTACGGAAATCCCTCTAATTATCGCCTGCTGCACTACTGGAATGGTAGTTGGTATCCCAGGGCTTTTGATGATCAAGTCGGCAGCCAAAATGCGGTCCTCATCGTGCTTGCCTTCCTCAAATTCAATTCCAGCAGTCAGCAGCTCTGCCTTCCGTGCCGGGGCAATAGTCCCACCATCAGAAACCCAGACGGCATAGGCTTCCCTCTTGGCAAGCAATGCTGCTCCCAACCCACTTTCTCCGGCTCCGAGGACGACTAACTGCTTCATGAAGATTACCTTAGTTTAAGGGTGGCTAATGTGACTACTGCAAGTAGAATCCCAACAATCCAAAATCGAGTAACGATCTTGGATTCGTGAATTCCTTTTTTCTGGTAATGGTGATGGAGGGGGGACATTAGAAATACCCGTCGCCCTTCTCCATATTTTTTTCTCGTGTATTTGAAGTAGGCCACCTGAATCATCACACTCAAGTTTTCTACCAAGAATATCCCACACATTACTGGGATAAGAAGTTCTTTTCGTAGCGTCAAGGCCAGCACGGCGATAACGCCCCCAAGCATCAAGGAACCCGTATCACCCATGAAAACCTGAGCTGGATAAGAGTTGTACCATAGGAATCCCACACAGGCCCCGATAAAGGCCGCGGTGAAGATTACTAGTTCCCCGGAGTTGGGGATGTACATGATGTTGAGGTATTGAGAAAAAATAGCGTTACCGCTCAAATAGGCAAAAATGGCAATCGTCAAGCCAATGATGGCAGAGGTTCCTGCCGCTAAACCATCAATCCCATCGGTGATGTTGGCTCCATTGGAAACAGCCGTAATGATAAAAATCGCTACAAAAATATAGAGTACTGGAGTCATGGAATTACCCAAAAATCCAAGGAAATCTTCGTAGTTGAGCTCATTGTTCTTGAAAAAAGGAATGGTTGTTTTTAAAGCTTTGACATCCTGGAAAGCCGGAGTTTCGATCACTCCACTTTCCACAGATACAGGTGTAGAGAACTCTCGGATGACTACATCATCGTTGTAATACAGCGTAGCGCCTACAATGATGCCTATTCCAATTTGACCTACGATCTTGAAGCGCCCTTTCAGGCCGTCCTTATTCTTACGAAACACCTTGATGTAATCATCCAAAAATCCAATCAACCCCAGCCAAACGGTAGTGATCAACAAGAGCTGAATGTAGATATTATTCAGGTTGGCAAATAGAAGCGTCGGGATCAAGATGGCTGCAATCATCATCAAGCCGCCCATGGTAGGTGTACCTTTCTTTTGGGTTTGTCCTTCTAATCCCAAATCGCGAACGGTTTCCCCAATCTGACGGTTGCGGATCCAGTTGATGATGTGGTGCCCAAAGGTGATCGTGATGATCAAGGAAACCAAAGCCGCCATACCTGCACGGAAAGAAATGTAGCGAAACACCCCAGTTCCTGGGATGTCCAACACGCGATCTAAGTAGTCAAATAGTGAATACAGCATGTCAGGTTCCTGTCAGTTGAGTCAATAATTCAGTCACGACCTCAGCATCATCAAAATGATGCTTTACGCCTTTAATTTCTTGGTAATCCTCATGCCCTTTGCCGGCAATAAGTACGATATCTCCTTTTTGGGACAGCAAGAGCGCCGTTTTGATGGCTTCTCTTCGGTCTTCAATGGTGAGTGTCTTTCGGAAATCAGTCGGACCTACCCCTGCTTGCATATCTTTTAGGATCTCTATAGGATCTTCAAATCGTGGATTATCTGAGGTGAAAATAGCCTTGCTGCTTTCGGAAACAGCTATTTTAGCCATGGTTGGCCGCTTGGTCTTGTCCCGATTTCCTCCACAGCCTACGACCGTGATGAGCTGCTCATTGCCGGTTCGGATGGCATTGATGGTCTTCAACACATTGTCTAATGCATCTGGGGTATGCGCATAATCCACTATCGCGGTTATCCCTCCTATGTAGATACGATCAAACCGCCCCTTAGCTCCTTTAATCGCCGACAGCTCCCGGAGGACTTCATCTTCATCCTCTTCTAGCAGTACGGCTGTCCCGAATACACCCAATAAATTAGAGGCATTGAATGCGCCAATCATTCGGAACCAAATCTGTTTTCCATTTACCTCCACCTCCAAGCCTTCGATGGTATTGGAAAGAATTTTTCCCTTGAAGTCGGCCGAAGACTTGAGCCCAAAAGTCTGTAGGGTACCCCTGCAATTTTGTACCATCACCGATCCACGCTTATCGTCGCCATTTACCAGGGCAAATGCATCTTTAGGAAGCTCATCGAATAGCTTTTTCTTCGCTTTGATGTATTCCTCAAAGGTGCCATGGTAGTCCAAGTGGTCGTGTGTGATATTTGTAAATACTGCTCCAGCCAACTTTAAGCCGGCAATTCGCTCTTGTACAATCGCGTGGGAGCTGGCCTCCATAAAGCAATGGGTGCATCCTGCATTGACCATTTTACGCAGCAACGCCTGCACAGATACTGCATCAGGGGTGGTGTGGGTCGCAGGAAGAATGAGTTCGTTAATTTTATTTTCAACAGTAGAAAGTAGTCCAGTGCTGTAACCCAAACGGACAAACAACTGATGAAGTAAGGTCACCGTGGTGGTCTTTCCATTGGTGCCAGTAACTGCCACTACCTTGATTTTTTCGGAAGGATTGCCGTAAAAATTGGCCGCAATAATTCCAAGAGCCTTCGCGGAATCTACCACTTGGATGTAGGTGATTCCTTCAGCTAGAGTGGCAGGAAGTTGTTCACAAATAATAGTGGTTGCCCCTTTTTCCAAGGCAATAGAGATAAAATCATGCCCATCCACCTGCGTGCCTTTAACAGCTACAAAGGCAGTGTTTTCAACAACTTTTCGGCTATCAAAGACCACATCACTGACCCGTCTATCCATGTCTCCATAGGTTGCAGTCAGCGATACTTTGTACAATATGTCTTTGAGCGTGTTCATTTATCCAAGTACAAGGTCAATAGTGGTGTCTGGGGTCAAGCGTGTTCCCGGAGTGATGGATTGGGTAAGTACCTTACCCTTTCCGTTGAAATTCACTTTCAAGCCTTTATTTTCTAGGATGTATAGTGCATCGCGAAGAGACATGCCAGCTACATTTGGTACCACGGCACTTTCAGTTTCCACCAGCTGCAGCTGAATCTGGCCAGTTGCACCCATAGAGGCTGCAATCCAATCCTCCTGAGCAGGTGATTTGAGAGGTAACTTGAGGTAGTCAAAAATGCTTTGCAATTCCTCTCCTTTGCCGGCAGCCACATAAGGGAACTTTGCGCTTGCTGCCTTAGGTAAAATTTTAGATTGGTTCACCACATTCAAGTCCAGATCAGTAGCGAAAATCTTGTCCGCAATCGCCTTAAACACAGGTGCTGAAACATCACCTCCAAAGGCAGCAATCCCTTTAGGACTATCGATCACCACAATCATGCTGTACTTGGGTCGGTCTGCAGGGAAGTAGCCCGCAAAACTGGTGTAGTAGATTTCCTGGTAACTCCCGTTGATAACTTTTTGAGCAGTGCCCGTCTTACCAGCAATTTTGTAATTCGGATTTTTGATGTTCCGAGCAGTTCCATTTTCCACTACCCCAAGGAGTAGTTCTTGGAGCATGGCGATTGTTTTGGGCGAAGCAATAGACTCACGGATCACTTGAGGCTCGAAGGTCTGAATGACTTGAGCGCCATTGCTGACCGACTTCACAAAGAGCGGCTTCACCATTTTTCCGCCATTGGCGACAGCATTATATAGGGCTAGCGTATGGATGGGATTCAACTTGGACTCGTAGCCAATAGATATCCATGGGAGTGAAGTTCCGTACCACGTTTTTGTACCCGGTTTTTTAAAGAAAGGCTTCCCTTCCCCTAGGAGCTGAAGGTTCAGCGGTTGCGCTAATCCCACCTTATCTAGGTACGCCAAAAACTTGGATGGGCTAGATCCAAAATGCATGTCTACCAATTTGGAAATGCCCACATTGGAAGATTTTTCAAATGCCTGTCGGATGGTGATGGTTCCATAACCTCCAATTTTGGCATCGTACATTGGCTGTCTATAGAAGTAATGCACGCCATTACCCGTTTCTATCAGGTCGTTAGGGCTTACTTTATTTTCTTCGAGCAATGCGAGCATCGAAACCAGCTTGAAGGTAGAGCCAGGTTCAACACTCCCCATATCGCCCACTGCATAGTTGTAGCTCTCTACATAGCCGGTTCCTTCGGCATTCTTTTGCAAATTGGATATTGCCTTCACATGACCTGTTGCTACTTCCATGACGATGACCGAGCCAAAGGCTGCCTCGCGGTCCTTAAGCTGGTCCCGTAATGCGGTTTCGGCCACATCTTGGATGTTCACATCCAAGGTGGTTTGAATGTCGTATCCATCAAGTGGCTTGACATCGTCATCATCAAAAAGTGGCTTCCATACCCCGCCGGATAGCCGCTGAAATAAAGCTTTTCCGCTTTGTCCTTTGAGATAAGTATTGAAACTATATTCAATTCCAGAACCAACCCCGTCTTGGTTTAAGGTCCCCAAGGTCCTACTTGCCAAAGAGGTGAATGGCTGGTAGCGTCGCTCAATCTTTTCAAAAATCACCCCGCCGTTAATTCTGCCTTCTTTGAAGATTGGCCAATTGCGCATGGCCTGCATCTCTTGGTAGTTGATCTGCTTCCGGTTGATCATCAAGTACTGCTTTTTGGTTGATCGAGCATCATTGATCATGCGTTTGTAAGCAGTGGCAGTCTTGTCCTTGTAGAAGTTGGCCAACTTTTCAGCCAAGGCATCTAAACCAGACTTATAGTCTTCTTCATCCACCACGGTCGGGTCGATGGCTACTTGGTAAAACGGCAGGCTTGTAGCCAATAAACTTCCATCAGCAGCATAGATATTGCCACGGGTAGCGGGCACATCCCTGTATTGAAAATTAACTTGCTCTGCCTTGGCCTTCCACTTATCCCCTTCTACCAACTGCACCACCGCCACCTTGTAAGGAATGGCACAAGCTGCCAAAGCCACCAGGATGAAGATCACCCGAACTCGGATCACTATGGCGCGTTTGATGTTCACTTTTTAGTAAGTTCTATTTTTACTGGTGGTTGATTCAATTCATAAATTTCAAGCGCTTCCATGCGCTTCGATACTTCAGATTGCATGCTGCTTTTCATGTATTCGGCTTCAAGGGTGGTCACATCTGCTCTGATATCCGCCACTTCTTGCTTGGCCTTCTCGATTTCTCGAATTTTATTCTCTGCACGTAGGTTGCTGTAGATGTAGATCAAAGCCAATAGCGCAACAAAGCCCACTGGCGGAACCAATTGAACAGGCACTCCTTCACCAAGAATCCTTTTTACATCTAGCTTTTCTTCCATCCAGGAAAATATAGTCTTCCCTGAACGGCCCTTTGGACTGCTCCCTTCTTTCAGCTGGTTCTTGAAGGTGTTTTGACTCATTTTGCTACTTTTTTGGCAATTCTCAATTTGGCACTTCTGGCTCTGGGATTCAGGGCTAGCTCTTCCTCCGAAGCAATAATCGCTCCTCGGCTGACGGGCTCTAGTGGACGAATGAGGTTTCCATAGAAATCCTTCTCCACCTCTCCTTGAAACTTTCCTTTGGTCATTAAACTTTTGACCAATCGATCCTCTAAACTGTGGTAGCTCATTACTACCAGACGACCTTCAGGCTTGAGAAGCTCCACTGCACTGAGCAGCAACTCTTCCAAAGCCCCCAATTCGTCGTTTACTTCTATTCTCATGGCCTGAAATACCTGAGCGTAGTATTTAAATTCTTTCCCACGAGGTGCAAACCGCTTTAAAAAGGCAGTAAACCCTTCCGTGGTCGTAAAGGGCTTGACCGAGCGCTCCGCCACTATGGACTGAGCAAGGGTCTTGGCATTCTTGATTTCCCCGTACATCCCTAGGATTTTATGCAGCCTTCCCTCATCCACAGTTGCAAGCAGCTCCTTGGCACTGAGTTCCGCCGACTGGTTCATCCGCATATCTAGATCCCCTTGAAAACGAGTTGAAAACCCTCTTTCAGGCGCGTCTATTTGATGCGAAGAAATACCTAGGTCTGCTAGTATTCCATCCACTTGTTTGATTCCATGCAAACGCAGGTACCGTTTGATATCCCTGAAATTAGCCTGCACGAAGGTGAAGCGAAGATCTTGAGGGGCATTGGCCAAAGCATCGATGTCTTGATCAAAACCGAATAGTTGTCCTCCCTCCAAACGAGCTAAAATAGCCTTAGCATGCCCACCTCCACCAAAGGTCACATCGACATAGACTCCATTGGGGAGAATAGCCAAACCTTCAATGCATGGGTCAAGCATCACTGGGATATGGTAGGCCGGGATTGACATCGCGCTTAGGAGAGGTACTTTTCCATGAGGCTAGACAAGTCCGCCGTATCCACAATAATGTTCTTTAGGTACTGTTCAGGATTCCAGAGTTCAATTCGAGTTCCCATGCCAACGACCACCACATCCTTCTCCAGGCTGGCATAGGTTTGGTATAGCTTCGGAATCAACAATCTCCCTGCATTGTCCAACTCCACCTCGACGATAGAATTGAAAAAAGAACGTTGCAACATGCGCTGCTCTGCATTGTTGATGTTCAGGGATTTGATTTGACTCTCCAGCTTTTTGTATTCTACCAAGGGATAGAGGGCCAAGCACTTGTCTTCAGCCATGCGGAGCATGAGCGTCATGCCATTGGCCTGAGGAATTGCCGCCTTAATCTTGGCGGGCAATGCCAAACGACCCTTGGGATCTAGCTTGCTATCGTATTGACTGTTGAACATGGACGGACTACTATTTGATAAAATCTGAAGTAAACAAAAGTAAGCAAAGAAGTAGAAAATTTACCACTTTCACCCACTTTTTCCCACTTTGTTTCAAAAGTAGCCAAAAGATTACTAGTCAGCAATAGTTTTTACTAAAAAATAAAAGAAATTTTTGAGTGGAATTTTTACAAAGCAAACCGCCAAATAAATATGTATAAATCGTTCAAATTGATTGAAAAAAGGAGGAAAATTCACTTTAGATCTTGAAAAATGCAAGTCGTTTTCACACTAGCCTGGCTCAAGTAGGAGGAGCTCCCAATAAAAATAATGCCTCTTGAAATTTTGGGTTAAACACCCACAAAAATCAACAGCGCATTTGGCCTTTGTTTTTTGCAAAGAATTGAAATTTATTTGGTTCTATTTAAACCGATTTTGAATCGCTTTTTCTCCCTTCTTTTCCAGGGATTTTCTAAAAAGTTCCCCAATCCAGGGCCAGGTTCCGGCGATCTTGGCCAGCAGCCCTCTGGATTCAGGAATACAAACCAGCACCCGTGGACGCTCCATCACTTGCAGAATGACCTGCACTACCTCCTTGGGCTCAAGCACTTTTTTGGGGCCACTAAAAGTCAACTTGGCTTCTTCAGGGTAGCCCAACTGCAAGTCCAACATAGGGGTATTCACCAAATCGGGACAAATGACGCTGACCCAGACTCCATACTTTTTGAGTTCCGCCGCCACGGACAAGGAAAATCCCCGCACCGCAAATTTAGAGGCCGAATACAAACTCAAGCCTGACACAGGAGCCAATCCTGCCAAGGAAGAAATATTCAAAATATGCCCAAATCCTTGGTCCTTCATCACCCTGCCCACTACCGTGGTTCCCAAAATGCTTCCCTTGGCATTGCAATTCAAATGGAAGTCAATATCTCCCAACGCATAGTCCTCCACAAATCCTGGTCGAATCACGCCCGCACAATTGATCAAATGGGATATCGATAGCCCCATTTTCTTAGCTGCATCTAGCACACGCAACCAGGTGGATTCCTGGGCCACATCCCCATCCACCCAGTCGACAGATTTGCTACCTTGGGCTAGATTTTTAAGTTTTTCCGCATCCAGATCCACCAGAATTAAAGGGACTTCGCCCTCCAAAAACGTGTGCACTAGTTGCTTACCAATGCCACTGGCAGCGCCAGTAAGTACAATCAGGGTTGGGTTCATGGGTTTCAAGTAAAGCTGAAAAGTAGGGAAAGAAACTTAAAAATCCCGAGGGTTCAAATTTTGTAGCTTTACCAGAAATCATCACCTATTTTGAAGGGTTTTGAACTAAATTTGAGGAGCAACTCCAAAATCCAACCATGGACCACACATTCGCTGATTCCCACTATGACCTGTTGATTCTTGGCGCTGGTCCCATCGGTCTTGCCTGTGGAATTGAGGCTAAGAAAGCGGGCCTGAATTACCTCATTCTTGAAAAAGGAGCACTCTGCAACTCCATCTACAACTACCCGGTCAACATGACTTTTTTTTCCACTTCAGAGCGGTTGGAACTTGCGGGCATCCCCTTTATGTCGGCAGGAGCCAAGCCTACCCGAACAGAAGCACTGGAGTATTACCGAAGGATTTACTTTTTATTTGACCTGAAAGTCAACTTGTACGAAGAGGTAAAAACACTCAAAAAAGAGGAGGAAATTTTTCACATCCATACCTCAAAAGGCACTTATAAAAGCAGAAAAATTATCCTGGCAACAGGCTTTTATGACCTTCCCAACTTAATGAACATTCCCGGAGAGGAACTGCCCAAAGTCCTGCACTACTACAAGGAACCCTGGCCCTTTGTAGGACAGAAAATCTTGGTCATTGGAGGAGCCAACTCTGCCGTCGACGCAGCCTTGGAATGCTGGCGCAAAGGTGCCCAAGTGAGCATGGCACTACTCGGTGAAGAGGTAGACGATAATGTCAAATACTGGGTACGCCCGGACATTATGAATCGGATCAAGGAAGGCTCCATCCAAGCGATCAAGAACTCAAAAGTTGTTGAAATCCTTCCCACTGAGGTTTGTCTAGCGACCCCAGAAGGAGAAATTCGGGTATCCAACGACTGGGTACTTGCCTTGACCGGATACAAACCCAACTTTAGCCTCTTGGACCAGCTCGGTGTCCAACTCAGCCTAGACGAAAAGCGACAGCCCTGCTACGATCAGACCAACCAAGAGTCGAATGTGCCGGGAGTGTATTTGGCTGGAGTGGTCTGTGGAGGACTCAATACCCGAGAGTTTTTTATCGAAAACAGCATTTCCCATGCGGCAGCAATTATTCAGGACATTTTGAAGAAATAAAAATTGCAAAAAGGAGTATTAACTATTGCAAATAAGAGATTTAGGCGTAACTTCCTGAAAATTAAACGGAAACATGGCAGCTGTCTGGAGAATTCGATGGAATGAACAACGAACTGAATCAATTGAGATTCCTCCCAAGGAGTATCATTTTTTCAGTCATGCCCCTGCAATAGTGGCCGAAAGCCAAGCCAAGTACGGGGAGGCTACGCTAGATTTTCACGAGACTAGCCTGATTTTTAATTACTTAGACTTTAGTTCCCAAGAGATCGCTGAGCTTCTCGAGGTAGATCCCAGTACGCTTTTCCGCTGGAAAAAGGAAGACCGAAAGCTCAGCAAAGGAATTTCCAAAAGCCTTTTGGAGATCGACCTTATCTTAGCTAAAGGCATCCGGATCTTTGGTTCGGAGGAGAAGATGTCAGCTTGGCTACAGCTCCCCAATGAAGCGCTTGGACAGCAAAAGCCGATAGACCTATTCAAAAATCCCTACCAGATTGCCCAAGTGGATCAAGTACTCGAGTCTCTTTCTTGGGGTAACGTGAGCTGATGCGCTATTTCCGATTGATCGAGAATCTTCCTGGCCGAGACCCGCTCGGCTTCGGGATGGGGCCTGGTCGCTGGAATGTCAACGGTACACCAGTAATCTATGCCAGCTCAGTGAGTGCCTTGAATTTTTTGGAGCTATTATCCATCAAAGGTCCCATCGTCACCGAAAGTTCGTGGAAACTGGTAAGTCTAGAAGTAGTAGGACCCATCCCCGAGTTGGAAGTGGATGATCTTCCCATAAGTTGGAAAAATCGACCTTATCCCAGAATAACACAAGAATTAGGCTCCATCTGGGCGAAACGGGAACTTTCACCCTATTTAAAAATTCCTTCCTGCCGCATTCCTTTGGCTAACTTTTCCCAGGAACACAACCTCCTGATCAACCCCCTGCATCCCGAATTCAAGCAAAAAATAAAGGTGACAGACACCTGGGATGTTAGCTTTGAAGTCAACCGCTAACTCAAGAATTCGCCTCCGTTATCAAGCGCAAGCCATCCAAGGTCAGGTTACGGTCGACCGCGTCAAATACCCCTTCCAAATTGGTGAGAATGGAGGACAGCCCTCCCGTGGCAATTACAGTAAATTTCAGCCCTGTTTCCAATCGAATCGCTTCCAACATTCCTTTGATCAACCCGGTATACCCATGCAACACCCCCGCCTGTATGGCATGAATCGTATTTTTTCCGAGAACGGATTCGGGCAACTTCAGTTCCACCTCGGGCAACTTAGAAGTATTCATAAAAAGTGCCTTTATGGCTGTTTGGAGTCCAGGAACAATGCTGACTCCTAGCACTTCTCCCGCTTGATTTATAGTCGTGAACGTAAGGGCTGTACCAAAATCAACAACGATGACAGGACCTGCCACCCGTGTGTAAGCCGCCATCACATTACACATCAGGTCTGTCCCGATTTCATTCGGCCGGAGGGTACGAATAGGTAATTTGGGGTAACTTTTTGCCTGAATTTGATAGGGACGTTTGCCAAAAAACTGCACACAAAACTGTTCGATGATGTCGTTGATCTCTGGAACTACGGAGCTAAACCCAATTTTTTCGATTTGCTCTACAGAGATCCCGTGCTCCAAAAAATACAAAGGCACTTTCTTGCTCAATTGAGAGATCAATTGAGGCGCTTTCGTTTCCAGTCGAAACTGGTTGTTCCACTTTCCTCCCTTGGAATCATAGAGCGCAAAAACTACATTGGAATTGCCCGCATCAATGGCTAAAAACATCTTAGTATCTGATTTTATATAAATTAGGGGCATAGTTAGCAAATAATCAACTCTCCAACCTTAAAAACTCATGTATTCCCTAAGAGAAGGACAGAAATCAGACCTCCCCCACGTGCTGGAACTTATCCAAGAGCTTGCACTGTATGAAAAAGCACCGGAGCAAGTTACCAACACGCTGGAACGAATGGAGAAAGAAGGCTTTGGTCCGCAGCCGGTCTATGGATTCTATGTGTGCGTGAAAGACAGCAGCCAAGAAATCATAGGTATAGCCGTCTATTACTACCGCTACTCCACCTGGAAAGGGAAAAGATTGTACTTGGAAGATATCGTGATCACAGAATCCGAAAGAGGAAATGGGGCAGGCAAACTCCTTTTTGATCGGGTGATGGCCAAATGCCTTGAAGAAAACTGCAGTGGCATGATGTGGCAAGTACTGGATTGGAACGCTCCCGCAATCAACTTTTACAAAAAGTATGATGCACTTCTGGAAGCAGGATGGCTCAATGCCCACCTCCAAGATTACGAGATCAAAAAATTGCTGCAGTCCTAACTCCGAGATCCAAGCCCCTCCGCTTCTAGGCATCAAAAAAATTAAGACTACCTTTGTGTCATGAAAACTAAAGCGTTTAGCGTAGTCTACGAAGACAATCACCTCCTTGTGGTCAATAAGGCGGCAGGAATCCTAGTCCAAGGAGACAAAACAAAAGACAAAACTCTGACGGATTATTGCAGAGAATATATCGCAAAAAAATACGAAAAACCTGGAGCTGTTTTCTTACATCCCATCCACCGACTGGATCGTCCAGTGAGTGGACTGGTTGCCTTTGCCCGAACCTCCAAAGGACTGGAGCGAATGATGGAACTCTTTCGCAAACGAGACATTCACAAAGTGTACTGGGCTCTTGTCAAAAGAAGACCCAAGGAGGAAATGGGTAAATTGACCCATTGGCTCACGAAAGACGAAATTAAAAATTTTGTTACCGCGCATGACCAAGAAGTAGAGGGCTCCCAAAAAGCAGAGCTCAACTACAAGGTGCTTGGCCATATGAATGACCACTACCTATTGGAGGTTCGTCCAATCTCCGGCAGACCTCACCAAATTCGCGTACAACTGGCGTCTATGGGTTGCCCTATCCGTGGAGATTTGAAGTATGGCTTTGCCAAACCCAATCCTGATGCAAGCATCAACCTCCACGCTTTCCACTTGGTCTTTGAACATCCCATCAAAAAAGAAAAACTCTTCCTTCGTGCTGCCCTCCCTGAAACTGAATTCTGGGAGCAATTCCTCGAACTCGAAACGGTAAAAGCCAAGGATCAGCATTTGGATAATACATTTTCGGGGTGAGAAAGGGAAATACCATTGAAATACAGTAGAAATAGACTCCGCTGCGCTTCGTGAAATAATAAAGGGAAATATAATGGAAATAGACTTCGCTGCGCTTCGTGAAATAAGTGGAAATACGAATTGAACACTATTTCTCCGAGCCTGCTCGGGCTATTTCTATCGTATTTCAACTGTATTTCGACTGTGTTTCTACCAAACTACAACTATCATGAAAAACTTCATTTTTCTACTCAGTTCTCTGCTAATTCTTGGAGCATGCACTGCCCAGAACTCTCCCAAGACCATCTACATCGTACGCCATGCCGAAAAGCAACTCGAAGGTCAGGACCCGAAACTCGCCTTTGTTGGCGAAGTTCGTGCTAAAAAACTTGCTCAGATTCTAGAGAAAGAAGATATCAAACGGGTCTTGTCCACGGATTACACACGAACTAGAAATACCGCTCAACCTACTGCTGCAGCTGCAGGACTGGTAGTGGAATATTATGATCCCAAAAATCAAGAGGCTTTTGTGAGCGACCTTCGAAGCAGCGAAGGCAATATCCTAGTTGTCGGCCACAGCAATACCGTCAGCCAGCTGGCCAATGCTTTGGTAAGTGAAGGCGAGAAATTTGCAGACTTGACCGACCTGGATTACGACTTTATCTATGTGGTGACCCTGGAGAAAAATGGGGCTAAAGTGGTGCGGAAAACCTACAAGGATTTTTAAGCCACGCCATTTTTACGGTAGTTCTTAAGACAACAGCAAGGCTTTTGCCTTACTGTTTTTTTTAGTCGCTTTCCTTCCCCTTCTTTTTGTCCCCTTTCCTGAGTACATTTCGTGTAGGGGTCAAACGCATGAATCGAGAAAAAAACCTGCAGCAGCTGCAAGACAAAACCAGGGTCTGGGACATCGTCGTCATTGGAGGTGGGGCCTCGGGCTTGGGAGTGGCCTTGGATGCAGTCTCAAGAGGGCTTACTGTTGCCCTTTTTGAAAAGGCCGACTTTGCAAAAGGCACTTCCAGCAGAAGCACCAAATTGATTCATGGCGGGGTGCGCTATTTGGCCCAGGGACAAGTCTCCCTGGTGTTTGAAGCGCTTAAAGAGCGTGGCCTCTTGCTCAAAAACGCCCCTCACCTCACCCACAAACAGTCCTTCCTAATTCCTATCTATTCCTGGTGGGACAGAATCCAATACAGCATTGGGCTGAAACTCTACGATTGGATGGCTGGCAGCCTCAGCCTCGGCCCCTCCAAATTTATCTTCAAAGAAGAAACCCTTCGACGCCTTCCCCATCTTCAAACAGAAAAGCTTCAAGGAGCAGTTTGCTACTACGACGGGCAATTTGACGATGCCCGACTTGCCATCCATCTTGCACAAACGGCTGATGAACTCGGAGCTTGCCTCCTCAACTATGCCAAGGTAACCGAGCTAACCAAAGACCCAGCCGGCAAACTCACAGGACTAAAAGTTAGGGACCTAGATCGGAAAGAAAGTTTTCACCTCCAAGCCAAAATGATTGTCAATGCCACCGG
>CAMDEU010000026.1 GCA_945897085.1 Spirosoma fluviale | reverse complement strand
TGATTACCCCAGCGGGTAACGACTGGGTAGCTGCCTTCACCAACTTGTTTTCAGGAGAGGGATGGCCCCTAGATACCAGTTCCCTAATTGGTAAAATCACCTTCGCTGACTTGGAAGCGCAAATTCTCGCCAACCCTGAGAATGCTGCCGTTTTGGAAGAAAAAATGATGTATTCAGGCTGGGCTAGACTTCAATTGCTCCTCTTATTCTTAGGTATTTGTGCCATCGTATGGTATTCCACTATTAAACGCAAAAAATCAATCCAATGAACACATCAGCGCTAATTCTTTCGTTTGTAACGCAAGCACTCATCACTGGCGTTACGATTTATTGCTTCTATTTGGTGATGAAAAAACCGAATACGGATAAAAGTGAATAGGCTTTTTTAAAGCAATTCTCTTTTTTCATGAAATACAAAAAAACCGGCTAAGCCGGTTTTTTTTATGTTTCTTGGCAATTACTTTTTGAAAATATCCAATTGCTTTAAAGTTAGCCAATTCCTTATCTTTTGATGCAACACCCTTTCCTAGGTAAAAGGCAATCCGGACTCTTTCTTGATTTTGTAATTAAACACTGTTCAATTATATTTACGCATTCAAATAAAATTATGGGTGTAGCAGAAAGAAAAGAAAGAGAAAAGGAAGAGTTGCGGGAGCAAATCCTAACAGCAGCCAAGTCTCTCTTTTTGAAAAAAGGCGTAGAAAAAACATCCATACGCAACATTGCAGACTTAATTGAATACAGCCCTGGAAGCATCTACCATTATTTTAAGGATAAGGACGAGATTTTTTATGCGCTCCACCAAGGTGGCTTTCAGCAGTTGATGGCAAAAATGGTGGTAATCAACGACCTACCCCATCCCTTGGAGCGTCTCAAAGCTATGGGTAGCATCTATGTGCATTTTGCATTGGAGAATCCCGACATGTACGATTTGATGTTTATCAAAGAAGCTCCTTTAGACCATGTTGCCCGTACCAAAGCACTGGAATGGAACGAAGGGGAAGCCACCTTTAAATTTCTTCGGAGCACACTCAGAGAGTGTATGGACCAGGGGTATTTTCAAGGACAGGAAGAAGAGGCCCTCTCCTTTCTCATATGGTCTACCGTCCACGGGATGGTGTCCTTGAGCATACGTAGACGCTGCGAGGTTGTGCTGGCTGACCGTCAAGATACCATCGTAAAAGATGGCTTAGATGCATTTTTCAATATTTTGGATAGACTTTGAATATGAACGCAGGTAACTTCTCGTTGGATAAAAATCCTACCCAGTCAATTCCAAGAATCCTACTTTGGGTTTTCTTGAGCTTCACTTTCCTCCCATCCACCCTTACTGCTCAACAACGAGTAGATGAGTATGTAGCGGAAGGATTAGCCAATAACCTAGTGCTCAAAGAAAAAAACACAAGCCTAGAACAAAGCTTATTGGCATTGAAGGATGCAAAGAGTTACTTCTTGCCCTCCTTGGAATTTGGAGCGAGCTACACCCTTGCCAAGGGCGGAAGAACCATCGATTTCCCAATTGGCGACTTACTCAACCCTGTCTACACGACGCTCAATAAGTTGACAGGCTCAAATTCCTTTCCACAGCTCGAAAACGTATCAAACCAATTACTTCCTAACGATTTTTACGACGCCAGATTTCGAGCCACACTACCCTTACTCAACAGGGATCTTAATTTCCAAAAACAAATCAGAGCGCAGCAGGTAGAATTGACAGCCCTGCAAGTGGAGACTTTCCGATCTACTCTTATTCAGGACATTCGGCAAGCCTATTTTATGTATTGTGCGGCCTACACTGCCTACCAAATCGTTCAAAACACGCAAGTACTGGTAAATCAGAATTTGAAAGATAATCAATCTCTTTTAGAAAATGGGAAAGGGCTTCCTGCAAGGGTGTTACGTGCTGAAAGTGAAGTGGAAAATGCCAAAGTCCTACTCATTGAAGCAGACAACAAAAAATACAAGGCTGCACAGTACCTTAATTTTTTGGTAAATAGGCCACTAGACCAAGAAGTGCTATTCGAAGCAGCAGTGCTAGATCTAGCACGAGTAAATTACTTGCTTGGGGAAGAAAACCAGGAGGGAAACTCGGAGCTTCTGTCCATTCAAACGGCAGAATCTATTCAACAAACTATATTGAAATCGCAGAAAAGCTACTGGATACCCAAGATGTCTACCTATGCAGATTTCGGTTCCCAAGGCTTTGATTGGACCTTTGACTCCCAATCTCGCTACACGATGTGGGGCCTTCAACTGAGCGTCCCGGTGTTTCAAGGTGGAAGAAATCAAAATCAAATCCAAAGGGGAAACCTAGGATTGCAGTCTATTCAAAGACAAAAAGAGTTGCTTGATAAAAAATTGGCTCTAGAACTTCAGAATCAAAAAAATGAAGTGAAATCGATCCTGGCCACCCTGCAATCTTCAGAGAAAAAAATAGTTTCGGCAGAAGCCTACCTCCGCCTAGTGGATCGAGGATTTAAGGAAGGTAGCCTTTCCCTTATAGAATACATAGATGCTCAAAATCAGTGGACTCAGGCTTCTTTACAAAAAAACATTGCCACCTACAATTTACAAATGGCCTTGGCACAACTTGAACGTCTCCTAACTACTTCCAACTAATTTATGAAACGATACAACTCAATTTCCTTTTTTTTACTACCTCTTTTCTTGCTTTCCTGCGGGGGTAATCCGGTTGTAGAAACAAGCACTCCTGCCCCAGGACAAGTTATCCCCGTTAGCCTCCAAGACCTAAAGGCTACCAGTTTTTCAGCTCCAATTCAGTCTAGTGGCACATTTACCACCAAAGATGAGACCCTACTTTCATTCAAGGTTGGAGGAATAGTAGAAAAAGTCTGGGTACAGGAAGGAGATGCCATTAAAGCGGGTCAAGTACTTGCAAGTTTAGATTTGACCGAGATTCAAGCTGGAGTGAGCCAATCCAAACTAGCTTATGACAAAGCGCTACGCGACCAACAGCGAGCTATAAAGCTTTACAAGGATAGTGTGGCAACATTGGAACAGTTTGAGAACTCAAAGACAGCCTTGGACATCGCAGAGCAACAATTGAAAACAGCAAACTTTAACCTGTCTCAATCTCAGATTCGCGCAACAAAAAATGGATTTGTACTGAAGAAATTTGTGAATGCAGGTCAGCTGGTGGCCTCAGGAACTCCCATACTCCAAATCAATGGTGCTTCCTCTTCCACTTGGGTGTTTCAAGCTACCGTTAGTGATCAGCAATGGAGTCTATTGAATCTGGAAGACCAAGCAGAGGTATTTCCTGCCTCAGGATCCACTTCTGCTCGCGGAAAAGTCATTCGCAAAAGTCAGGCTGCCGATCCGATGACCGGCACCTATTGGGTAGAAATTGCCTTAGAATCTGTAGAGGGACTATCTCTGGCATCAGGCATGTTCGGAAAGGCTACTATTCAACCTACTACTACAGTTCAAGGCTGGGAAATTCCTTTTGAATCGCTCTTGGATGCTGAAGGAGACAGTGGGTATGTTTTTGTAACTGCGGATGGTAAAACTGCCAAAAAAGTGAAGGTGAAGGTGGGAAAAATTAGCCCTAACGCGGTTCAGATCCTTTCGGGTTTAGAAAATTACCGTAGCCTGATTGTTTCAGGCAGTGCGTATTTGTCGGATGGTTCTACCATTGAGGAGAAAGGCCGATGAAACTAACGGAATTTGCTGTACGAAATTACCAGTTCACTTTGGTGATATTCCTGATGACTGTGGTCGTGGGGCTGAGTACTTTTTTCAACATGCCACGAAGTGAAGATCCGGTAATCGATTCCCCACAATTTCCTATTGTAGTGGTCTATCCAGGTGCAAGTCCTGAAGACCTAGAAGAGTTGGTCGTTGATCCTTTGGAAAAAACCATCTATGCACTTGAAGACATTAAACGAATCGAGAGTGAAATCAAAGATGGATTAGCCGTACTACTTGTCGAATACAATTACAATGAAAATGTAGCCGAGAAGTATCAAGAATTGGTGCGGGAAGTGAATGCCTTGCGACCACAACTTCCAGAAGAGATTTTTTCCATCGACATAAAAAAGGTGCGGCCTTCGGATGTAAACATCCTTCAAATTGCCCTTGTCAGCGAAAATGCGTCCAGGGAAAGTTTAAAAAAAGAAGGGGAAAGGCTACAAAAAGCGTTGGAAAGTCTCACGGAGCTCAAAAAAGTGACCCTCCATGGATTACCGGAGCAAGTTGTCAAAATCGAGCTGCAGCTGGACAAATTGGCAAAAATGAACATTCCCTTGGCGGCGGTTTTGGGAAGCATCCGTAGCGAGTTGAACAATATTCCGGGAGGTCAAGTAGAAGCCGGCAGCAAGACCTTCAATGTAAAGACAAGTGGGAATTACCTTTCGACTGAGGAGATCGCTAAGACAGTTGTTTACTCCATCCAAGGCAAGTCCATACTCTTGCAAGATGTAGCTGTGGTTCGGGATGATTTTAACGAATCCAAGCACCTCACTCGACTTAATGGCTACCGCTCCATCTTCGTGACTGCTGCCTTGAAAGAAGGCACCAACATCACCAAGGTCCAAGAGAAATACAAGCCGATACTAGCTTCAGCGGGCGCCGAACTTCCTGAAAACGTTGAGATGATCGTGGCTTTTGATCAGGCGGAATATGTAAATAGAAGACTTGGCGGTTTGGGTATGGACTTTTTGATTGCGATTGCCCTGGTATTTGTGACCCTTCTCCCGCTTGGCAATCGAGCTTCAATCATCGTGATGATCTCCATTCCGCTCTCCCTAGCTATAGGATTGATTTTGATGAATGCACTGGGCTATGGTCTCAATCAGCTTAGCATCGTTGGACTAGTGGTCGCCTTGGGATTATTGGTGGACGATAGTATCGTTGTAGTCGAGAATATTGAGCGATGGATTCGTGAAGGCTATTCAAAAAAAGAAGCTGCCTTAAAGGCAACCCAACAAATTTCCTTGTCGGTGGTAGGGTGTACCATTACCCTAATTATTGCTTTTTTACCCTTGGTATTTTTACCTGAAAGTTCAGGAGACTTCGTCAGAAGCTTACCTATGGCAGTCATTACCAGTGTATTGGCATCTCTGCTGGTATCACTTACCATCATTCCATTTCTCTCCACCTGGCTTTTGAAGGATCGAGATGTGGCTCATACCAATCCGATATATGACCTTTTTCAAAAGGGAATCCACCTCAGCTATGCTCCCCTACTCGAAAAAGCATTAAAGAAACCTGTAGTAACACTTGCGCTAGCTGGAGGCATATTTTTGGTGGCCATGGGCCTTTTCCCTGTGATTGGCTTTAGCTTATTTCCAACTTCTGAAAAACCTCAGTTTCTAGTCAACATCACCACTCCACTGCAATCCAACCTCAACACCACGGACGAGGTAACTAGGCAGGTCGAGAAGGAGGTTGGGAAAATTCCCGAACTTCAAAATTTTGCCACCAACGTAGGAAAAGGTAACCCGCGAATCTACTACAACGAGATCCCGGAGAGCGATCGCAGTGACTACGGGCAGTTGTTTGTCCAACTTAAGCCTTCCACTTCCGCTCCGCGAAAATCAGAAATCGTTCAGTCCTTAAAAAGCAGCTTTGCCCAGATCGCTGGTGCAAAAGTGGAAGTGAAGAACTTCGAGCAAGGCCCACCCGTCACCGCACCCATAGAAATACGGATTTTAGGAGACAACTTGGATAGTCTACGGTCGATTGCTGCAAAAGTAGAAGCGCTATTGAAACAAACTCCCGGCACGCTCTATGTCAACAATCCTGTAGCCAACCTAAAAACGGATCTTCGTGTAGCCATAAACAAGGAGAAGGCAAGGCAGCTAGGCATTGCGACGTCAGAGATAGACCAAACGGTCCGATTGGCCTTAGCTGGCCTAAAAATGGGCACCTTCAACGACCCCCAAGGCAACGAACGCTCCCTTCTCCTGACTGCACCTAGAGCTGAACGCGCCACACTAGCCGCCTTTGACGGTATCTATGTCAATAATCAATTGGGTAAAGGCATTCCGCTCGCTCAAATTGCCGAACTGAAATTTGAAAGTAGCACCTTAACCATAGACCATTACAACAAGTTACGGGCCGTATCGGTCTCCTCTTTTGTGGATGCCAACTACTTGACTGAAAGGGTCCTTAACGATGTAATTGGCAAGATGCAGCAACTTAAGCTTCCATCTGGGTACAAGTACACCTTGGGAGGAGAATATGAAACCAAGCAAGAATCATTTGCTGGATTTAATACGATCATCATTGTGACCGCATTTTTATTTATTGCTGTACTGATTCTCTTATTTAAAACGTTCAAGAGCACTATCATTGTCCTTTCCGTAATTCCGCTGGGTATGGTGGGGGCTTTGATCGCACTATGGATTACCGGCAACTCCCTATCCTTTGTTGCCATCGTTGGCTTGATCGCTCTAGCAGGGATCGAAGTGAAAACCTCCATCCTGCTTGTGGATTTCACTAATCAACTGCGTAGAGAGGGTGTTGACTTGGATACAGCAATTCAAAAATCTGGAGAAATTCGCTTCCTCCCTATCGTACTTACAACGATTACTGCGATTGGAGGACTTATTCCTATTGCCTTGAGCACCAACCCGCTAATTTCACCTCTTGCGATTGTGCTTATTGGAGGATTAATCAGTTCTACCCTGCTCTCAAGAATAGTTACTCCTGTACTTTACAAGCTCTTACCCCCAAGAATCTAAGCATTAATACCTGAAAACAACAAAAGCATAATGGTAAAACAGTTTTGCATTTTCCATTTTTACCTTATATTTCAAATCAAATTTAACTTCTCAAAAAAAGTAACCTCATGAAAAAATTTAGCGCCCTCCTTTTCTTTTTTATTGCCCTCTTTTTCTCTTCAGCCACCATGGCACAAAGCAGCGATTACTTTGTAGGAGATTGGGAAGTACAGATCAAAGACACTCCCATGGGAACCATTTCCGTAGTGCTTACGCTTGAGCGTGTAGACGGTAAATTGGCAGGAAAGTTCGTCGACAAAGCATCCGGTGTTGAAACGAAGTTGAATCAAATTACTGAGCAAACAGCTGGTCTCACGCTTTCATTTACTGCGGAAGGTTATGGAGATCTTTACTTGACTCTTCAGCGTGCAGATGATGAAAATGTCACCGGATCACTTATGGATTCCTTCGCAGTTGAAGGAAAAAGAGTAGCCCAAAAAAGTGACTACTTTGTTGGCGATTGGAACGTACAGATTAAAGATACCCCTATGGGAACCATCACTGTTCTCCTTACCCTTGAGCGTGTAGCCGGTAAATTGGTAGGAAAATTTGTAGACAATGCAGCCAGTACGGAAACAAAAATGAATGACATCACTGAGAATGAAAATAGCCTCACGCTAAACTTCACCTCAGAATATGGGGACCTCTACTTTACACTTAAGCGTGAAGACGATGAAAATGTCAGCGGTTCGCTGATGGACTCCTTCGCCGTCTCAGGAACGCGAGTAAAGAAATAACTAAAAAGGCGGGAAATCCCGCCTTTCTTTTTTAATAGCCTTTCAATTCAGCATCGGATGATTATTCAGTGCTACCCTGATATCAAGAATTGGTACTAGTGCACTGTAAAAACTAGAACCTAAAAAAATCTAATGATTTAATAACATGGGAATAATGAAAAAGCTGTTTGCAATTATTCATCTTTAATTTATAATTAAAAATTAATTTAATCAATTAAAAAAATCCCTCGTGAAAAAATTTAGCGCTCTCCTTTTCTTTTCTATTACCCTTCTATTCTGTTCAGCCTCCATGGCACAAAATAGTGCCTGGGTTGGGGATTGGGATTTACAGATTAAAGACACTCCCATGGGAACCATCACAGGAATCCTTACTATTGAGCTTGTAGACGATAATTTGGCAGGAGTTATTGAATGGACTAGTGGTTTTCAACAAGGTACCCTAGAAAAGGTAGAACATTTTAATGATTCAGATAACGAGCTCATCCTCGGCTTTAAACAACGAGGTTCTGGTGATCTTTATTTTCCTTTGACTCTTCATTTTAAAGATGATGAAACGCTTAGTGGAACTTGGAAGGAGTTTCTTGCCGAGAATACCTTCTACAATGTTATAGCAAATAAAAGTGTAGCACAAAACAGCAATCCCTGGGATGGACAATTTAATCTAGATTTTAAGAACATTGATGATGAAGAAACCAACTTCGTTGCGACGCTGAATGTTGATTATGTAAACGGTAAATTAGAAGGCTATATTATTTACTTTTATCAAGACGATATGAGAGAGGAAGTAGTGATAGAACATTTTAATGATTCAGACACCGAACTTATCCTCGGCTTCAAAGTGGAAGGTTCTGATGCTCTTTTTTTCCCTTTAACGCTTCGCATTGAAGATGATGGATCGATTAGTGGTTCTTGGGAGGATGAAAAGGAATCCTACACAATAGAAGGATTTAGAATCGTCCCAAATTGAATTGCGGAAAAAGTACAACTAGTCAAAAAATAAAAAGTTAGGCGGGACATCCCGCCTAACTTTTTATTTTAGACACCTACTAGTTCCTTTTTTATCCGTTTTTGCTGGCCAAATCCTACACCCATTTTTTAAGTTGCTGATATACTAGATGCAATGGAAAACCCATAACCGTGTAGTAGGAGCCTTGAATACTGCTCACCCCCACAAATCCAATCCACTCTTGAATGCCATAGGAACCAGCCTTATCGTAGGGTTGGTACTGCTTCAGGTAATACCAAATCTCATCCTCCTCCAAAAAGCGAAAAGTGACTTGCGTTTCATCTTCCAGGGTAACAGATGTTTTTTGATCTTTTAGCGTAACTGCGGTCATCACGGTATGTGTAGCCCCCGATAGGCTTTTCAGCATTTCAAATGCTTCAAGTTCATTGGCAGGCTTTCCAAGTACCTTCCCACCATCAATGACCACGGTATCGGCAGTGATCAGAATCTCATTTGAATCAAGTGGGCCTGGGAATGCATCTGCCTTCAATTTGGACAGGTAAGCCGCAGCATACTGCGCAGGAAGATCAGCAGGTAGGTCTTCTGCTATAGGATGTACGCGTACCTCAAACTCTAGGCCTAATCCCCGAAGCAACTCCTGTCTTCTTGGTGAATTGGATCCCAAAATAAGCTTCTTTGAGGCAAGATTAGCTAAAGTACTGGGCATAGTCGTAGTCAAATTCTTCTTGGTTAACGGTAGCAAATAACATTCCTCCCAAGGCTTTGGGATAGAAATAAGTGGATTTTTGAGGCATAACTTGTCCTGAATTACAAACTTCAATGACTTGACTCAATTGAATCTCTCGCGTAATGATGGCAAATCGGGCATTACCTGCTTGGACTTCCTGAACGCATCGCGAAAAATTTCGCTCAAAAGCCAAGGCCTGCGTAGTTCGTTGTTGATCTGGGGATAAGCCTAAAAGCTTGCCAAACACCACATCATGCAAAAGGACCAAATCCAATTGGCGTACTACTTCTGGGGAAGAAGGAGCCACTAGATTCATCTTATCTTGGCGAAATTTGATCACATAAGCGGAATCTTCCCATAGCAACCCAAAAGAATGCTTGCGCTGGAAGGAATAGTTTGAAAGTTCGGCCGAATCCCCCAAAGGCCTAATCTCAAACCATTCTTCAATTGCCTTAAAAAAAACCTCTTTTTCTAGTCCTTCACCATAGTAAAGACGGTGCGTAGGTAGAATTTCCAAGTGATTTCCAACCACATTGGTGAAGTACATCAAATGGTAATCTGAAGCCGTCCAACTGGAAGAACCCCTAACTTCACTTCGTTCTTTTCGGTAAGCAATAGCTGCCTCTAGCCGATGGTGACCATCTGCCAGAATCACTTTTTTAGAAGACAAAGTCTTTAAGAAAAATCGAATTATGCTCGGATCTATAATTCGAGCCAATACCTCGCGAACTCCTTGGTAGTCTTCCAATTCATACAAAGGCTGCTCCATGGCCTTATCCATCCATGGTTCTAGTACCTGAGCAAGATCCTCATAAAGGCCATGTGTTGGGCTAACTTGAATCTCGGTAGCTCGAAGTAAATCCACCCGATCGTTTACAGCAGAAACAATCGTGTTTTCATGCCTTAAAATCACCTTTTCATCCCAGTCTGTAGCCTTTATTTGCGCGATAAATCCTTTTCTACAGCGCTCTTCTTTTTCTCCAGGCAGTCGAAAAAACTGGAAATACACATAGATGCTTGGAACATCATCCTGAACTAAAATTCCTTTGGACTTCCATTGTGCTACTAATTTTTGTGCAGAAAGATGCCCTTCTTCGCCCTGTGGAACAGATAAATGAATACTATTCAACGGGTTTTGGTATAACAATTCCCGCTGTTTGGAAGTCACTACATCAAAAAGGGGAGCTATAAGTTTTTCGAGTTGCTCTCCTAGTTCATCAGCATATCGCCATGCTTTAAGTGGTAAAAGTTCTGCCATCAGATTAAGCGATTGGTCCAGTTTGTGGACAAATTTGCCTCTAGTGGAGTTCTAGGGTTTACTTGCTTTTCTTCTTGCTCGAAAAATTCCACTGCAAGAGCAGCAAGTAGAATTTTTTCCTCCTCGGTAAATTGAGGTTCTAAAAGCTCAGGTCTGAAATAACGCTCCACAAACTTGGTGTCAAAGTTGCCCGAGCGGAAAGCCGCATGCTCCAGTGCAAAGCGGCAAAAATCCAGCGTGGTCTGAATCCCAGTAATACGGTAGTCGTCAATCGCTCGAATCATTCGATCAATCGCTTCTTCTCGAGTAGCCCCATGTGCAATCAATTTGGCAATCATTGGATCGTAATAGATAGGAATCTCCATTCCCTCCTCAAAGCCATCGTCTACTCGAATCCCTGGTCCTTGGGGACGCCGGTAGGTGACCAGCTTCCCAATATCTGGTAAAAAATTATTTTTAGGATCCTCAGCGTAAACCCGAACTTCAACAGCATGTCCTTGTATGGTTAAATCCTCTTGAGCAAAGGAAAGAGACTTTCCTTCCGCAATCCAGATTTGTTCCCGAACAAGGTCCTTCCCTGTGATCATCTCCGTGACCGGGTGCTCCACCTGAAGTCGGGTGTTCATTTCTAAAAAATAGAAATTGAGCTGCTCATCCACGATAAACTCTACCGTTCCAGCACCATAGTAATTGCAAGCCTTCGCCACACCTATGGCAGCCTCTCCCATCGCCTTTCGCATGGCTGGGCTAACCACTGCAGATGGAGCTTCTTCAATTACCTTTTGATGGCGCCGTTGAATGGAGCACTCCCGTTCAAATAGGTAAACCAGGTTACCCTGCTGATCCCCTAAAATTTGAATTTCAATATGTCTTGGAGAGGTAATGTATTTTTCAATAAAAACGGCACCATCTCCAAAAGAAGATATAGCCTCAGAAACCGCACGATTCATTTGTTCATCAAACTCTGCTTCTGATTCAACGATTCGCATACCTTTACCGCCACCACCAGCGGAGGCTTTGATTAAAATGGGATAGCCGATCTCTTTAGCTTTAGTTTTGGCTACCGCAACATCGGAAATCGCGTCTTCGGTACCTGGGACGAGCGGGATTCCGTACCCCAATACAGCCTGCTTTGCTGCAAGCTTGGAACCCATCACCTCGATAGCTGCTGGAGAAGAGCCAACAAATAAAATTCCCGCTTCCTGTACTTGCTTCGCAAAAGCTGCATTCTCGGACAAAAAACCATAGCCCGGATGGATGGCATCCACTCCCAACTCCTTACAAACTGCAATAATTTTATCTGCTACTAAATAAGATTGCTTGGAAGGAGCGGGTCCGAGGCAACGGGCCTCATCTGCAAAGCGGACATGAGGTGAAAGTCGGTCTGCTTCGGAATAAACTGCCACAGTGGTGATGCCCATTTCTCGGGCTGTTCGCATGATTCGAAGCGCTATTTCGCCACGATTGGCAACCAAAAGTTTGGTTATTTTTTTCATAGGTACGCTAAAGTTTGACCTGGGCTGCTTTCAAGAGCTAAAGCGAAATAAAGAATTTATTTTGAGCTTTGATACTTAAAAACAGATTTTTGCTTCCAAGTAAGATTAGTCTTATTTTTGGGTGTTTTAGAAACAAAGCCTTTTCCCCTAACACTTTAAATTCTTACGACATTGGATTTATTTGCAAAGTTAAAAACGAATATGGGCCCTTTGGGCAAGCACTCTGAGTTTGCAGATGGCTACTGGACATTTCCAAAACTGGAGGGCGAAATTGCTCCTAGAATGATTTTTAAGGGGAAAGAAGTGCTTACCTGGAGCTTAAATAATTACCTGGGCTTGGCAAATCATCCCGATATCCGCAAGGCAGATGCCGATGCAGCAGCCAATTGGGGAGCTGCCTATCCGATGGGCGCCCGTATGATGTCTGGCCAAACCGACCTGCATGAGCAGCTGGAAGAAGAGCTAGCCAGCTTCGTTGGCAAAGAAAAGTCCTACTTATTGAATTACGGCTACCAGGGCATCATGTCTGTCATTGATTCCATTTTGGATAGAAAAGACGTGGTAGTATACGATTCCGAATGCCATGCCTGTATCATTGATGCCTTGCGCATGCACCTAGGCAAACGCTTTGTATTTCCACACAATGACGTTGAAAGCTGCGAAAAGCAATTGCAACGCGCAACCAAGCTCGCAGCAGAGACCGGTGGCGGCATCCTACTAATCACAGAAGGAGTATTTGGAATGACAGGTGATCAGGGTAAATTGAAGGAAATTGTTGAACTGAAAAAGAAATTTAATTTCCGATTGCTTGTAGACGATGCACATGGTTTTGGTACCATGGGCACTACAGGTGCTGGAACAGGTGAAGAACAAGGAGTTCAAGGAGAGATTGACTTGTACTTCTCGACCTTTGCCAAGTCCATGGCTTCTATCGGTGCTTTCATTGCAGGCGATGCAGATGTGATCTTGTTTTTGAGATACAACATGCGTTCTCAGATTTTCGCCAAGTCCTTGCCGATGCTATTGGTAGAAGGAGCATTAAAGCGACTAGATATGTTACGCAGTCAACCCGAACTGAAAGACAATCTTTGGAAAATCGTGCAAGCACTTCGAAAAGGATTGCATGAAAATGGGTTCAGTACTGGAAAATCTAATTCTCCCGTTACTCCGGTCGTATTAAATGGCACCATTGGTGAAGCAGCAGCACTTTCCATGGACCTTCGTGAGAATTTTGGAATCTTTTGCTCCGTAGTAATCTATCCTGTGGTACCTAAAGGCATGATTATTTTGAGGTTAATTCCTACAGCAGTACATACTTTGGAGGATGTAAACTTGACTATCAAAGCATTTGCAGCGGTAAAAGACAAGCTTATTTCTGGTGTTTATAAGAACTCTGCCTTGGCACTTTCTTTTGGTGAATAAAAAAAAAGTAAAAAAAAACGCCTCTAAATTGAAATAGAAAGTATTTGGCATATATTAGATTTTATAAACTTATCATCAACCCTTAAAAACTTTTACTATGAGCAAATTTAGCGACGTAAAAAATCTAGTAATGAGCTTGGAAGCTGACTTCGAAAAGTTCTACGACAAAGGAAATCAAGCTGCAGGTACCCGTGTTAGAAAAGGTATGCAGGATTTGAAAAACCTAGCGCAAGCAATCCGTACTCAAGTACAGGACAAGAAGAACGCTGGTTGATTCCAAAAATAAAAAAGGTGGGTAACCCCACCTTTTTTTTAATCAAACAACTTGAAGTGGAGCCTAAAACTCCACTTTATTATTTTCTACTTGTACGTCTGCCATACGCTTGCTCGGATCAATCTCTACCGATTTAATGCTATCCATTGCTCTTTTTAAATTGACCGTTTGGGTAGGATGTGTCCAAGGCCAATCTTGGCTCAACACAAGACTGGGAGCATTTGCCTCCGATTTTTTCTCCCCACGCATGATTTCCAAAGGCAGGTAAACCAACTCTTTGGTTCCATCTTTGTAGGTAATCACCAAATCCACTGGCATAGGCATGGCTCCTACTCGTTCCAAAGTGATTGAGGTACCTTCTTCGGATGCCTTCACTTCTTTGACTCCATAATCGATGGTCTTGGTAGAGTTTACAAAGTACTCTTTGTACCAATCTAGCTCCAACCCACTTTCTTTTTCCATGACCCGAACCAGGTCATTTACATTGGGGTGTTTGAATTTCCAGGTATTCCAATAGCGAAGCATCGCGCGGTCCCGTACTTCTTCACCTAATACATAACCCAACTGAGCTAGAAAAACAGCACCTTTTGAGTAGGCTGCAGCGCCGTAGGCAGTGTTAGTCTGATAATGATCCGAATGGGTTGACATGGGCTCTTCTAATCCTGAATTGACCAATCTATAATATCCACCATACGAGCTCCGATGAGGTGCTGTAACGGGCTGAAAAATGGACGCCATAGCCAAATTAGTTGCATAGGAAGTGAATCCCTCATCCATCCATGGGTATAAAGATTCATTGGAAGCCAATACGCCATGAAACCAGCTGTGTGCCAATTCGTGCACCATCACCCCTACTAAGCTCGGTAAGGCACGCTCCCCTGTAATCAAGGTAGACATGGCATATTCCATTCCCCCATCTCCTCCTTGAACTACAGAAAATTGCTTGTAGGGGTATTGCCCAAATTTTTGTGATAGGTACTCAATGGCCTTGGGTGTAAACTCCTTTAACTTCTCCCAGTTCTCAGTGGTCTTCTCACCCGGAATGTAAAAGTGATGTACAGTGATGCCATTTGGCATCTGCATCTTATCGTGCTGGTACTTGTTGTCTGCTGCCCACATAAAGTCATGGACTTTGGGAGCAACAAAATGCCAGGTAAGGGTTTTGCCTTTTGGTTCAGAAACTTTTACTCCCTCATCCTGATACCCATGGCCGATTTGGTTGGGGTTTTGAAGGTAACCAGTACCTCCTAAAGTGTAGGATTTATCAATGGTGATTTTCACATCAAAATCTCCCCAAATCCCATAAAATTCTCTGCCTACATAGGGGTTCGCATGCCATCCCTGCTCATCGTAATTGGCCATCTTGGGATACCATTGGGACATGGAATACCGCACCCCCTCTTGAGAATCTCGACCGGATCGTCTCACTTGAAGCGGTACCTGGCCTTCAAAGTTCATCTCAAATTGAACCGTCGTATTCGGTAGAATTGGCTGAGCCAATTCTACTTCCAATATCGTTCCCACCTCCTTGAAGGCTACGTCTTTACCGTTCATAGTCAACTTTGTAGCATGAAGGAATCCAATTTCTTCTGGGGTCAATTTTGAAATCCGATCTTTAACCCGCTGGTCAGGGTCAACGATAGTTCTTGACCGAACATCCATCGTGCTTCCCGGTTGAAAGGCATTGTAATACAAATGGTAAAATACGCGAATTAAGGTGTCCGGAGAATTGTTGGTGTACGCAAGAATCTGACTACCCTGGTATCTATTGGTCACCACATCCATATCCACCTGCATTCGGTAGGAAACTGCCTGTTGAAAACGACCATTTTGAGCACTAAGGGTGCTCATGCTCACAAAAAAGAAAAGCCCTAGCAAGGACTTGATTGTATACTTACCCATTTGTAATTATTTTTTTTTAAAGAACATAAAAAACAATCCCTTACCCAAACCATGAACAAAAAAATAAGACACCTATTCAATTTTTTACATCGCCACTGAAAAAAAATTAGAATTGAAAATCAGTAAAAATGGTTTAATTAGTCCTATTGAAAACCACACTCTAGTCACATGAAAAAATTAATTCTCTTGATTTTCCTCGCTGTACTCCAAATGAGCGTTCAGGCACAGCAGGTCAACATGGACCTTTTTAAATCCATGAAAGCGCGTAGCATCGGCCCAGGTGCGATGAGCGGTAGAATTACTGCCATTGATGCTGTCCACGATGATCCTACAACCATCTATGCTGGCTCTGCCTCTGGCGGCCTTTGGAAGTCTACTTCTGGTGGCATCACTTGGGAGCCAATTTTTGACAATGAAAAGGTGCATTCCATAGGTGCCATTTCCATCTATCAGAAAAATCCAAATATCATTTGGGTGGGAACTGGTGAAGGAAACCCAAGAAACTCCCTGAACATGGGCTATGGGGTATACCGATCCATGGATGCAGGCAAGACCTGGCAACTTATGGGACTTGAAAAAACTCGTGCCATTCACCGAATCATCGTTCATCCAGATGACCCAAATACCGTCTTTGTTGGTGCCATCGGCGCACCTTGGGGAACCCAAGAGGATAGAGGCGTATACAAGACCACCGATGGAGGAAAAACTTGGAAAAAAATCCTTTATGTAGACAACAAGACAGGTGTTGGAGAAATGATCATGGATCCCAACAACCCAAACAAAATCTTTGTCAACATGTGGGAACACAGACGCTACCCTTGGTTTTTTGAGTCTGGAGGAGCTAGCTCAGGACTTTATGTAACTCAGGACGGTGGAGACAATTGGAAAAAATTATCCGCAGAAGAAAATGGATTGCCTAAAGGTAACTTAGGGAGAATGGGCTTGGCTATTTCCAAAGCGAATAGCAGCAAGGTATATGCGCTTATTGAATCTTCTAAAAATGCCCTTTATGTCTCTGAAGACGGAGGTGGAAAGTTCACCATGGTCAACGACAAAGCTGAAATTGGGGATCGACCTTTCTACTACTTCGAAATTCATGCGGATCCTAAAAACGAAAATAGACTCTACACCTTGTATTCCCGAGTAGGTATCACTGAGGATGGAGGAAAAAGCTTCAAAGAATTGCTTTCCTACTCAGGAGTGCACCCTGACCACCACGCTTGGTACATCAATCCTAACGATCCATCGCTACTAATCAATGGCAACGACGGAGGATTGAATGTTTCTAGGGACATGGGTAAAACCTGGTTTTTTGCAGAAGGAATCACTGTAGGTCAGTTTTACCACATCAATGTAGACAACGAGGTACCATACAATGTCTATGGCGGCATGCAAGACAATGGATCTTGGACAGGACCTTCTTACCTCTGGAGAGGTGATGGAATTCGCAACACCTACTGGCAAGAAGTTTCCTTCGGAGATGGATTTGACGTGGTATCCCACCCTGCCAACTCCAGATATGGCTACACCATGTCTCAAGGAGGGAATGTAAGCCGATTTGATAAGCTCACTGGTCACAATCGTACCGTTCGTCCAACACATCCAGACAAGGATGTATTCCTTCGCTACAACTGGAATGCCGCTATCGCACAGGATCCTCATGATGTCAATACGGTCTATTATGCTTCTCAATTTTTGCATAAGTCCAAAGATTCTGGTGAAACCTGGGAAATCATTTCTCCAGATTTGACCACCAACGATTCCACCAAGCAGCGCCAACAAAAAACCGGTGGTTTGACCTTTGACATCACCGGAGCTGAAAATCACACCACCATTATTGCAATCGCTCCATCCCCTGTAGACAAGAATGTCATCTGGGTAGGTACAGATGATGGCAACTTGCAAGTAACTCAGGACGGAGGCAAAACATGGACTAATGTAGCCGCTAAACTTACCGGACTTCCAAAAGCATCTTGGATCCCACAAGTTCAAGCCTCTACCTTTGCTGCAGGTGAAGTGTGGGTGGTAGCCAACAACTATAGAAACAATGACTTTGCTGCCTATGCGTACCACAGTGCGGATTATGGAAAAACCTTCACCCGAATCGCGGATGATTCCAAGGTTTGGGGCTTTACCCTTTCCATCAAGCAAGACCCAACTGAACCAAACTTGGTTTTCTTGGGTACAGAGTTTGGGCTTTATGTATCTTTTGATAAAGCCAAAACCTGGAACAAGTGGGAACATGGCTATCCAAAAGCAGTTTCTACCTACGACATGACCATTCAAGAGCGTGAGGCAGATTTAGTGATTGGAACCTTTGGACGCGCGATCTACGTGCTAGACGACATCCGTCCACTTCGTGCATTTGCAAAAAATGCAGGTAAAGCTCCTGTAGGAAAAATCACAGCCTTCCCTGCTCCAGATGCCTACCAAGCTGAAATCCAGCAGCCTCATGGCGAACGATTCATGGCTTCTGCAAAGTATGCCGGTGAAAACAGAGTGTTTGGTGGACGATTGAGCTACTTGATCCAGGATGAAAAAGAAAAATTGGATTCCTTAACCGTCAAAATCTACACTGCTTCGGGAGAACAAATCCGCACCTTGAAGACGCTACCTACCAAGGGAGTAAATCGAATTCTTTGGAACCTAGACCGTAAATCTTCTGCTGAAATGACTGGCGGCTGGGGCGGTGGACAAGGTGGAGGACCAGGTGGCGGAGGTAGAAGCCGAGGGTTCTTTGAACCAAGTGGTGGAGATGCAATTCCTGGGACCTACAAAGTGGTGATGGAATATGGAGGAGAATCCTCTGAAACTTCCATCACGGTACATTCAGATCCACGCATCAAGCCTGTTCTTACAGACCTACAAGCCAAGGATAACTTCTTGAAAAAGGTCGAAGCAATTTCTTCTGAAGTGACAGCGACTACCAAAAAATTAGACGAAGCTCAGAAGGTAATTGATAAGGTAAATTCACTGATTAAGGACGTGAAGACCGATGATGCAAAAGGGCTGGAAACCGCTGCTAAGGACATCAAGAAGAAACTGGATACAGCGCGTGAAGCATTCACTGGACCAAAGGTAGAAGGACAAGGAATTGTAAGGAACCTCTTCCCTACCACGATGAGCCGAATGTTTGATCCAAGAAGCTATGCAAACTCTAGCTATACCGCACCGGGAGCAACTGAGGAGCGCTTGCTTGCTCAAGCGAAGGAGTCAGTTGCTGAAGCTATTGCAAAGGTAGAGGCCTTCATCCAAGGAGATTGGAAAGCCTTTGAGGAAAAGGTAAAAGCGACTCCTATCGATTTATTTCAGAATATCAAAAAGTAAGGAAATCCTTAAATTTATAAAAAAGCATCCCAAGCAATTGGGATGCTTTTTTTAAGCTATCTAGTCATGTCTAACACAGTACTTTTAAGAAATGCTTTGCTGGGTACAGGCATCCTTTTTGGTTTTGAGCTATCCTTAGATTCTCTTTTTGATAGCAGTGTTTGGACGGGGATGCTTGTAAGTCAGTCTGCCATTACAGTGGAATACTGTGAGTTTAACCATCCAGAAAGGCTTTTCCATCAACCCATCAACACCTATTCCAACCTGATTTATTTTTTCTATGGCCTAGTGGTGATTCAATTGGCAACAAAAGATTTGAAGTTCTTTTCTGTTCGGGAGGCCAATTCGGTTCGTAATTTTCCTTACCTATCGGTCCTCCTAGCCGCTAATTTCATCTATTTGAGTTTTGGTTCTGCATTTTTCCATGCTTCACTCACCTGGATCGGCCAACGGGTAGACATGAATGCCACCTATGGACTTACGCTCAGTTTAATTTGCATTGGGATGGTTCAGGTACTTGTTAAAAAGGAGCTATCCAAACAAATGCAGGTTGGGTTAGTCCTAGGAATGCTTTTACTAATTGCGGCATTTCTTCCACTCGCCTTGCAAATTTCAAGTGCAATTTTACTGCCTTCTTTATTTTTGGTATTGCTCCTGCTCGGCATTGGTAATTTCGTTCAATACAGCTCCCAACGAAGCCCGCTTCTTCTTATTCTGAGCTTTGTGCTGTTGGCCATTGCAATACAAGTTCGCACCTTGGATGTTGCCAAAGTAAATTGTGATCCACTCTCCATTTGGCAAGGACATGCACTATGGCATTTTTTGACCGCCACTAGTAGCTTGTGTATGTATTTCTACTTCAGAAGGATTAAAAACCTATATATCTAACCGAATTATAACGTATAAATTCGAAAGGGACTCTCGCAATTCTCCCCAGTATTCAAGTGAAAAAAAGTTTGCTGAACATAAGAATCCTGTTTCCAGATTGGGGTGTATCTTGGACAAAAAACCTTCTAAAAGACCCTCCTATTCCTTATCTAAAAGCCGGCGGTGGTAATTTATTTGACCGAGATGGTAGTTAAAATGACCATAGAGGTGAATTAAAAAATATCCTACTGTCATGGAATGACCGAGGAAAGAATGTATGGATTGATCGCCTAGTTTTTTGGGGTCCATGGGTACTAGGGCTTGCTCTAAAATCTTTTTGAGCTCCTCCAACTCTTGGAGTAGGTGGTCTCTAGTGAGCAGGCTCGGCACAAATTCACTATCTCTATCTCGCTCAAACGCGATGCCAACCAAATCCAATCCAAAAAACTGCTTCACGTTGCCAATCAAGTGAAGTGAAGTTGCCCGCAGAATTGTTAATCCCCTGGTCAATGCGCCAGAGATTACGCTCATCTGAATAGGCTTTCAACTCCTTAATTAATTTGGATAAATCTCTTTGAAACAGTTGGTTAAGATCTTTGGTATTCATGTTGGCTTAAATTTAAACACTCGAAATGGAAACAAACTTCCTCCAAAAATCGGTTCAGCTGTTTGGAAAATGGATGTGTAGGAAAAAAAATAGTAAGCAGTGAAGCAAAGCGAGGTTTTAAGGCTCGATCACATTTTTTCGCTGCCCGTATTTGCTTGCACTAGCCTCTTGCTCCGAAACTCCCACCACCGGTACAGGTTCGGCAGCGCGCTCGGCATAAGGTCTAGGGGATAAAGAGGAAGAAGATGTAGGAGACTTCTTTTTCTTCTTCTTCTTTTTTAGAGGGGAAGTTGAAGTTGCTGAAGTAGGAGCTGTTTCTTTGACTTTTTCACCCACGAAAGTAGGTCCTTTTTCCATTTGAGCTGGAAGCGGATTCTTCGTAACTGACATACCAATCAATTGCTCGATACGCACAAATTTGGGCTGATCTTTAGGATTCACAAAGGTAATGGCCTCTCCTTTCGCATCTGCTCTTGCCGTACGGCCTACGCGGTGCACGTAATCTTCCGGATCACCTGGAGTATCGTAGTTGATGACTAGCTCAATGCCAACCACATCAATGCCTCGCGAGATGATATCCGTACCAACCAGGATTTTAACTTTCCTGTTTTTGAAAGCCGACATGATTTTTTCGCGCTCCACTTGCTCCAAATCGGAGTGGAAAGCTTCCATATCAAAGCTCTTTCTTAAGGTCTTATGCAAAGCCTTAACCTTATCCTTGGTCGAACAAAAAACGATGACTGCCTCGTAATTTTTCTGAGAAAGAATGTGACGAACCAATTCTTCCTTTTGAGTATCATAAACCGAATACATGGATTGGGTCACCCCAGCAGCAGTTTTACCAATCGCAATAGAGATTTCCTCCGGCTTATTCAGAATTTTCATGCTGAACTGACGAATTTTTGGAGGCATAGTTGCTGAAAAAAGGATCGTCTGACGGTTTTGAGGTAGGTAATTGATAATTTTCAATATATCATCCGAAAAGCCCATGTCCATCATGCGGTCAGCTTCATCCAAAACCAAGTGTTCAAGGGTACTTAAATCAATTTTTCCACCTGCCAAAAGGGCAATTAGACGGCCTGGTGTAGCCACCACGATTTCGGCACCTGTTTCTAGGGCCTTCTTCTGTTGCTCCCAGACAATGCCATCTCCACCACCATAGATAGGTACTGAACTTACACCCAAGAAATAGGAGAAACCTTGGATATGCTGGTCAATTTGTATGGCTAACTCCCGGGTAGGGGCCAAAATCAAAGTATTGAGTGAGCTCGCCCCAGATTTTGTGATTTTATTTAGGATGGGCAACACAAAAGCGGCGGTTTTACCGGTACCTGTTTGTGCGCAGGCAATCAAGTCTTTTCCAGATAAAATAACAGGAATCGCCATTTCCTGAATGGGGGTTGGGGTATCAAAACCCATGGCATCAAGCCCTTCTTGTAGAGAGGACTCAAAATTAAACGAATTAAAATTCAAGCTGAGGTGATTTTTTGAGAAGAAAAGCCATCGGAAAAGAGTCCGAATAGCCAAATATACGGGAATTTGGGATAGATGCCCATCTAATAACCTAGAATGGTGCAGGTAAGTTCAAACCTTGGTTTATCCGCTAAAAGGGGCTTATCACGCCTACTCCACCAATTACGACTAACTTCCTAGAAAGAAGCCATGCAGAATGAAAACTAGATAAGAAAAATACCATTGGTGCAAAGAAGTTTGTATAGCTGGCTAAATTCCAATTATATTGACTGCATAAGTTGATACCTTAAGGCAAGACCTTCTGTTATTAATCCAAGCTATAACCCTCCGGCTTGGAATTCATTTCACACTCATCTTTCTTTTCGCATATGAAAAAATTGGCGCTCTTCTTTTGTTTCTTATGGTCATTTTCAGCATCCTCCCAAGGACTACCTGGTTTAGGAGCTGGCACTACACCCAACAACCGCCCTATTCTTCACGGGAAAAAGTGGGTAGCCATCACTGGCAAGCCACTTGCTGCCACAGCTGGGTCCATGATCTTTCAAAAAGGTGGCAATGCAGTTGATGCTGCCTGTGCCATGATCGCCGCCACATCCACCATGTGGGATGTGCTTTCCTGGGGTGGAGAAACGCAGGCATTAATCTACAATCCAAACACCAAAAAAGTAGTTGCCATCAATGCCATGGGTGTAGCCCCAACAGATGCTACGGTAGATTTTTATAAGGGTCAGGGAATGGATTACCCTCCACAATTTGGCCCTTTAGCCGCCACTACGCCGGGCACTCCTGGAGGAATTATGACCATGCTAGCCGAGTTTGGAACCCTAAGTTTGGAGCAAGTGCTCCAACCCGCCATGGACCTGGCCTTGGGCTA
>CAMDEU010000025.1 GCA_945897085.1 Spirosoma fluviale | reverse complement strand
TCAGCCAACATGCCTTCGAGGTGGTGACGCTCCACTTTGATTCGTCGGGAGAGCACATTCATAAACTGAGTCAGCGCCTCATGAACAGCAATGTCACGGTAATCAAAATAGGGACTAGATTTTAACTTGCCCAATTCTTCTTGCCACAACTCAAACAAACGCTTAATTATGAAAAAATTTACCTGAGCACTTGGAGTTAACTGGATGATTTCTTGTCCAGTGATGAATTGTCTATTGCCAAAAAATTGATCACAAACGAATTCTGCATAGGATATGGCATATTTTTCTAAATAATTGCCGTTAACTTGAGCGGTCATAGGTAGGTATTATTTTCAAATACAAACAAAGGGATGGTCCGAATAGCTATTCAAAATCTCGGAAATCGAGCTATTGAATCAAAACACATCGAACGTAAAGTTATCGAATTAATTCATGAAAATGGAATAGATTGGATGCATGCTTGTGGTAAAAAAGGAAGATGTACCACTTGTAAAATGATTATTTTAGAGGGCCAAAAAAATTTGAGCCCAGAAACGGCACAAGAACTCCAATTTAGAGCCCTAAAGAGACTTCATCCGAATGAGCGACTAGCTTGCCAGGCGCATTTACTCCAAGGTGCATTGACCATCCAAGTACCAGATTCATCTAAATTTCCCCATTTGACTTACACCAAATAAGCATGTTCATTGAACCTTCACCCATCGGCAGAAAATATGCAGACCAAAAGGGGCAGATAGAAGTGATCTGTGGCTCTATGTTTTCGGGGAAAACGGAAGAATTGATTCGCAGATTAACGCGAGCACGTCTTGCCAAACAGCACGTAGAAATCTTTAAGCCCTCAGTGGATACGAGGTATCACGATACTCATGTAGTGTCTCACAACGAAACAAGCATTCGATCTACGCCGGTAAGCTTTGCTGGTGACATCCTTTTACTAAGTGGAACTTGTGATGTAGTTGGAGTTGATGAGGCCCAATTTTTTGATGAAGAAATTGTGCGGGTAGTACAGCTACTTGCAAACCAAGGGAAACGCGTGATCTTGGCAGGCCTTGATATGGATTTTGAAGGCAAACCCTTTGATCCAATGCCCAAACTCATGGCTATTGCGGAATACGTGACCAAAGTACATGCGATCTGCATGAAATGTGGGGATTTGGCAGCCTTCTCGTATCGTCTCTCCGCAGCCAAAGAAAAAGTGGTTCTTGGTGAAAAAGACAGTTACGAAGCCCGTTGCAGAAAGTGCTTCCATGAAGAGACTATTTAAGCAAAAAGGATATGCTTAAAAAAACGGCAGGGATCGTACTTAGCCATATCAAATACAAGGATAGCAGCATCATTGTACGCATTTTTACCCGAGAACTCGGCCTAAAAGCATACCTAGTCAATGGAGTGAGGAGCTTGGGTAAAGGGAGTAAAATCGCACTCTACCAACCTCTTACGCTACTCGATCTGGTAGTTTATGACAAGGAAAATTCTGGATTGCAGCGAATCTCTGAAGCAAAAATCAAGCATCCCCAGCGGCTTATTCCCTTTGAAATGGCCCGAACAAGTTTGGCACTATTTAGTACAGAGGTAATCAGTAGAAGCGTTTTGGAGGGATACCAAAACGAAGACCTCTTTGACTTTTTGGTTGAAAGTATCGCTACTTTGGATAGCCTAGAAACCAATTTGTCCCATTTCCCACTCGTCTTCCTACTTGAAAATGCACGGCATTTAGGCTTTGCCCCAGAGCTAGCGGAAGGATTTTTGGCGGAAAGCATGCACCATCCCTTTGATCCAGAAGAAATCACCCTTGTACTTCCTTACCTGAAAGATCTACTTGACAATACGTACCACCCTTCATCGAATTTGTCTCTTCCTCTTCGCAGAAAACTTCTCGATCACTTAGTGGGATTTCATGCGCAACACCTTGCTCTTCCCCATCCACTCAAATCACTTTCCATCATCCGACAGCTAATCGGCTGAATCCCACAAATACGTTGACGTCAGAGTAAAAGAAAAATTTGTTTAATCCAACTTCAACAAGTAATATTGTACCCAATACGTGAATAAAGCATTCGGCCCACTTTGGCTTGAACTTTTCCTGCAGACCTTTTTAGCATAGAAAATTATTCACGGTCCCAAAACCACATTTTACCGATCCTAATTATTTCATCCCCTCTTTATGTACAACATAGAAGAACTCAGAATCAGACTTTTATCTGAATTGAAGGAGATTGCTGAGGAACTTGGAGTGAAAAATTCCAAAACTTTGAAAAAAGATGAACTGGTGTATGCGATTCTTGACCAACAAGCCATCATACCGGAACAAGCACTCCCTAAGAAAAAACCATCGGTGGTAGAAACCGCTCCGATAGTGGAAGAACAACCCGAAGTTTTTGCCTCAATTCCCAGCACCAGTCCCGAAGAACCCACAGAATTCAAACCCAAATTCAAAAGACAAAACGTCACTGAAATTCCAGCCGTTAGTCCCGATGCTGCAGCTGAAGAAAATCAAGCAGCTCCAAGAGAGGAAAGAGCGCCAAAACCATTTGTAAAGCTTGCCAAAGAATTTACCCCTAGACCTGAGAAAAGAGCTCCCCAAGGTGATTCTTCCGATGAACCTAAATTATTTAAACCGCGTAAGCGTGCTATTGAAGAGGAGCTATCCCAAGTAACCACACAAGAAGGAGGGCTAGAAGTAGCTTCAGAGCAGCCTAACCAGGAAGAAGTAAATTACTACCGCGTGGAGGCGGAACTTCCGAGACGCAAAAATTTCAACTCCCCAGAGGACGCGTATATTCCTGCGGCAGAAACCATAACAGGCAATGTCCGCAAAAAACCATTCATCAATCCAAGAGAATTTGATGGCGTAATTGAAAACGAGGGAGTGTTGGAAATCGTCCAAGATGGCTACGCCTTCTTGCGCTCCTTAGACTACAATTACCTCGCCTCTCCCGATGATATCTACGTTTCTCCAAGTCAGATCAAACACTTTGGCTTGAAGACAGGTGACCATATAAAGGGTTCTATTCGACCTCCAAAGGAAGGAGAAAAATATTTTGCCCTCCTGAAAATTGCGACGGTAAATGGAAAAACCACAGACGAAATCAGAGATCGGGTCCCATTTGAATACTTAACACCTCTTTTTCCAGAGGAACGGTTAAACCTATCTACTAAGGCGGATGGCTATTCTACCCGTATCCTAGACTTATTTGCCCCTATTGGAAAAGGTCAGCGAGGAATGATTGTCGCCCAACCGAAAACAGGTAAGACGGTGCTCTTGCAGCAAATTGCAAACGCGATTACGCAAAACCATCCAGAGGTACACCTCATGATCCTATTGATTGATGAGCGACCAGAAGAAGTAACCGACATGGCTAGATCTGTAAATGCAGAAGTTATCTCGTCTACCTTTGATGAGCAGGCCGAACGCCATGTGAAAGTAGCCAACATCGTACTTGAAAAAGCAAAACGAATGGTAGAGGTAGGTCACGATGTGGTCATCTTACTGGACTCCATTACACGTTTGGCTAGAGCACACAATACCGTAGTTCCTAGCTCAGGTAAAATACTCTCCGGTGGGGTGGATGCCAATGCACTACACAAACCTAAGCGCTTCTTTGGTGCAGCAAGAAATGTAGAGAATGGTGGTTCCCTGACCATCATTGCAACTGCCCTAGTAGAAACTGGTTCTAAAATGGACGAAGTTATCTTTGAAGAATTCAAAGGTACGGGCAACATGGAGTTGGCTTTGGACCGTAAGCTTTCCAACAGAAGAATTTATCCTGCTATTGATGTACTCAGCTCTGGAACTCGTAGAGAGGATCTGTTGATGGATAAGGAAGAAATGCAGCGTGTCTGGATACTTCGCAAGTTGATGAGTGACATGACCTCCCAAGAGTCTATGGAATTCTTGCTTAACCGAATGAAAGGTACACGAGACAATGCAGAATTCTTGATTAGCATGAATAGCTAATTTTCGTCAAGTATTGATTCACTAAAAAGGGGGCTTCTATAGAAGCCCCCTTTTTTACTTAGAAACCTACTTAAAAGCTTTAAAAAGGTAATTCTAGTAAATCCCAAAATATCACTTAAACAAAAAAGCAGCCAATTGGCTGCTTTTTTAATGCTGTAGGAGAAGGATTCGAACCCCCACGTGGCAGTTAGGCATGAACTTTTGAAACATGCTTTATTCCGTTCCGATCTTTATGACCGGCATCCCCACCCCCGAGACAGGAGGGCTTGTCTGCCAATTTCAACACCCTACAAGGTGGATTTAACGCGTATAGCTGCTTTTTCAGTCAACCTTAATGCTGACAAGAGCAAATGTATAAAAAAGGTTGTTTAATTAAAATATATTTAATTAATAGTTTATTTTTTTATTGTTTATTTATTTTTTAAGGATTTTTGTTATCATTTTGGTAATTTTACAGGGTGGTTAAAATAGAAAAATTGTCGTTTTGGAAATTTATGTGAGATCAAACTTTAAGAAGCTCAAAAAATGACCCCGCTTGGTTCAATTTAGGCAAATAAAAAAACCATGAAAATAATTCATGGTTTTAGTCAATTAACAATAAACCCAAAATAACCTGTTGTAAGAGAAGGAGTTGAACCTTCATGGAAACAAACACGAAAGATTTATTTTTGTTTTCCTTTCCTTAATTGACTGCTTCTTTTGTCAATTATTTTTTGCCTTACAAATCTGTTGTACTACTACTATTACAACAAGACAAAGGTACAAAATGAGTCTATTTTATTACACATATTTCAACAAATCTTCTAAAAATTTACATTATTTTTAAGGAAATCGATTGAAATATATCAACTTGCAAATTTTTTACTTGTTTGACCAATTAAAATTGAGGAATTGGCATAAAAAATCAGTCTGTTTGTTAAAAAACTGTGTTTTTGATTACTTGATTTTCGCTTTTTACAAAAAAATCCGATCAGTCTACCTGCACATACTGCTCCCATTTCTGTAGGACCATTGAAAAATCTTCAGGCAGAGGAGCTTCAAAATAGAGGTTTTGTTTGGTAATGGGGTGCACAAATCCCAGGCTCTTCGCATGTAGTGCCTGCCTTGGCATGGCGTCAAAGCAATTACTTATAAAGCTTTTGTACTTTGCGAATTGAGTTCCCTTACGGATTTTATCACCACCATACATCGCGTCATTGAATAAGGGGTGCCCCAAAAATTTAAAGTGTGCACGGATCTGATGCGTTCTCCCCGTTTCTAGAGTGCACTGAATCAAGGATACATAACGAAGCCTTTTCATAACTTTCCAATGCGTAATTGCATGTTTACCTTGACTCCCATCTGGAAAAACATCCATTACCTTTCGGTCTTTAGCACTGCGCCCAACATGCCCTACAATGGTGCCCTCATCCGCCTCTGGCTCACCCCAAACTAAGGCTAAGTACGTTCGTTGAATGGTATGGTAAAAAAATTGAGCCGCCAAAGGTGCCATGGTCTCTTCTGTTTTGGCAATCACCAACAGACCTGACGTATCCTTGTCAATCCGATGGACCAAGCCTGGCCTACCTACATTTCCTTTCATTTCAGGCAAATGCTCAAAATGATAGACCAATCCATTCACTAAAGTTCCTGACCAGTTGCCATGAGCCGGATGAACGACCATTCCTGGAGGCTTATTGACAACCAATAGACCTGTATCCTCATAGACAATGTCCAAAGCGATATTTTCCGATAAGACTTCCGTATCTCGAGGAGGCTTCTCTAGGAGCACCCGAATATCATCCATGGCTTTAATCCGATAATTGGACTTCACCGAATGCCCATTAACCTGAACCCCTCCCGAATCGATTGTCTGTTGCACCCTATTGCGGGTAGAATTCGCAATCTTTTCTGTTAAAAACTTATCTATTCGAACGGAAGACTGTCCTTTATCCACCAAAATGTGATGGTGCTCATACAAGGCTAACTCATCTTCTTCCAGGTCTTCTTCCAGGTGCTGTTCACTCATAATGCAAAAATAGGAGGATGTCGCGTAACTTTGTCAAAATACTTTGAATGCTTCTCCCTCAACACATCCCTAGCACCCTACTCCAGCACCCACTACTCGATCAAATGGAAGTAGAAATGGAAGTAATGCGCTTGGATCAAGTTCACCCAAAAGTTTCAGGGAATAAATTCTTTAAACTTAAATACAACCTAGACGAAGCACTCAAGCAAAAGCACCAACAAGTACTGACTTTTGGTGGAGCTTATTCCAATCATATTTACGTTACTGCCACTGCTGCAAAAATAGTCGGCCTAAATTCTATTGGAATCATTCGAGGGGAACTTTCAGATAGCAAAAACCCGACCTTGGGCCATGCAAAGGCAGTTGGTATGGTACTAAAAGGCATTTCTAGAGAAAGTTACCGAGATAAAACCAATCCCAAATTTTTAGAACAACTCCGGCAAGAATTGGGTGAATTTTACCTAATCCCTGAGGGGGGAACCAATGCCCTCGCCATACAAGGCACCACTGAAATCTTGAGTAGTAACCAATTCAATTTTAGCCACCTCGCCACTTCCATTGGTACAGGAGGCACCTTTGCTGGATTGGCTAATTCAATCCTCCCCCAGCAGGAACTGCTCGGAATCTCAGCATTAAAAGGGGAGGGCATCCAGCAGGAAATGAAGCAGTTACTGCATACTCACCAAATTCAATCCCAAGGAAGTCTTTCCATATGGACGCAGTACCACCACGGAGGATATGCCAAATGGACCTCCGAATTAATTGAATTTATCCATTGGTTTTGGGAATCATTCAGCATCCCACTAGACCCCATCTACACGGGGAAAATGGCTTTCGCCTGTTGGGATTTACTGCAGAAAAAGTACTTCAAACCAGGCTCCCGCGTACTTCTAATCCATACTGGAGGCCTCCAAGGAAATCTTGGGTTTACCCAACGCACCGGCATCGCGCTTCCTAGTCCTTTAACGTAAAATAATCCTCGGATTCCTGAGGATACAACTGCAATACATTGGCAGCAGCAAGGCGAACAAGGGTTTTTGAAGCCATGTAAAAGGGAATACCCGCCGCCTTGGAAAACTCTTTAAGTGTAATTCGACCCCTCTCCTCTAGAAATTTCATCAAAACCTCTTCCTTTTTCCCGTAGGTAAAGACAGTATCTCGAGGAACTCTACTTTTTCGAAGCAGCTCCCAGACCTCTCGGCTAGCCTGAACGGTTCGATCTTGAACACGGATGTAGGAAACCTTCTTTTCCTCAACCCACAAATAATGGGGCCTATCTGGGCTATGGGGAATTTGAAAGACCGCTACTCCTTTTTTCTCTGATAATTTTACGGTGGCTACCTCCACCTGCAAGGGAGGAAAAATTAGCGTTCGGATGGCTTTATCCATCACAAAAATTTCCTCTTCAATGAAGCGCTGTCCACTGACAGTTCCGTCATCGTCCACTCCAATCAACAAGTTTCCTCCCTGGGTATTGGCCAAAGCAATTACTTCTCGCACGATTTTTTCGGGATAGGCTGCCTTTTTTTTGAATTCGATTTGGAGTCCTTCGCCCTTTACGGCCAATTCCTTTACTTCCTGAAGGGTCATGATGGTTGGGTCGAGTAGTTTAAATCCCTCGGTTCAATTCTTCCAATCTTTTCTTTTGAGCCATCCACTCATCTCTCAACTGCGCAGCCTCCATGAAGTTCAATTCTTTAGCTGCTTTTTCCATTCCCTTTTGCGTTTGCTGGATAAGTTTCTCCAACTTTTCCTTGCTTAAGTACTGCACCACAGGATCTGCCACCAAGGAAGCCTCTCCCGGCATAGGCTCAGCATACATTTTTGGATTTTTCTTGGAATCCGCGACCTTCGTTTGCCCCATGATCTTCTCCCTCGACTTGGTGATGGTCGTAGGGGTAATGTCGTGCTCGAGATTGTAGGCAATCTGAAGCGCTCGCCTTCGTTTCGTTTCGTCAATTGCAGCATCCATGGACTTCGTGATCTGGTCTGCATACATGATCACCCTCCCTTCGGAGTTTCGAGCCGCCCGACCAATGGTCTGTACCAGGGAGCGCTCATTCCTCAAAAACCCCTCCTTATCGGCATCCAGAATAGCGACCAAGGCCACTTCTGGCAAATCAAGACCCTCCCGAAGAAGATTGACCCCCACCAATACATCAAAAACTCCAAGTCGAAGCTCTCGAAGAATTTCCACCCGATCCAAGGTTTTTACTTCCGAGTGAATGTACCGCGACTTCACCCCCGCACGCTCCAAATACTTTTGAAGCTCTTCTGCCATGCGCTTCGTCAAGGTAGTCACCAATACCCGAGCATCTTGCTTGATGGTTTGATCGATCTCTTCCAACAAATCATCCAGCTGGTTTAAACTTGACCTCACCTCTATAGTAGGATCCAAAAGCCCCGTAGGACGGATGATCTGCTCTACCACTATCCCTTCTGTCATGGTCAATTCGTAGTCTGCAGGAGTAGCGGATACGTAGACGATTTGGTTGCTGAGCTGCTCAAACTCTTCAAACTTCAGCGGGCGGTTATCCATGGCTGAAGGAAGACGGAAGCCATAGTCCACTAAATTTACTTTTCGGGCACGGTCACCTCCCCACATAGCCCGCACTTGAGGTAGCGTGACGTGGCTCTCGTCGATGACCAACAGGTAGTCTATGGGGAAATAATCCAACAAGCAGAAAGGCCTTGTGCCGGGCTTTCGCCGATCAAAATAGCGGGAGTAATTTTCTACCCCAGAGCAGTAGCCCAGCTCTCGGATCATCTCCAGGTCAAATTCAGTTCGCTCTTGCAGGCGCTTTGCTTCCAGATATTTCCCATCCCGCTCAAAAAAAGCGAGCTGAGCAACCAAATCATCTTGAATCTCATGAATGGCCGTGTCAATGGTATCCTTACCAGTGACGAATAAGTTGGCAGGGAAAATAGAAATGATTTTTTCGTCAGAAAACTTCTTGCCAGTTTCCGGGTCAATGCGTTGGATAGCTTCGATTTCATCTCCCCAGAAAATAATCCGGTAGCCAAAGTCCGCATAGGCGACATACACGTCTACCGTATCTCCTTTGACCCGAAAGGTACCCCGGGTAAGCTCCTGCTGCGTGCGGCTATACAAGATGTCGACCAATTTGAAGAGCAATTGATTTCGAGGAATGCGGTCACCTTCCTGCAAGCGCAAGATATTCTTGCTGAATTCTTCAGGATTTCCTATGCCGTAAATACAGGACACCGAGGCAACCACAATCACGTCTCTCCTTCCGGAAAGCAGGGAAGAGGTGGCGCTAAGCCGAAGTTTTTCAATTTCCTCGTTGATGCTAAGGTCCTTTTCTATGTAGGTACCCGAACTTGGAATAAAAGCCTCAGGCTGGTAGTAGTCGTAGTAGGAAATGAAATATTCGACCGCATTGTCGGGAAAAAACTGTTTGAACTCCCCATAAAGCTGGGCAGCCAAGGTCTTGTTATGACTTAGGACAAGCGTTGGCCGTTGCGTTTGGTGAATAACATTCGCAATGGTAAAGGTCTTACCTGATCCCGTCACCCCGAGCAACACCTGCGCTGCATCTCCGGCTTGAAGGCCCGCCACCAACTGCTTGATAGCTTGGGGCTGATCTCCTGTGGGGAGATAGTCTGAGGTAAGTTTGAATTCCATAACGTAGTACCAACACCCTTTTCGGGTAAAAAGGTTTAGTTCTCTTCCAAATTAGTCGGAGCGTGCTTAATCCTCTTTTTTACGATTGTAAAATAGAAAGTTAGCACGTAGCAATAGGAGCAATAAAATAGGCACCAATGCAGGATAAAAGGATTGCACACCAAACATCCAAAGCAACAAAACCACTACTGTTGCTCCTAGCACAAAAAGAAGGTAGGAGGAGATCCAGGCAGCATTCGGACGGGCGACTAGCCCCCAAACCAAAACCAAGTGCCCAGGGAAAGCCCAAAGGATATTCCAGTTCCAAAGCGTCGCGGAATGATCGGTAAAAAACCAAAGGAAAGTGACCACTATTCCAAGAATTCCGAGCACCCCAAAAAAGGCGATATCCAGCCCTTTCATCAGCTTGCCTTTCTTGAATCCATACAGCGTCAATGCCGCAAATACTATAGCCAAAAGCCAGAAGACTACTGTCGGATTGAGAATAGACTGCTGGGCAACTTCTTTCGGGTATTCCAAAAGCACTCGGCTTTGTTTCACTAATGGCCGCGACACCCCATTTTCGAAGATAGTCGCATTCGCAAATGCCTGCTCCATGTAGGTGGGCAAAAACTGCTTTTCTAATTCCGTTGCCGGACGATCAATCACTGCTCCCAGAGCAAGGTCAATCCCAAAATCTGCCCAAGGGAGTGGCAGTACAAATTCATCAATCAAGTTTCGAAATGTCTTCTCCTCAGCAATGGAATCGCTCCACACCAACTGCTCTCCCATCGCGATCTCAAAAGCATCACGGATTTTCGTTGCACAGTTGTTGTAGAAAAAATCGTATTTGTAAAACCGTCTTGCCGGATCGTATTGTGCGTCCAAATGCTGCAACAGAAAATCTTTTTGCTCTTGATTCAAATCCAAAACCTGCTCCCGTAACCCTCTCTTGTAGTAATCGTATTCAACAATAAAGCGATCGTATGGTACTACACTGAGCATGTAGTTGAGCTTGCCAGTGGCAAACTTTCCATAAAAATTAGGGGTATCAAAGTCAAAGGTGCCAAAGTTAAACACCAAGTCTCTACCTTCCGGCCCGATTTCCCGCATGCGGATGGCACTGTGGCCAAAGGAAGAGTACAGCTCCGTTCCAGGATCCGCAGTAAGCAAGCTTACTTCCCAAAACTGCGCTTTTGCAGGACTTAACCCTGCGAAGGTCAAAAGAATTAGCAGGAATCCTAGTTTGTATTTAGCCATCATTTTTTAACTTGATCTACTTTTTAAACTACTTTCCAATGGATATTTTTTACAGTCACCCTGCACAGTCAAGGGTCCATTTTCAGGGTACAATATACAGGTTATTCCTAGCAGTTGTATCCCTACTTACCTTTCTTAAACCCTGTTTTAGTCAAGAAATCGGTGCCTATAAAACCCGAACCTCGGGAGATTTTAACCAAACTTTAACTTGGGAGGTTTGGAATGGCAGCAGCTGGAACGTTGCCATCCAAACCCCTGGAGCTTCACAAGATGTCTATGTAGACCGAGCACATACGGTGAGGCTCCTAGCGCCAGAATCTGTCAAAAATCTCTTCCTCTTTGCAGGAACCGGCGCAGGTCAAAAATTAAACCTAAATGGATTTAATTTAGATATACATGGGGTTTTGGCAGCCTTTTCAGGTAATGCTCCTGGCATTCCACGGGGAGCTTGGAATAGCCAAAACTGGATTGGAAATTCCCCCAGCAGCACCTTGACCTTCAAAGGGCAAAGCCGAGTGATCTTGGAAAAAGCGAGCTGGAGCGCGCAAACCACCCAAAGCCGCTTTGGAGTGATCTTTGACCCAGACTCGGGTCAGGAACTAACCCTCTTAGCCCCATTCAAAGCGCTTTCCTTTCGTATTCGATCGGGCAGCCTATACCAAAAAAATGACGCTTCCATCAGCGCTTTACCTTGCTTCACACTGTCCTTCAATACGGAACTTAGCAACAATGGATCTGGGCCATTTGGAACTTTTACGGTGGAGGCTGGAGCAACCTTCCGGTCTGAATGCAATGCTCAACTGATCCACCGTGCAGGGTCCACCCCAGCTTTATTGGTTGACCTACAACGGGATGCCACACTGCTCTTGGAGGGGCAGGATTCCAAAATTGAAGCGGCCAACTTCAGCCTAGAAGGAACCCTGGTTTTTAGGAGTAGCCAGGGCCCCATAAAATTTCTTTCGAGTAGCTTCCCTACATCTACCAAGCCCACTCAAGTAAGGCACCTGGTGGTGGACGGAGATGCAGATCTTTTGCTCCCAACTCACCTAGTCCTTCAGGGAAATCTTCATGAACTAGGGCAAGGCAGCTTCCAGCTTGCCCCCACCCAGCTTACACTAAGTGGAGGCGAAGACCAATCTCTACGAACTAAGACATTGCTGCTAGGTACCCTAATCCTCCAGAAGCCTGCGGGGAAGGTAACCCTGAATTGCGACCTTAGCATCTACCGGAGCCTGACGATGGTTGAGGGAAGTTTGGACTTTCAAGGTCATGACCTTCTGCTCAATACCTCAAGCCTAGGCACTTTCAGCTACCAAGCAGGAAGCTGGCAAAGGCTGCGGCAACTGAGCTATTTTGGACTTCCCGGCCTCCTGACACCTGCTTCAGGAACCTTCCCATTTGAAGACCTCGCGAATGGTGGATTTCGTGGACTTCAAGTACTGGGTCCTACACCGGCAGGAGGTAATCTGAACCTCAAATTTGTAGAGGAGCCCGGGGCCAACCACGATGCCAATTTTCAGGATGTGGATGGAACGACAATTTTATATCAGCTCAACAGTCATTTTAAAGTTACGGTGGATCCGGTTTTGGGACAGGAGGAACTTGAGCTTCGCATCGCTGCCGATAGCCTCCTGATTGACCAAGTAGAGGATCTCAGACTAGTGAATAGGGGGCAAGCTGCACCTGGAGTTCCTCTCCAAGGTGTCGAAGGAGATTTTCCTTGGGCCAGAAGAAGGGTCAAATGGGCAGATCTCTCTGGAATTGAATGGACCATCGGAAGTTTTAGAGAAGCAACAGTCCTTCCCATCACTCCTAAAAACACCACTAATGAGAGGAACGGAAGATCGATCGGGCCCCCTCTTAACATTTTGAATTGCTTGTCAATGGATTTTCGAAGATTTCCCTAACTTTCTAAGACCGCGAACCAGATAAACCCATGACCATACTCTTTGTATTTCTTTCCATTGCCCTTTTGGTCTTACTGATTGTGTGGGCGAAGCTGAATCCCTTCCTCTCTTTTTTAATTGCGGCGATTGCTGCTGGATTTTTGTTGGGTCTCCCTGCCGACCAGGTAGCGAGTGCTATACAAAAAGGGATGGGAGCACTTTTGGGGGATCTAGTGATTGTTATTGTCACTGGAGCCATGCTGGGCAAATTAGTTGCTGAAAGTGGAGCAGCACAGCGGATTGCAGGATTCTTGATGGGGGTCTTTGGTGAAAAATACATCACCTGGGCCATGGCTTTAACCGGCCTCGTAGTAGGCATTCCATTATTTTACAATGTAGGATTTGTATTGCTTGTGCCGCTGGCCTTTACCCTTTCCCACCAATACAAACTGCCTGCGGTGTATGTGGGTATGCCCCTGCTAGCAGCCTTATCGGTCACCCATGGATTTCTTCCTCCACACCCCTCCCCAGCTGCTTTGGTAGGTCAATTTGGAGCCAACATGGGTCTCACTCTCCTTTATGGAGGTATTGTTGCCATTCCAACGATCATTCTTGCAGGGCCATTGCTCGCCCCTTTTCTTAAAAAAATCCCCTCACTGCCGTTAAAAACATTTCAGGCAGATCCCAAGCCAGAAGCTGAACTTCCAGGCATTGGCACTAGCGTTCTAACGGCGTTACTGCCTGTGGTTCTCCTGGTAATCACTACCCTGCTATCGTTATCGGTCTCTGAGGAAGATCCATTGCGTCCACTTCTCAACTTCGTTGCCAACCCAAGTGTCGTAATGTTGGTTTCGGTAGGCTTTGCCACCTATTCTCTAGGACTTCGGAGAAAGCGATCCATGACTCAATTGATGGACATCTATACGGTCGCTACTAAAGATATTTCTATGATTCTGCTGATTGTAGCGGGTGCTGGTGCATTGAAACAGATTTTTACAGATTCAGGGGTAAGCATGGCGCTAGCCGAGGGGATACAATCTTGGGACATGCACCCCCTAATTTTGGCCTGGTTGATTACTGCTGTGATCCGTGTTGCTGTAGGCTCCGCTACTGTGGCCGGCTTGACAACGGCTGGCATTATCGCTCCACTAGTACCGACGCTCAACGTAGATCCCAATTTGTTGGTTCTTTCCATTGGGGCGGGAAGTTTGGTGTTTTCACACTTCAATGATGGGGGCTTTTGGATGTATAAAGAATACTTCAACCTCAGCATCAAAGACACCCTGCGCTCTTGGACGCTAATGGAGACGATAGTGGCAGTGGCAGGTTTAGGTAGTGTACTACTGCTGGATCTGATTCTCTAAGTCCAAAAAGGGTGTTGAATCCCCTCCGAAAATTCATATTTTAGTGTACCCAGAACCATTTCCATTATTAATTTAATCCCTATTTCAACAGCAATCCTTTATGACTAGTCCTGAACAAAATTTCGAGCAGCTTGGCTTGATCCTCCCACCTGCACCAACACCATTGGGCGTATACACACCTAGCTTGGTGGTAGGTAATTTTCTTTACCTCTCTGGGCATGGAACTGTCAAACAAGATGGCAGCTTGATTATTGGTAGAATCGGAGAAGATCTGGATATTGAACAGGGCAAACTTGCTGCAAGACAGGTCGGGCTAGCCATGTTGGCAACGATTAAGGCATCCCTTGGCTCTTTGGATAAGGTAAAACGGGTGATCAAGGTGTTGGGCATGGTCAACTGTGTGTCCTCATTTGAAAGACATCCCTATGTAATGAATGGTTGCAGCGAGCTATTTGCTTCGGTATGGGGGAAAGAAATGGGTATAGGTGTGCGCTCTGCCGTGGGAATGGGTTCCTTACCAGATAATATCCCAGTTGAAATAGAAGGACTTTTTGAACTGCATTAAAGCATCAAGGGTCAACCAAGGCCTTATAGGATTGAAATAAAGCAAGTACATCACGGACATACTTCACTGCGATATGCCCTTTGGCATAGCCGCTTTTTACTACAGCATCTCGGTAGTATTTTGGATCACTTTTTAAACTCAAAAAATTGGAAACCTCCTGCCAGCTTTGGGTATTTTTCCTGTACTTCAAGGTCAATCTCCAGGCATCTTCAACATGTCCTTGGCCGATGGTGTAGGAGGCTAAAATAAACTTAATTCGCTCATTGGTTTCAGGAACTCGTTCCATCCAAAATTTATCCAAGTACTGTAGGTATTTCACGCCTCCTTTTAAGGACTCTTCTGGATCATTGGGATTAGTTACCCCAAATCGTTCAACAGTTACAGGCATCAATTGCAACAATCCCTGTGCTCCTGCATAGGAAAGCGCCGTGGTATCAAATCTCGACTCCTTATACACCAAAGCTGCCAGAAGACGCCAATCCCACCCTAAAGTTTGCGCATTCTCTTGAATGATTTCATCGTAAACAGAAATGCGATCCCCTCCAAGTGAAGAAAAGGTGCTTGTGGAGCGCGCATATTGGTTTTTGGAATCCAAAAAATACCTCGCATGGGTGCGTGGAATAAAAACCTCCTTTTTTTCAACCAACCAATTGTTCACTGCTTGAAGCAATTCTGGGGAACTGCTTCGCATGGCCCAGGTAACCGGCTCCTCTTTGGATACCTCTAGCCCAAGCTGAAGTTCATCGTAATAGGTCGCGTTGGTTTGCGCTACATTCTTTTCTGCAACGGTCCAACGTACTTCCTGGTCATATACGCGATCAAGCAAAATTTCTTCGTGGTCTTGAACCTCAAGGATACTAAAATCAAGATGTAGCGAATCTTTTAACAGCTCAAGCTGACTCTTGTATACCGCACCTTTACGAACGTAAACCGTATCTGAACCAAGACTATCCCAAGAAGTCAGCTTTTCTCTTCCCACAAGCACCGTACTCATCGTGCCAAGCGATTCGGTAAAGGTTACAAAGCTTTCCCTCTCCTCATTTTGCTGCACATTCATAGCAATCAAATCTACCCTACCCTCCTCCAATTTGCCGAAGGCCTCATCGAAACCAGAAGCCACCACAAATTCGATTTCAACACCGAGTTCTTTGCCTAGATCTAGGAGGAGTTCATATTCATAGCCCATTCTTCTTCCTCGATAGATATAAAAGCTACTAGAATTATTGTCCACGGCAACCCGCAAGCTTCCGCGGGATATTATCCCTTCTTTATCGAGAATAAATTCTTGTTTTGAGGGCCTAATAAACCAATCATTGAGGTAGCCAACAGCTATTCCCGTTAAAAAAACTGCTGCTGTAGCAAGTAGTATCGCTTTCTTTTTTTCCATTTCTGAACAGCAGTGCTGCTAGTTTGGATGTATTTGGCAAAGCCTGTGCCAAATTATATTCTGTGCTTTTTTCTTACCCAAAAAAAAGAAGGCCGAAACCTCCTTTTCATTTAATTCGCAGGGACCTCAAAGGCCTCCAGGCTGCTGGTGAAAAAAATCTTTCCTGACAAGCGCAGCAGCTCAATCTCTTGTTGTTTGATCTGAAAGATAGAGGTGATTAGTCTATTTTCTGCAGAGAGGAGGTTGACTTGAGCATCTCTAAATTCAAGATAGGAGGCAATGCCTAAACGAAATCTTTCCAATGCAATTTCTGAGTTCTCTTTTGCAACCTCATAGTTCGTCTGTTCTATGGAAAGTAATCCTAGATTATTCTCATAGGTATTGTAGGCACGCTGAAGATCTGACTTCAATTGAATTTCATACTGCTCCAAGGAATAGTCCTGAATTCGCTGATTTACCTTAGCACTTTGTATCCGGCGATTGAGCGTGAGCCCACTAAACAAATTGAAAGTGATTGAGCCTCCATAGTTGATTCCTTGCCTTTCGTTTTGAATGAGGAAGCCCGCATCGGAATTAAAGACCGAATTGTTAAAACTTGAATTCACATTTATTCCCGGTAGCCTTGAGGCTTGGAGTTCTTTAATCCGAAGAAAGGCTTCGTTGTTATTTCGTTGATTGACCAATAAGAGCTTATTCTCTAAAAAGGCAGTTTCGTAAAGCTCCTCAAGAGCCAATCGATCCCCAATAGTAATGGTACTGTCCTGAATCAGAAAATCAGTATCTGGATCCGCTGCAAGCAATTCATTCAGGTTGACTCGCGCATTTTGAATGACTTGGTACTGGGTTATCAATAAGCTGGAATCCCCATTGTAATCTACTTGGGCCGCTAAATAATCTCTTTTCCCAGCTCCGCCCAATTCATACTGTGCCTGGGAGATATCCAATCTCGCCTTACTCAAGAACAAGGTTTGCTGTAGCACTTTTAAGCGCTGCAATTCCAAAATCAAGCGGAAATAAGCAGTAGAAATTCCGGCTACCGTATTCTCTACAATCACCTTTGCGTCCAAGTCACTAATTTCTTCCAGCACTCCAAGTCGGCGCATGGTCAGCAAGGACTCCGGTCTAAATCCATAAATCCCCACAAAGCTGTACGCTTTGTTTTTGGATTTGGCGGCATCAATTTGTCTAGGGTTTTTAGGATCACTGACAAAAGTCTGGGTCACATCTTCTGTAGCAAAAGTGCGCAGGTAGTTGGCATTTAAGGAAGGCATGAATAAACTTCCTGCAGCTATTTTTTTATCAAGCTCTCGCAGATTCCGGTTTTCGACGCCAATTTTCACTTGGAGGTTATTCTCCAACCCTAGTTGCAGCGCTTTTTCAAGATCTAGCGGTTCCTGTACTTGAGCCCATACCGGTAGGATCGGTAGCAGGAATGCAAGTAAAAGTGTTCCTATTTTCATACTGTTTTTGCTAAAACGCCTTTTTTGGAAGTTAGATAGGTGTACACCCCTGGAATAACGAAGAGTGTCAATACCGTAGAAAAGGCAAGACCTCCAATCACTGCAGCTCCCATTGGCACCCTGCTTTCTGCCCCAGCTCCCAAAGCCAAGGCGATGGGCAAAATACCTAGTATGGTAGACATACTGGTCATTAGAATGGGTCGGAGGCGAGATATTGCAGCTCCAAAAATCGCTTCATCTATATTCTTTCCTTCTTCTTTGCGTTGATTGGCAAATTCAACAATCAAAATGCCGTTTTTAGTCACCAAGCCTATTAGCATGATGATTCCAATCTGGCTAAAAATGTTGAGTGTAAAATCAAATATCCAGAGCGTTGCCAGGGCACCAAAAATGGCCAATGGCACTGTAAACATGATGGTCAATGGATCAGCAAAACTTTCAAACTGAGCAGAAAGCACCAAGTAGATCAAGACTAAGGCAAAAATAAAGGCAAACAACAAGCTGTTGGAGCTCTCCCTAAATTCCTTGGAGGGGCCAGAAACATCGGTTGCGTACGATTCATCTAGGACCTCAGCAGCAATTTTGTCCATCTCATCCAAGCCTGCACCGATGGTCACCCCATCCGCTAAGTTGGCTGAAACGGTCGCACTCACAAATCGATTGAACCGATACAGTTGGGGAGGTGTACTTTTCTCTACTACACGCACCAAGTTATCCAATTGAACCAGTTGCCCATTATCTCCTCGAACATAGAGCATGCGCAAATTCACCGGTTCGTTTCGGTCCTGAAGTTGCATTTCACCTACTACCTGGTATTGCTTGCCTCCTTTGATAAAGTAGGCAAAACGCTGTCCCGAGTAGGATAGCTGAAGGGTACGCGCTATTTCCTGAACAGAAACGCCCATATTCCGTGCTCGCTCCCGGTCAATCTCAACTTCCAATTCCGGCTTGGTGAACTTGAGGTTGATATCGGTAAAGATAAATGCAGGGTTTTGCGCAGCCTTCTCCATAAATTTCGGGATGACTGCTTTTAATTTTTCCAAAGTTGGGGCCTGAATCACGTACTGAACTGGAAGTCCTCCACGTCGGTCTCCAATAGATGCAGATTGCTGGGCAAAGGCGCGTACTGCAGTAATTCCGGAAAGCGACCCATTCACTTGAGAGAAAATTTGTTGTTGAGACCTAGCACGTTGGTCAGAATTAGTTAAGTAGACCCTTAAAAAGCCTGAATTGGTATTGGATCCTGCATAAAATGATGGGGAGGTCATGCTCATCAGTCCTTTAAGCTCGGATTCTGGCAAATCTTTCGTAAGCTGAGAATTTAGGTCAGAAATCACTTGATCCATAAAGGAAAAAGTAGCCCCTTCTGGTCCAGTCAGCCTGATGGTTAACTCAGATCGGTCTTCGATTGGCACCAGCTCCGATTGTAAATTAGAAAACAGCCAATAAATCCCAAGACCCATGACGCCGATGATGGGAAAAGAAATCCATTTCACCTTCATGAATTGAGTCAGCATCCGTCCATAGAAAAGATTCAATTGAACAAAGAAGGGTTCTGTAAATCGATAAAATGCATTTTGCTTGCTGCGGTGCTTCAGCATTTTTGCGCTAAGCATGGGGGTCATCGTAAGCGCAACAAATGCAGAAATGATTACCGAGCCGGCAACAACAATTCCAAATTCTCGAAATAACCTTCCCGTGGTGCCTGTAAGGAAAATTACGGGTAGGAATACTGCCGCTAGGGCAACTGTGGTCGCAATTACTGCAAAAAATATTTCTTCCGAGCCTTTGGCGGCAGCCTCCATTGGCTTTTCTCCCTTTTCAATTCTGGTATAAATATTTTCTAAAACCACGATGGCATCATCTACCACCAAGCCAATGGAAAGTACAATTCCGAGAAGGGTAAGGACATTGATGGAAAAATCCATCAAATACATGATAAAAAACACGCCGATGAGCGAAATAGGAATCGTCACTACCGGAATAAAGGTGGTGCGCCAATCCCGCAAAAAGAGAAAAATAATCGATACCACCAGTATAAATGCAGTAATGATGGTCTCTTCTACCTCGGAAATAGATTGGCGAATGTATTGAGTAAGGTCATAGGCCACCTCAACTCCAACATCTGCAGGCAAGTCCTTTTTTATAAAGGCTAATCTTTTATAAAATTCATTCGAAATTTCAATGTTATTCGCGTTTGGTAAGGGGACCAAAACCACGCCTACAGAAGGCTCTAAATTATGACGCAACAATGTTTTCTCATTCAAAGGAGAAAGTTCCGCTGTTCCAATATCTTGGAAGCGTACCAAATTAGTTTCACTTTCCTTGATGATTAGCTCATTGAATTCCTGAGGAGAACTTAGCCTACTTTTGGTACGAATGGACAATTCAATGGATTGCCCTTCAATTCTTCCTGAGGGTAACTCCACATTTTCAGTCTGAATTTTACTCAATACATCCATAGGTGTGATTCCATAGGAGGCCATTTTGAGGGGGTCCATTCGCAGTCGAATGGCATATTCTTTTTCGCCCCAGATCTGAACCCTACTTACGCCAGGAATGGTCTGAAGGCGCTCTTTAAATACATTATCCGCAATTTCCGAAAGCTCAAGCAAATCGCGCTGATCACTTTTCAAATTGATTCCAATAATATACTGCGCATCGGCGTCTGATTTCGATACCACAGGAGGATCAGCATCAGGCGGCAAATTGCGCTGCGCACCTGAAACCTTGTCTCGCACATCGTTTGCTGCAGCCTCAAGGTCTGCGTCTACTTCAAACTCTACTGTAATATTGCTTCGCCCATCAGAACTGGTCGAAGTCAAGGATTTGATTCCTTGAATACCATTAATTTGTTCTTCGAGAGGTTCCGTGATTTGGGCCAGAATTACATCTGAGTTGGCTCCTACATAGGAAGTACTCACACTGATAACAGGTGAATCAATGGTGGGATATTCCCGTACCCCTAAAAGCGAAATCCCTATTCCACCAAAGAGCAAAATCACCAACGACATCACAATGGCCAAAACAGGCCTTTTGATACTTATACTTGAAAGACTAGCCATGAGATCGCTTAGTTAATGGTTGTAGGCTTGACAGGCATGCCCTGTCTTACTTGCATCACACCGGTAGTGAGCACCAAATCTCCCTCTTTCAATCCAGAGATTACTTGAACTTGCGTATCTGTACGGGTACCGATTTCAATCATCCGTTGTTCTGCTTTTCCATCAGCCCCCACTACAAACACCTTGTAGCCAGACAATTCAGGAATTACAGATTCCGCCGGAACCAATAGTGCATCTTCTTTTACATCCAATACAAATCGAATCTTCACAAACATACCCGGCAGGTATTTGCTGCTTTTATTGGGGCTTTGTGCTCTTAATTTGAGGGTTCGGGTGGCTGCGTCGATCTGGGGCTCAAAGGCATACACTTTTCCTTCCACTTCTTCGGTGGAAGATTCACTACTGAAGTAGATGGAAGAGCCCACAGTCACTAGGCCAGCATAGCGTTCTGGAATAGAAAACTCCAATTTAATTGGATCAATATTTACGATCCTTACGATGATGTTAGCAGCATTGATTACTGCGCCTTCGGAAACTTGCCGAAGACCCAAGAGTCCATTGAAAGGCGCCCGGATCACTGTCTTTTCCAACTGAGCCTGGACGAGTCTGATGTCAGCAAGTGCGGTGTTGTACTGATTTAGTACAATATCGTATTCTTCTTGACTGATTGCCTCCCGAGCTAAGAGCTGCTTTTGTCTAGACTCCTGTGTCTGAACTAATTTTTGCGTGTATTGTAAGCGTTGGTACTGTGCTTGAAGTTCGTTATCGTTGAGATACAGCAAAGGGGTTCCCTTCGTCACGTATTGGCCTTCTTTAAAATTCACTTTGGTTACCAAACCGTTGATCTCCGGTTTGATATCTACCGATTCATTCGGTAAAATGGTCCCAGATACCTGCAATTGATTATTGAGTGTTTCCTTTTTTAGCTGAATGACATTCACTGCCAAAGGTTCCCCATTTCCACCGCCATTGGCTCCTGAAGAAGGAGGTGCGGAACCCTCGGATTGGGTCCCAAGTCTTGGATAAAAATAGGCTGCTGCGAGCAACAAAATAATGCCAAAAACTAGAAAGAGTTTAGTTTGTTTTTTCATCTTGAAAAAGAGTAGTTACAGTTGGTTTTTTATAAAAGCAATAGAGAGCTGGTTGAATTCATCTGGTTTTTCCACGTTGACGACATGGCCGCAGTGGTCCAAAATACGTAAGATCGCATGCTTGTGCGCACGAACAATCTTTTTGACCGGCTCCAAAAACATCACGTCTTGATCACCCATCACATACAAGGTAGGAATACCCAAATCCTTTTCTTTGAAGTATTTCAACAAAGGGTTGATGTCTTTGGTCAATTTAAACCATCGAATAAACTCCTTTTGACAGAGCTTTTGAGCTTCTTGGATAAAAAGGTTGCGTGACTCCGCGTGCTGCTTTCTAGGCATGATCACAAAGGCAAAAAGCCGATACAACCACATATACGGAATAAATCTCTTGAAGATATTTCCTAAAACCATCAACACCTGACTTTGGGTAGTCAAGCGAGAAATAGCCCCAGCCATAATTAGCGATTTGACTCGATGAGGCTGCATTTCTGCTAGCTGTCTGGCCAAAATAGTCCCCAAGGAGACTCCCATTAAATGGGCTGGAGGAAGCTTGAGATGACCCAATACCTCCAAGATATCTTCGGTGACTGCCTCGAATGTATATTCATCGTTCCAAATGGCTTGGGGTAAATCAATAGACTTCCCATGTCCACGCAGGTCAATGAGCAAAAGGTTAAACTCTTGTTTTAAAACTCTAATTTGCTTATGCCATACCGCAGAGCTCCCTCCTGCACCGTGGATAAAAACGACCCACTCGCTGTTTTTGGAATGCACAAATTGCTTAAAATATAACATTTATCAACTACTAGTAATAAAAGGTAAGAAAGGGCCTAAATACAAATATACCACAGGATTTACTCTTTTCTAAGAAAAGATAAGGAAGGCAAATCTTCGCCATCAATGGAAAATAAAAGGGGTTTTTGATAGTTAAACCTAAAAAGACGACTAGAAAGCGATCCAAACGCCCTCTCCAACAAAACGTACTGGAGCCACCTCTTTTTTCTAGCTCTAGGCAATCTGCAAAAAAAAAGCGCCCCGAAGTTCGGGGCGCTTTCAAAGAATCAAGATTGAAGCTTAGTTGAAGATATATCTCAAGCCAAACTGCATTCTCCAAACGTCAGCAACACCAGCGGTAGCTCTGTACGTTTCAGAAACCAAGCTTGTACCAAAGTTTCTCATTCTGTACTGAGGTCTGCCGTCTGCACTAGCAACACCACCCTGAGCAACAGAAGGTACAACTATCGGCTGAGTAGAGTTGAAGGTCTTGCCCACACCGTAGTCCGAATCAAGCAAGTTACCTACGTTCAAAATATCCACACGGAATTCCAAGGTATTTCTCTTGCCTCCGATGTTGGTAAACAACTGCTGCGCAAAAGAAAGGTCAGCACGGTATAACATTGGCATGATCACGGCACCTCTTTGTGCATATCCGCCTCTGTTGGCGCTCAAGTACTTATCCTGAAGGATGTAAGCTTCCCATGCATCTGCTTGCTCTGCAGCAGTGAAGGTCTTACCACTTGCCGTAAAGGCTTGGAAATTCATTTCTGCTTTCGTAGCAGGGATGTAGATCAAGTCGTTGGAAGTACCACCGTCATTGTTCAAGTCGCCACCAACCACGTAACTCGCGTTACCGATTGTTCTGCCTTCCCAGAAGATAGAGAAAGAAGTATTACCAAACTTGAAGAAGTCCTTAGAGTAAGATGCAGTAACAAATGCTCTGTGGCCCATGAAGTTCGAAGAATAGCCAACTGCTGGGTTGTTAGGATCTGAAGTGATCGGGTTATTGAACCAAGAGCCTGAAGCAATGGAACCTGCATCTACGGTGTTTTTAGACTCTCCGTAGCTATACGCAGCTTTCAAGAATAGTCCATTTGTAAATGGTCTTTCCAAAGAGAAAGAAGCTACCCATGAGTATCCAACAGCCTGGTTAGACAAAGTTACTGCATTTGGAATCTTGCCATTGATACGGTTAGGGAAGGTACCCGCAGTCCATCTTTGACGAATGTCATTTCCTGCGAATTGGGAAGAAGCAACAGGCAAGTTAGCATTGTAATAAGCAACCCCGTTCACGTCCTGGTTGTAGATGAATTCACCCGTAGCGATGATTCCTGCAGGCAACTGCTGATCTACTGCGATGTTGGTTCTCCATACCTGAGG
>CAMDEU010000024.1 GCA_945897085.1 Spirosoma fluviale | reverse complement strand
TGCACGGAAGAAACAATAAAATCAAAGCTCCGCAAGACTTCAGCGGGGTAGTCCAAATTCCCGTCGGGAAGGATGTCCGATTCGATGCCTTTGAAGATGCGGAAAGGTGCCAATTCTTGATTGAGCGCATCGATTTCTGCCTGCTGCTTGGCTACTTTTTCAATCTCCAAGCCTCCCGCATAGCTCGCAGTGCGGCTGTGATCCGAGATGCCCAGGTAGTCGTATCCCAAGCCCTTGCAGTACTCGGCCATCTGCCGAAGCGTATGTTTGCCATCGCTGTAGGTGGAGTGATTGTGTAGGATGCCTTTGAGGTCGCTGTTCTCGAGTAGTGTAGGGAGCGTGCCTGCTTTGGCCAGCTCTACTTCTCCCATGCCTTCACGCATTTCTCGAGGGATAAACTGCATTTCATTTAGTTGAAAAAATTCCGCTTCGCTTTCAAATTTTGATTTCCGAATCAGTTCCCCTACCGTTTTCTGCTCGTTGACATAAGTACCGAGGTGGTCTTTGGAAGCCACAAATAGCAATTCCTTACAAACCAACTCTGCCTCATTACAGAAGTGACAAACCAGCTGAAGTTCTGGATCTGCTAGCTTTCCTCTCCAAGTCATGGGACCAGAGCTTGGCTTATCCCATACGATTCCCTCAACTTGACTCAAGCTAGTTTTGATAGCGGCCAGGTCCCCTGTAGCAATCAAAAATTCTCCTTCTGTAAGGATTTCCATCCTTCGTGCAAAGTCGCCCACTACACGCACTTGGGATTTAGAAAGCTGTTGCTGCAGTTGCGCTGCTAGCGCAAGAATGGTCTCTTCGATATCGGCATACAACCATTTTCCAGAGGTGGATGCCTTGAAAAGTAAATTTTGGATGATGGTTTCTTGTGTTTTCTCCCCAAAACCCTTCGTTTGGGCTACCTTTCCACTTTGGCAGGCCTCCATCAATTCGTGGGTGGAGGTGATGCCGAGCTCCTTCCAGACTACCTGAACTTTTTTAGGACCCAGGCCTTTCACTTGCAGGATCTCCAAAACTCCTGTCGGGGTCTGCTCAAGTAATGCGTCGAGCGTTGAAAAGCTCCCGCTGCTTTTAAGAGATCGAATCGCCTCAAGGATACTTTTTCCAATCCCAGGGACCTGTGCAAGTTCTTGCTCGCTCAGCTCCATAAAATCTCCTTCTAGACGCTCCAAGGCATTTAATCCTCCTTGGTAACTCCTGATTTTGAAGGGATTTTCATCGTGAAGTTCCAGGAGCTGAATACACAGCTTGAGTCGGTTTAAGATAGCCTTGTGATCCAAAATTTTTATTTTTAGCGGGTTTTCAACACAAATGTTAACAAATATAGTTTCAATTTAAACGCCTTAGAACTAACTTTCCTTGAATCAAGGGGGGATTTAACAGGGAAAGAAAGAAGCATGCAGTATTGGATCGTAAAAACTGAGCCCAGCACCTATTCTTGGAACGATTTGGTAAGCAAAGGAGAGGATACCTGGGATGAGGTGCGGAATTATCAGGCTAGAAATTTTTTAAAACTGATGCAGGTCGGAGACCTCGTGTTGCTGTACCATTCTGGTGCCGAAAAAGCGCTTGTAGGCCTTGCGAAAGTGAGCCGAGAAGCCTTTCCAGATCCCCAGGATGAAGCATGGGTGGCTGTGAAACTCAAAGCGATTCAGCCCTTATCCACTCCTGTAACTCTGAGTCGCCTGCAGGCCGAACCCAGCTTAGCTGAAATTTCCCTACTCAAACATTCCCGCCTATCTGTACATTCCCTCAGCGAAGCCGCGTATCAGTTGATCCATACCCTAAGTTTATGAACAGGTTTCTACTCGTCTTATTTCTGGGGCTCCTTGCCTTACCGGTAGCCGCTCAATTGCAGTTCAAAGAGCGGATGGAGACTCCAGCAGAATCGTTTGAACCGGTATTTGAATTGATGCGGACCCCTTCAGGACTGGTGGCTTTTCGCACTTTCCAGTCGAGAAAGCTAAATGCAGATCTTGTATTTGAATATTTTCTCATGACCGACCTGCTGCAATCTGATACCATCAAGGAAGTCAAGATTAAGGAAGGTTTTGACATGATTGGCTATGATATAGATGAAGATCAATTGTATGTATTATTTGCCAAGGGGGATGATGCTGCGGCAGACAAATATGTGCTGCACCTAGATCTAAACACCCATATAGGTCTAGAATATGCAGCTGATAATTTGCTCCCTATGGACCTCGTGGAGTTTCTAGTGCTAGATAAGAAGGCAATTTTTATGGGCAGCGCAGACGCTCGTCCGGTGGTTCAGATTTTTTCTTTGGAAGAGAAAACTGTTCAAACTGTGCAGGGAATTTATGGCAATGAAACCCATGTGGTCCAGATCCTAAAGCTTCCCGAGCTAGCCGCTTTGGAGGTAGTCATTCGTCGGAGAGGACCTTTCAAAAGCCAAGAAACAATTATCCTAACTTTTGACTTGCAGGGAACACTTTTACGCGAGCTCAAGCTAGATCCTTTTGGGAACCCAGATGATGAACCACTTGACGGACTGCTCCTTGCTGGTTCAGGGTATGAGCAAACGCTTATTGGAGCTTACGGCAAAGAGGTGCGAAACTCCTATAAGGGGATGTATTTGGCACAGATAAATGAGTTTGGCGAGCAAAATATTGGGCTGTATACCCTGGCAGATTTTCCCAATTTTTACAAGTATCTGCCCGAAAAGCAGCGCGTAAAACCAGAAGAAATCCTCTTGGAACAACTTGAAAAAGGGAAAACGCCTTCCATACGGAATAGCTATGCCATCCGTGATATCAAGGAATTCGAGGATAGTTATGTGGTCTATTTCGATCAATTTTCAGTTTCTAGCTCTCGTGGCTCTGGGACTGTAGCCCCATCTTTACCCTCCCAGCGCTACCGCTACGATCGAGCGAGTCGCATGGGTTATATTCCTTTCTACATGGACCCTTACAATTCCTTAAGTGGGCCTGTTCAAACCTATACCTTGGTGACTGAATACACCTATCGATCAGCCCATTTCATACAAGTAGCCAAAACAGGGCAGGTCATTTGGGATAATTCCGCCCGATACGAGGATGTCAACACAACGTATCCGGAACCCTTTGCGGAGTTTTCTGCGCAAGGGGAGGATGTATTTCATCTTTACCTCATCAATGATCAGATCAAGCTCAACTACTTCAAAAAGGGGGAGCGACTGCTTGAAAATAAAACGATACCCTTGGAGCTCGATGAAACGAAGGGAAAGATACAGTACACTGATTTGGGATCGCTACGATTGCTGCATTGGTATGGCCCCTACTATGTGTTATCAGGACTGCAAAAAATTCGCTTTACGAATGAACAGCAAAAAGAGGAGGTTCGAGAAGTATTTTTTATCCAAAAATTACTTTTGAACGGGGATTTGTATGAGCCAAATGAAGACTTAAACTAGTTTATTTTCTATATTTACCGCAAATTTAATCCATGCAAAAACGGCTAGTCCTCGATCAGCAGCAGATTGACATCACACTGAAGCGGTTCTGCTACCAACTTATCGAAAATCACGACGATTTCGAAAACACCGTTTTTTTGGGATTACAGCCGAGAGGCACCTTGCTTCTGGATAAAATTGTGGCACTACTCCAAGAAATTTCAGGGATAACAGTTCCTTCGGGCTACCTTGATGCCACCTTCCATCGCGACGACTTCCGAAGAAGAGACTTCCCACTGAAAGCCAACGAGACAAAAATCGATTTCTTGGTAGAGGGAAAAAAAGTAGTACTCATTGACGATGTATTGTACAAGGGCAGATCTGTTCGCGCAGCCATGGATGCCATGATTGCCTTTGGAAGACCTCAAAAAGTGGAATTAATGGTATTGGTGGATCGAAGACTCACCCGAGATTACCCGATTTTACCAGATTATTATGGGGTCACAGTCAATACTTTGGACAGTCAATATGTAGTGGTAGAGTGGGTGGCTCAGGGAAATCCTGCAGATGCCATTTGGATTACAGAGAAAGTAACGAGCTAACTATGTCGCAACTCAGCACCAGGCACCTATTAGGCATCAAAGAACTTAGCGAAGCGGATATCCGGCTTGTGCTGGAGACGGCCACCAATTTCAAGGAGGTCATCAATCGGCCGATCAAGAAAGTTCCTTCGCTACGTGACATTACCATTGCCAATATTTTCTTTGAAAACTCCACGCGAACCCGACTCTCGTTTGAACTAGCAGAGAAGCGTCTGAGTGCAGATGTAGTCAATTTTTCTTCCTCCAATAGTTCGGTGAAAAAAGGGGAAACCCTCGTAGATACAGTGAATAACATATTGGCCATGAAGGTGGATATGGTGGTGATGCGTCACGCCAGCCCTGGAGCCCCTCATTTCCTTTCCAAAAATGTCCCTGCCAATGTAATCAATGCAGGGGATGGCACGCACGAGCATCCTACCCAAGCGCTTTTGGATGCTTTTTCCATGCAGGAAAAATTGGGAGACTTGACAGGTAAAAAAATAGCAATCATCGGCGATATACTCCACTCTCGGGTGGCACTTTCGAATATTTTCTGCCTTCAAAAGCTAGGCGCAGAAGTTCGGGTATGCGGGCCGGTAACGCTCATTCCGAAGTACATTGAAAGCCTTGGGGTGAAGGTGGAGTTGGACCTGCACAAGATCTTGGCCTGGTGCGATGTGGCCAACGTGCTACGTATCCAACTGGAACGTCAGCAGATCAAGTATTTTCCAAGCCTTCGCGAGTACTCTTTGTACTATGGCATCAACAAAAAGATGCTGGATAGCCTCAAAAAGGAGATTGTAGTCATGCACCCAGGTCCCATCAATAGGGGTGTGGAATTGAGTTCAGATGCAGCAGACTCTGCACACTCCATTATCCTAGACCAAGTCGAAAATGGGGTAGCTGTTCGGATGGCGGTTCTGTACCTGCTTGCAGGTGCTAAGGGATAAGGAAAAATTAGGATAAGCTCGTGCTCTACTAAACTTTTACGGGAAGGATTTAAAATCTATAAATCTCCATTTTTTAGATTGAATAAATGATAAGGTCTACACAGCCATGCAAAAACTAGGGATATGTTAACGGTCACGCAACTCACAAAAGTATATAACAAGCAAGCGGCTGTTCATGACATCAGCTTTGATCTTGCGGGTGGCGAAGTGGTAGGTTTGCTTGGACCCAATGGGGCCGGAAAAAGCACCACCATGAAGTGTATTGTTGGTTTGATCCGCAAAACAGCTGGAGAGATCATGATTGGGGGACACGATCACCTTTCTGTGGAGGCCAAGCGTTTATTCAGCTACATCCCTGAGACGCCCTATGTCTACGATTTATTGACCATCTGGGAGCACATGCAGTTTATCGCACAAGCCTATGGGGTGAAGGATTGGAAGCCCAAGGCTTTGGAATTGTTGGAATTGTATGAGCTTGACGATAAGCAGAAAAAATTGGGAAGAGACCTATCCAAAGGGATGCGGCAGAAGGTTTCGATTTGCTGTGCTTTGCTTCCCGACCCGCAGCTCCTATTTTTTGATGAGCCGATGATTGGCTTGGATCCCAAAGCGATCAAAAACACCAAAAACTTGTTCAAAACCTTGAAGGAGCAGGGGAAAACCATCCTCGTTTCTACCCATTTGATTGAGGGAATTGAGTCGATTGCGGACCGTATCTTGATCATGAAGGATGGCCAAATTATTGGCAATGACACTATTGCAAACTTGAGGTTGCAAGCAGAAACTGGATCCGGACTTAGTTTAGAAGATTTATTTTTAGAGCTGACCAAAGATGAATGAGTTTCGCTTACTCCTGAAAAAGGATTTTTTGATTTTCGTCAATAACCTTCTTCTAATTTTCCGAAACCCACTTCGCTTGATTCCCTATGGAATTGCCGTGGGCTATTTCGTATTTATGTATTCCAAGGGCATTGCGGGGAGTGAGCAGGTAACATCTCAAGTGAATATGGATGCTGCAGGTGAGGTAGATGTCACCCGGCAGAACATAATCGGTGGGTTGACGTTGGTGGCATTGATTTTTTTTATTTTTCAGCTGTACCGGGCGACTAAAAACAACATTACTTTTTTTAAGATGGCAGATGTGAATCTGCTATTTCCTGCACCGGTTAAGCCCGAAAATATCTTGATATATTACATGGCGCGCTCCATTTTACCTGCATTGGGTGGATCTTTGTTTTTTTTGGTTTACAGTGGTGGTCAGCTAGCTAATGAATTTAGTGTAGACTTTGTTGGGGCGATGTTTTTGCTCCTAGGTTTTACGCTTTACTTCTTTCTTATTTTTCCACTTCGGTTTTTGATTTACACGCTACATACCCGCTTTGGGATTTTGGAGCAGTTGCGAGTGGGTGTTTTGGTACTAGGGGTGCTGCTCAGTTCGCTGATTTTGATTCCTGGATTTATGGCGCCTGTGTTTTGGGAGGGAATGTTTGCCTGGATCACCTCCCCTTGGTTTAATTTGTTTCCAGTGGTGGGCTGGAGTAGGGGGATGATGTCCTACTTTTTAGAGGGGAATTGGATTTTATCTTCCACCTATTTGCTCCTGTATGGGATTACCTATTATGCAGTAGTGAAGTTGGTGATTCAGTATTCTGGACATTACTATGAAGATGTGTTGGAAGCTACCCAGAATAATGAAGACCGTCTGGAGAAGGCAAAAGGAACGAAAGAGGTGACTGAGGATGCCTACAGTCTAAATTCCAAAAAGCAATTAGCACTCCCTGAATTCGGGTTGGGAGCCAAGGCCCTTTATTGGCGAAATTATGTGCAGAGCAGTAGGCAGGATCTCCATCCCCTGATTGGGCTGTATACGAGTGGGATGGCGGTGTTGGGGATTGTTCTTGCGGGTTTAGGCCACTTTGACTGGTTTTCGCATCAAGTGCTCTACTTTTACCTTCTCTTTTTGATATTCTTTTATTTCATGGCAGGCATTGGAAGGGCCAATATTGGGGACTTGAAGAAACCCTGGTTTATTTTAATTCCTGCAAGCTGGTCATCAAAACTTTGGAATATGATCAAGTTAGATCTCTTGCAAACGCTGATTTTTGGGCTACTCCTGATTGTTCCTTCCGTGCTGATCGGGGATTATAATTTTTGGTTGATCTTACTTTTCCCACTAGGGCTTATTTTCGCCTATGTAATTGGTCTTGGTGTGAATCTGATTCCTCAAGTTGGTTTGGATGAGGGATGGGATCGAATACTGATCAAGCCCTTGATGATTGGAGGGATCGTTGTTTTTGGAATAGTGCCTACCTTATTTTTCTCCGGGCTACTTTTTGGAGTTACTGGAAAGTTTGTTTTCGGCCTTGGGGCTGCAGTGCTGGGTTTAGGCTTTCTTGCTGCTATTCTTACCCATGTGACTTTGGATATTTTAAAGCGTCTGGAATTCAAGGAGTTGTAAGTTTGACTCGCTGTGAAAGGATCTTATTACCAGTGCTTTGGAATACAGGTGTGGAGGTTAGAGATGATTTTTTTTTCAGTTCCTAGTTTTGAATAGGCAGGACCCAAGAATTTCATTTATTTTTGAGGTATCCAAATATAACCTCTCCATGATTTACAACTCCATTATCGATACAATCGGGAATACACCGATGATCCGCCTGAACAAACTTTCCCTAGGCATTAAAGGAGAGGTCTTGGTCAAGGTGGAATACTTTAATCCTGGCAATTCGATGAAAGATCGTATGGCGATTAAGATGGTGGAGGATGCGGAAAAGGCGGGGTTGCTTAAGCCAGGAGGAACCTTGATTGAAGGAACTTCTGGAAATACAGGCATGGGTTTGGCATTGGCTGCTATTTCCAAGGGCTACAAGTGTATTTTTACGATGGCTGATAAGCAATCTAAAGAAAAGATTGATATCCTTCGCGCTGTAGGTGCTGAAGTAGTTGTATGTCCTACCAATGTGAGTCCAGAAGATCCCCGTTCGTATTATTCCGTGGCACGCAGATTAAATAAGGAGATCCCGAATTCATTCTACCCCAACCAGTACGACAACCTCTCCAATGCCCAAGCGCATTACGAGACCACTGGACCAGAAATCTGGAAAGATACCGAAGGCAAAATTACCCACTATGCTGCGGGGGTAGGTACTGGTGGCTCCATGTGTGGTACAGCTAAGTATTTGAAGGAGCAAAATTCAAACATTGTGACGGTAGGTCTAGACACCTATGGCTCGGTGTTTAAAAAATACAAGGAAACCGGGATTTTTGACGAAAAGGAGATCTATCCTTACCTCACTGAAGGAATTGGAGAAGACATTTTGCCAAAGAATGTGGACTTTTCCTTGATTGATCACTTTATCAAGGTAACTGACAAGGATGCTGCGGTAATGACTCGGCGTTTGGCGCGAGAGGAAGGGCTTTTTGTTGGTTGGTCTTGTGGATCTGCAGTGCATGGAGCCTTGGAGTATGCCAAGGAGCACTTGAAGGAAGGAGATAGGATGGTAATCATTCTTCCTGATCACGGAACCCGCTATTTGGGCAAGGTGTACAATGACGAATGGATGCGTAATCATGGGTTTTTGGAAGACAAAACCTATGCTACAGCTCGGGATATTATTGCGCAGCGAAGTGGAACGTACCAGCTTCTTTCAGTGAATAAATCCGATACTGTGAAAGAGGCCATTGGGTTGATGAATGGAAAAAGTATTTCTCAGATTCCTGTTTTGGATGGGGAAGAGGTGGTTGGTAGTTTAACAGACAACAAGCTTCTTTCGAAGATCATCGATAATCCGCTGTTGAAAGATGCTACGGTAGCAGAGGTGATGGAAGGGTCCATGAAGTTTGTGGCTTTGGATTCCACCCTAGACGTACTTTCTTCCATGGTAGAAAAGGAAAAAGCAGTTTTAGTTCGAGACACAGCGGACAAAATTCATATCATTACCAAGCACGATATTTTGGAGGCTTTTAGTAAATAAATGAAAGTAGACCGCCTGCTTACGGTACCTGTAGCGATAGATATTAAGGCTGCTTTTGTAAAGGCTTGGGAGCTTTATGGGATGCATCCGTTTTTCTTTTCCATGTACATGCTTCTTATTCTTTCCATTCAAGGCATGGTCGTGATCTATGCTCAGGAGTACATGATTATTTACAGTACCTTGCTAGCCCCACCTTTTTATGCGGGGTTTTACCTAGTTGCCAATAAGATGAGTCGTGGGGAGTCAGTTGTTTACCCTGATTTTTTTGCAGGCTTTCGCTTTTGGATTCCTTCGGTAATCATTTCCTTGCTCAGCCAGGTGTTAATTGCCTTGGGATTGGTCGCATTGATTCTGCCAGGGATATACCTTGGCGTTGGCTACTTGTTTGCGATTCAAATGGGTATTTTTGGAGGGATGGATCCCTGGTCAGCCATGGAATGGAGCAGGAAACTCATCACACGTAATTGGTGGCAGTTTTTGGTCTTGGTTCTAATTTTTATTGTACTCAATGCAGCGGGAATTTTGCTGGCTGGAATCGGTTTAGTGGTGACGCTACCGCTTACTTTTTTGGTGCTTTACGTCCTGTTTGAGGACCTAACTCGGGAGGTATTTTCAGAGGAAGACGAGATTCCCACTACTCATGGGTAAGAATCATCGCTTCTAGTCTATTTCTGCATTTTTCAGCAAAGGCATCCACCTCGTTAGTAGATGAGGTAGTAGGAGGAATGAGGGGCTTGGAAAAGTAAACGCTGATTTTTCCTGGTTTGAGCAGGAGCGATCCTCTTTTCATAAGCTTATCTGCACCGATTACAGCCATTTCCATAATGGGAGTTTGGGTTTCAATCGCCAGTCGAAACGCTCCTTTTTGGAAGGGGAGGAGTGTTTGGTCCGTATTGTTCCGGGTGCCTTCAGGTGATACGACCACCGAGATGCCTTGATTGAGGAGGACCACCAGTTTCTCCAAGCTCTTATGTCTGGAAACTGGATTGCTTCGGTCCACCCATATGGCCAGTTTGCTAACCACCGTACTAAAAACAGGGATTTTAGAAAGTTCCTTTTTTCCAATCGCTCGAACATAATGAGGAATCACCATGGGTAGCAGCGGGGCATCCAGGTTGGAACGATGGTTAAAGATATAAATGTAGGATTGGTTGAGGTCGATGTGCTCCTTCCCATGTACTTCGAACCGAATTCCTGATAAAAATGACCAAGTTCCTACCCAAAGGCGGATAAATACAAAGGAAATTTTATCTCCTCGGGGGTGAATAAGCAATGGGATAAGCACAAATAGGCCCAGCAACATCATGAGTACAAAAAAAAGTAGCGCTGAATAGATGGTGTAGATCCATTGGAAGGACTTGAACATTGAAAATTCTTTAGTAGATTTGAGTTCGTAAAAAATCTTTCACTCTTTGCTTGCAAGCCACGATTTCGTATCGGGGCTTATTTTTTGAATTCAATTTTAGGGCGAATCCGGCAAAATACCAAGCTTAAAGCTTTGGTACATACGTGCTAATTTTCTTTCGGTTTTATTTTCATTTCAAGAAATCCCTTACCTTTGCAGTCCATTCGAGTGAATGGAGCGTTTCGGAAGTTTCAAACGTTCAGTATTAACCAAAAAAACTGCTTCCTCAGGACTCTAGGGAAGTTGGTCAATTAGAGTCGTATTTTATGTCTAGTACAAAAGAATTTGATTGGGATAGCTTCAGTACCAAAGGTTTTGGTGAAGGATATACCAAAGAGCAAAAAGCTCAAATGGAAGCCATGTATTCAGGCACTTTGGGTGAGATCACTGAAAAAGAAGTGATTAAAGGAGTGGTAGTAGGAATAAACGACAAGGATGTAATCATTAATATCGGGTTCAAGTCTGATGGTCTTGTACCACTTTCAGAATTCCGTGACCTTGCTAGCATCAAAGTTGGCGACGAGGTAGATGTATTCATCGAAGAGCAAGAAAATGCTTTGGGTCAGTTGATTTTGTCCCGTAAGAAGGCCAAAATCGTCCGTGCATGGCTTGATATTGAGTCTGCCTTGGAGAACGATAGTGTAATCGAAGGTCTAGTGAAGCGTAGAACTAAGGGTGGTTTGATTGTAGACATCTACGGTGTTGAAGCCTTCTTGCCTGGTTCTCAGATTGACGTGAAGCCTATCCGAGATTTCGATATCTATGTAGGTAAGAAAATGGAAGTGAAGGTGGTAAAAATCAACCACACCAACGATAACGTAGTTGTTTCGCATAAGGTCTTGATTGAAAAAGATCTGGAGAAGCAAAAAGCAGAGATCCTAAACAACCTCGAAAAAGGTCAGGTATTGGAAGGGGTGATCAAGAACATGACCAACTTCGGTGTATTCATCGATTTGGGAGGTGTAGATGGTCTACTTCACATTACCGATATTTCTTGGGGTCGTATCAACCATCCAGAAGAAGTATTGCAGCTTGACCAGAAGGTTCAGATTGTGGTTCTTGACTTTGATGACGAGAAGCGAAGAATTTCTTTGGGCATGAAGCAATTGAGCGCTCATCCTTGGGATTCTTTGGCTTCAACGCTAGAAGTTGGTTCAAGAGTAAAAGGTAAGATTGTGAACGTAGCAGACTACGGCGCATTCTTAGAATTGGCTCCTGGAGTAGAAGGTTTGATCCACGTATCTGAAATGAGCTGGTCTCAGCACCTAAGAAACCCTGCTGATTTTGTGAAGGTAGGCGTGGAAATTGAAGCTGTGGTATTGACTCTAGATAAGGACGATAGAAAGATGTCTTTGGGCATCAAGCAGCTTACCAAAGATCCTTGGACTAAAGGTGACATGTCTGCGAAGTATGCAGTTGGCACCAAGCATAAAGGTGTGGTTCGTAACCTGACTAACTTTGGTCTTTTCCTTGAATTGGAAGAGGGTATCGATGGTCTAGTACACGTATCAGACCTTTCTTGGACCAAGAAAATCAAGCATCCTTCTGAATTTGTTAAAGTAGGTGATGAGCTAGATGTAGCGGTATTGGAATTGGATGTAGACAACAGAAGATTGGCTTTGGGTCACAAGCAGTTGGAAGAAAATCCATGGGACACCTTTGAAACCTTGTTCCCAATTGGATCTGTACACAAGTGCATCGTAAACTCTAAAAATGATAAGGGTGCGGTTCTTGAACTTCCTTACGGACTTGAGGGCTTTGCAACAGTGAAAAATGTGGAGAAAGAAGACGGTTCTCAAGTAGATGTTGGAGAATCAGTTGATTTCAAAGTAACCGAGTTTTCCAAGGACGACAAGCGAATTGTGCTTTCTCACACGGCAATGTTCAGAGAAGAAGCAAAAGCTCCTAAGAAGGTTGCTGCTGCTCCTGCTAAGAAGAAAGAGGAAACTGCCGAGATTCCTGCACAGGCTGACAAGTCAACCTTTGGTGACATCGATGCGCTAGCTGAATTGAAAGAAAAAATGGAAGGTAAGAAGTAAGCTTACCCCCAGTTTAACTAGCTATAAAAACGCCAGCAGTGCTGGCGTTTTTTTTGTGCGTACTCCTGGAGTTTTTCCGAATAAAGGCCTTGTTCAAGATCTCCTTTAATATTTTCACGGAAGTGAAACTGGTATCAAACGAAAAAAGCACCTCGGTTAGGAGATGCTTTTTGAAGAGGTCGCGAGCGGATTCGAACCGCTGTACGAGGTTTTGCAGACCTCTGCCTAGCCACTCGGCCACGCGACCAGTAATTGGAATGCGAATTTACGGATAATCTTCGCTTCTACAAATGTGAGTGGAGAGTTTTCATCCCTATTTATTCCGGAATTAGCGAGTGGATCTTTCCCTCCATAGAAAGTCTTTGGAGGGGATAAATTCCAAAAACTGATAGGGATAGTAGTTGTACCAAATAAAATATACTATTTATAATGATTCTAAATAAAAACCATCCTTAAATCAGCATGTAATACCCTGAAATACAGCAAAGTAGTTTCATGTTTTTAGAATCTTCTTTCTATTCCAGAATCCTATATTCTTGTTTGAAAAATTAAGCCTCCGTACTACCTTTGCAGGAGTTACTGAGAACCGTTTAAAACTTTATAATTGCAATAATATGTTATCCAAACGCGCGTTAGTAGGGATTCGATGGAGTTTCCAATCACTGGCAATGCTGTTTTTCATTTTAGTAGGAGTTTCAGCCTACGCAGCTGACCCAGCAGTTGCAAATACCGATGAGGCAATTGCAGCTGGAAAAACCGTTTTTAATGCCAATTGTAAGACTTGTCACAAGCTTGACCAAAAGTACATAGGTCCTGCATTGAGAGGTGCGACCGACAGAAACAATGCGAAGTGGGTTAAAACTTGGATTAAAAACTCACAAGCAGTAATTGCTTCGGGAGATGCCTATGCGGTTGCTTTGTACAAGGAGTACAACAACTCAATAATGCCTTCTTACACTTTTTTGAGTGATGCTGAACTGGATGGTGTATTAGCTTACATCGAATACGGAGACAAAGCCGATGCTACTGCCGCAGCTCCAGCGGACGGATCAGCTCCTACTGATGCTGCAAGTGCTACTGCAGGTGGAGGAATCCCCAACGAATACCTAAGTATCATCATCGGCGTACTGGTATTTATTCTACTTCTCATTTTGATTGTTTTAGGCTTGATTGTTACGGTCTTGACCAAATACATTCAAAAGCAGGAGATGCCTGAAGAAGATAAGGAATTTGTATCTCAGAAGACCGATTACTCCAAGATTTTTAAAAGTGATGCAGTCATTATTATAGTGACAGCTTTAGTAATTGCTTTTGTAGCCAAAACAGCAATTGATGGTTTATATTCCGTAGGTATTCAGCAGGGATATGCTCCTGCACAACCCATCGCTTTTTCCCATGCCCTTCACGCAGGCCAGTACGAGATCGCTTGTCAGTATTGTCATACTGGCGTTGAGATAGGTAAGTCAGCCAACATTCCATCTGCAAATATTTGTATGAACTGCCATACCCACATTCAAAATGTTGGAGGTAAGGAGGGAATCTCTCCCGAGATTCAAAAAATTTACAATGCAGTGGATAACAACCAACCGATCGAGTGGGTGCGGGTTCACAACCTTCCAGATCTGGCTTACTTCAACCATGCCCAGCACGTGGCTGTAGGTGGGGTAGAGTGTCAAACCTGTCACGGTCCGATTCAAGAAATGGAAGTGGTAGGACAGCACAGCACCTTGACTATGGGTTGGTGTATTGATTGCCACAGACAAACGGAGATTGCCACCGAAGGCAATGTGTATTACGATAAATTGGTTCAACTTCACTCTACTTCTAAAGATGCACTGAAAGTGAAAGACATCGGTGGTCTAGAGTGTGCTAAGTGCCACTATTAATTCCTTATCCTTTTGAAAATTCATTCCTAGAAATAAAATGAAGGAAAATAAAAAAACCTACTGGAAAGGGCTCGAGCAACTTAGCAACGATCCGGAGTTTGTAAAAAATGCCGACCGAGAGTTTGCTGAACTACCAAGTTCACTAAACGAAGATGGTAGCGCTTCTCGAAGAGATTTCCTCAAGTTGATGGGCTTTAGTGTGGCCGCCGCCTCTTTGGCAGCTTGCGAGACGCCGATACGAAAGGCTATCCCTTATGTAAATAAGCCTATTGATATCAACCCTTCTATACCCAACTACTATGCATCCACCTACTCCACTGGAGGAGATTATGCATCGATTGTGGTAAAAACTAGAGAAGGTCGACCAATTAAAATTGATGGAAACGAGCTTTCTCCAATTACTAAAGGAAAAGTAAATGCCATCGTAGAAGCTTCTGTGCTTTCCCTTTACGATAAGCAGCGTGTGGCAGGCCCTATGCTTGCCGGTGCTGCATCGGATTGGGCGAAGGTCGATGCACATGTGAAATCAAAATTGGCTGCAGCCGGAACAGTAAAGATTGTAACCAACACCATCCTATCTCCTTCTACTGAAAAAGCACTTCAGGAATTTAGTGCTGCATTTGGTGGTGCTGAAGTAGTGGTGTATGATTCCATCTCCAACTACGGGATCACCAAGGCTTCTGAAGTTTTTTATGGTCAGGCTATTCTTCCTTCCTACCACTTTGACAAGGCTAAGACCATCGTTTCATTTGGTGCAGATTTCCTAGGAACTTGGATTTCACCAATTGAATTTGCCGGTGCTTACGCAAAAACTAGAAAAATCAGCAAGGACAAGGCAGAAATGTCTCGTCACTTTCAGTTTGAGTCCAACCTATCTTTGACGGGAGCAAACGCAGATTACCGTACTCCAATCAAAGCTTCTCAATCTGGCCTTGCAGTATTGGCCTTGTACAATGCCATTGCAGCTAAAGCTGGTGTAGCCACTGTTGCAGGTGCTAAGGTGGATGTAACGCATTTGGACAAAGCTGCCAATGAACTATGGGCAGCTAAAGGAGCTTCCCTAGTAGTATCTGGTTCCAACGATCCAAACGTACAGGTAGTCATTCACGCGATTAATGAATTATTAGGAAACAACGGAGCTACCGTTGATTTCTCAACTCCAGTATATTTTAGAAAGGGTAATGATGCCCGCATGAACCAATTTATCACTGAATTGAAAAGTGGTTCTGTAGGTGCAGTTATTTTCTACAACTGTAATCCAGTGTACGATCATCCAAGAGGAGCGGAACTTGCTGCAGGCATTGCCAAAGCGAAGTTGAGTATTGCTACTAATGGAACAATGGACGAAACAGCAGCTTTGGTTCAAGTGGTGGCTCCTGATCATCATTTCTTGGAGTCTTGGAATGATTTCCAACCTAAGAAAGGTCAGTATTCTTTGGCTCAGCCAACCATTTCTCCGCTATTCAAAACACGCCAAGCACAAGATTCATTCTTGACTTGGGCGGGATCTACGGTAGCATACTACGATTACATACAAGCAAATTGGACTACTAGTCTTTATGCTACTTTAGGCGCAGGCGCTACTTTCCAAGAGTTCTGGGATAGATCACTTTTCAATGGAGTTGTAAGCGAAACTAGCGTACCATCTATTCTTGCTCCAGTTGGGCAAGTGGATGCTGCTGCTGCAGAAGTTGCAAAATCGTACTCTGCTTCCAGTGCAGGGGCTGAATTGGTGGTTTATTCCAAAATAGGTATTGGATCTGGTACCTACGCCAACAACCCTTGGCTTCAGGAAATGGCTGATCCTATCACGAAAGCTACCTGGGACAATTACCTTACTGTATCCCAGAAGTGGGCAACAGAAAATGGAGTTTCCATGGTGGAAGAGAATACCAAGAAGGGAAAGCTTACCGTAAATGGCAAGTCTATCCTAGTTCCAATTTTGGTTCAGCCAGGTCAAGCGAGTGGTACTTTCGGACTAGCCTTAGGCTATGGACGTACCAAAGCCGGTCGCGTTGCGGATGGAGTAGGGGTAAATGCCTACGACCTTCTAGACACGAGCAAGGGCTTTGTCAACTTTGACTTGATTACTAAGGTTGAGGTGGTTGCTACCGAAGAGGCCTACAAAATCGCAAGAACTCAAACGCATCAGACTTTCATGGGACGTGAAAACGTCATTCAGGAATCCACGCTTGCGGAGTACAAGAAAGATGCTTCTGCAGGAAGATATCACCCTGAAATCTACAAGGACGGAGAATTTGTGAAGCCTTCCAAAATTTCACTTTGGAGTGGGCACAAGTACAGCCAACACCACTGGGGCCTTGCCATTGACATGAACTCTTGTATTGGTTGCGGTGCTTGTACCATTGCTTGCCAAGTAGAAAACAACGTTGCTGTAGTTGGAAAGCAAGAAGTGCTGAATCGTAGAGAAATGGCTTGGATCAGAATTGATCGCTACTACTCTTCCGATGCTCCAGCTGATGATTTGAAAGGAATGGAAATTGCCGCAGAAAACCCTGAGGTTACCTTCCAGCCGATGATGTGTCAGCAGTGTAACAATGCTCCATGTGAGACCGTGTGTCCAGTAGCTGCTACTACGCACTCCTCTGAAGGACTCAACCAAATGACTTACAACAGATGTATCGGTACTAGATATTGTGCCAACAACTGTCCGTATAAGGTTCGTCGATTTAACTGGTTTAAGTACCATGACAACAAGGACTTTGCAGGGGTGAATGTGGCTCAGAATGACGATCTAGGTAAGATGGTTCTTAATCCAGATGTAACTGTGCGTGTTCGTGGGGTAATGGAAAAATGCTCCATGTGTGTGCAGCGAATTCAAGCAGGCAAACTTACTGCCAAGCGTGAGAAGCGTACTGTGGTAGATGGTGAAATCAATGTAGCCTGTGCGATAGCCTGTCCAACAGATGCACTGTTGTTTGGTGACATGAATGATCCTTCTAGCAAGGTTTCCAAGCTTTTGAAGATTGAGGAATCAGATGCCGCAAGCAAGGTAGTGGGTGAAGAGCGAGCCTACCACGTATTGGAAGAGATCAATGTGAGTCCTAACGTATGGTACTTCACGAAGATCAGAAACAAAGAGAAAAACGAAGCGTAATTATAATAACAAGAAACTATGCAGGTTACTTCATCCGTACGCCAGCCCTTAGTTACCGGAGGTAAAACCTACCACGATGTGACACACGATGTATGCCGTCAGGTAGAAGGTAAGCCATCCAAATTGTGGTTTTTGGCATTCCTTACTGCCTTCGGAGTATTGGCTATAGGATCAACAGCTCTATTGGCAACTCTCTGGGAAGGGATAGGTATGTGGGGTCTTAACAAGACCGTAGGTTGGGCTTGGGACATCACCAACTTCGTATGGTGGGTTGGTATTGGTCACGCAGGAACGCTTATTTCTGCAGTATTGCTACTATTCAGACAGAAGTGGAGAACATCCATTAACCGTGCAGCCGAGGCGATGACCATCTTCGCTGTAATTTGTGCCGCGATGTTCCCTATTATTCACATGGGAAGACCTTGGTTGGGAGCCTACTGGGCACTTCCCCTTCCAAATACCTATGGTTCTTTATGGGTGAATTTTAACTCTCCATTATTGTGGGACGTATTTGCAATTTCTACCTATTTCTCAGTATCCTTAGTGTTCTGGTATATCGGTTTGATTCCTGATTTTGCTACTATTCGTGATCGTGCTACAGGCTTGCGGAAAATAATTTACGGAGCATTGTCTCTTGGATGGGATGGCGCTGCCAAAACATGGATGCGCTATGAATCAGTATCTTTAATTCTTGCTGGTCTTGCAACCCCACTCGTACTTTCGGTACACACAATCGTATCTTTTGACTTTGCTACCTCGGTTATTCCAGGATGGCACACCACGATTTTCCCTCCTTATTTCGTTGCAGGAGCGATTTTCTCTGGTTTTGCCATGGTATTGACCTTGATGATCGTTACTAGAAAGGTATACAAGCTCGAAGATTACATCACTATTGGCCACATTGAGTTGATGAATATTGTGATCATCATCACGGGCTCAATCGTAGGTATTGCTTACATCACTGAATTTTTCATGGCTTGGTATTCAGGGGTAGAGGCAGAACAATATGCTTTTATCAATAGAGCTACTGGACCTTACTGGTGGGCGTACTGGTCTATGATGACTTGTAATGTGATTTCCCCTCAACTCTTCTGGATCAAAAAAATCAGAACTTCAATTGTAGCAACTTTTGCATTGTCAATTGTAGTGAATATCGGGATGTGGTTTGAACGATTTGTAATTATCGTGACCTCCTTGCACCGAGATTACCTTCCTTCATCTTGGGCTATGTTTTACCCAACCTTGGTGGATGTAGGGGTTTACCTATTCACTTTTGGTTTTTTCTTCACGGCATTCTTCTTGTTCGCCAAGTTCTTCCCTGTGATCAACATGGCGGAGGTGAAGTCTGTATTGAAGTCATCCTCTGAAAAAGCACACAAATAATCATGGAAAGAGATACTCATTTTATTTTAGGAGTCTACGACGATGAGGACGTATTGCTCCATGCAGTTGAACAGGTTAGAGGGAGTGGGGTTAAGATTCACGAGGTGTATTCTCCTTATCCAGTTCACGGATTGGAGCATGTACTAGGTTACAAGCGAAGCAAACTACCGATTGCAGCCTTTCTTTTCGGCATGTTGGGTTTGACGCTTGCCTTGACCATGCAGTTTTACATGATGAAATTTGATTGGCCTATGATTATCGGGGGTAAAGATTACGGTGCTTTCCCAGATTTTGTGCCAGTTTCCTTTGAAATGACTGTATTGTTAGCAGCTTTCGGTATGGTTGGTGTCTTCTTGATCACTTCTAACTTGAAGCCTTGGGCACAGCCTCGAATTTTTGATTTGAGAAGTACGGATGACAAGCACATTATGGCCATTGATTTGGCGAACAACAGCAGTTTAGATTTGGATAAAATCAAAGAGATATTGACCGAATCTGGTGCCACAGAAGTGAATAAGAAAAGTTTTGAATAGAATAAACGTAGCTATGAAAATTACGAACGCATCACTATTCGCAGGTTCTGTACTAGCCCTCTCCTTGTTGGCTGGATGCAAAGCTGGAGGTGAAAATCCGGGGTTAGAATATGCGCCTCAGATGTATCACGCTGTTGGTTACGAACCATTGTCTCAAATTAAAGATGAAGCACAAGGTTCTTGGCTTTCCACTCGAGAAGATGGAAAAGGGGAGTTTTTCAATTCCAACGTGAACAATCCTCATGGAATGAACATGAGAGAGCCTGTTGCAAATACAGTTCCTAGAAACAAGCTAGGCTATCTTCCACATCGACTACAACAGTTTGAATTGGATAAGGCTGCGCTTATTCTTAACCCAGTAACTGCCTCTGAACAGGTACTAAAAGAGGGTGAGAAGTTGTATCTCAGCTATTGTAACTCTTGCCATGGTAAGGGGGGTGAAGGAGATGGATTGGCAGGTCAAGTAATCGGCGGTGTCGCTAATCTTACCGGAGGCGCCTACGTGAATCTTCCAGAAGGCCATATTTTCCATGTAATTACCAAAGGCAAAGGAAGAATGGGAGCACATGGTTCCCAAATTCCTGCTGAAAGCAGATGGAAGATTGTCCACTATGTTAAACAAGTTATCCAAGGTAAAGCTGTCGCTGCTGATTCAATTCCTGCAGCAGATTCCACCGCGGTAGCACCAGTAAATCCAGCGAAGTAATCATGGCTCATCACGGCGAACATCACTATAATTTGGATCAGCGATTTGATTTCACTGCTTCCATCAAAAAATCAATATTGACTGTATTGGTCATAGGTGCAGTTTTACTTGGAATTGGTGTGGTTCTGGCTATTACTGGCGGGAATCATGAAGAAGGGGCTGAAGCTGGAACCCATGCCTTCCACTGGTATGAAAGATTGTATGCGAGCATATGGGTAAATAACGTATTCTTTACAGGCATAGCGATTATTGGGGTTTTCTTTTTTGCTATCCAGTTTGCTGCTCAAGCAGGCTGGTCAGCACCTATTCTAAGAGTAATGCTCTCCCTAGGTAGTTGGTTGCCAATTGCCGGTGTATTGATGCTTGCCACTTTCTTTGTGGCCAATCATGATTTATTCCACTGGACCCATTCCTACCTTTTTGATAAAAACGATCCTCAATACGATAAAATCATTGACGGAAAAGGAGCATTTTTCTTTTGGCCTATGGAGAAGGGTACCTTCCCGGTATTCTACATCGCCAGAATGGTGATTTTCTTTGGGTTTTGGGTGTTTTTCTTCAATAAGTTTAAGCAAATTTCTGCACAAGAAGATCAATTAGGTGGATCGAGCCACTGGTATAAGATGAGAAGTTGGTCCGCTTTCTTCCTCATATTTTTCGCAGTGTCTTCTTCCATATCCGCTTGGGACTGGGTGATGTCCATTGATACACACTGGTTCTCTACTCTATTTGGCTGGTATGTTTTCGCCTCTTGGTTTGTATCTGGTCTTTCTGCGATTACCTTGATTGTACTTTTCTTAAAAGGCAAGGGTTACCTCGAGATGGTCAATGAAAATCACGTGCATGACTTGGGTAAGTTTGTATTTGGGTTCTCTATTTTCTGGACCTATCTCTGGTTTTCACAGTTTTTGTTGATCTACTATGCAAACATTCCTGAGGAGACCGTTTATTTCGTGGAGCGTTTGGAAAGTGATATTTATGGACCTTTTGTTTTTGTTAATTTAGGGTTAAACTTTTTCCTTCCATTTTTGGTTTTAATGACTAGAGACGCCAAAAGGCATGGTGTTTTCCTTAAATTGGTTTGTACGATTCTATTGCTAGGCCATTGGATTGATTTCACCTTGATGGTTCAGCCAGGCACATTAGGACACAACGGTGGTATTGGTTTTATGGAATTAGGAATGTTCTTAGTGTATGGATCTTCTGCCATTTTCGTAGTGCTAGGGGCTTTAGCAAAACGGAATTTAATAGCGAAGAATCACCCATTGCTAGAAGAGAGTTACAATCATCATATTTAATTATTTATCCAAAAAAGGTAAGTTATGTACGGGTTTCTTATTGGAGTAGGGGTTCTATTGTTACTATCTGTCATTTGGATGGTATATCGAATACAAACCCTAGTGTCGGTTGTTAAAGGGTCGGATAAAAAACTTGAAACCACCAGCAACAAGGTAAATGCTTTCTTATTCATCGTTTTTTTGGTGGGTACAGGGGTCTTGATGACTTGGTATTCTATCAAAGAATTTGATAATTACCAACTGCCGGTGGCTTCCGAGCATGGTGTCATCACGGACGAATTGTTTTGGATTACAATGGCAGTTACCGGGGTAGTATTCTTAATCACCCACATATTGTTGTTTGTTTTTCCTTACAAGTATCAATACAAAGAAGGCAGAAAAGCTTCTTTTTATCCTGACAACCATAAGTTGGAAATCATATGGACTGCGGTACCGGGTGTGGTATTGGCTGGTTTGGTGATTTCAGGCTGGTTGGCTTGGTCGGATATTACAGCCCCAGCACCTGAAAAAGCGCACGTTGTAGAAATCATGGGCTATCAATTTGCTTGGGAGGTCCGTTATCCTGGAAAGGACAATGTCCTAGGTGACTATGATTATCGTTTGATCAACGCATCTAACTCCCATGGGATTGACTTTACAGATAAGAATGCCACGGATGATTTTCCTTCTCCGAAGGTAGTTATTCCAAAGGGCGAGCCAGTGCTATTTAAGATTAGAGCACGGGATGTTTTGCACTCTGTATTTGCTCCACACATGCGTTTGAAAATGGATGCCGTACCAGGAATGCCTACGCGATTTTGGTTTATTCCAACCAAGACCACTGCAGAGATGCGGGCGGAATTGAAAGATCCTGAGTTTGAGTATGAAATCGCTTGTACAGAAATCTGTGGGCGTGGACACTTTTCAATGCGAAAAATAATTGAAGTGGTAGAGCCTGCCGAATACCAGAAGTGGATGGCAGAGCAAAAGTCTTTTGTGCAGCAGAATCCTGCCATCGCACAGGGTCAAAAAGTTGAAGTGAAAGAAATTGCAGGTATTGAAAAAAGCGAAAGAAATAAATAATAGTTAAAGTTATGGCTACAGCAACAGTTGCACAGCAGGACAGCGCAATTCATGAGCATCACGAACAAGAGCATCATGAACACGAGCATCATGACAATTTTATAACCAAATACATTTTTACAACCGATCACAAAATGATCGCTAAGCAGTTCTTGATAACAGGAATGTTCTGGGCGATCATTGGTGGATTTCTTTCCACCTTGTTCCGGTTGCAGTTGGGGTTTCCGGACATGAATTTGGAATTCCTCCGGCCTTTATTGGGCGGTTGGATAGATGAAGCAGGAAAGCTTGATCCAACCTTCTACTTGGCTTTGGTGACCATGCACGGGACCATTATGGTCTTCTTTGTATTGACGGCAGGCTTGAGTGGTACTTTCTCTAACTTCCTGATTCCACTTCAGATTGGTGCGAGAGACATGGCTTCTGGCTTTATGAACCTGCTTTCCTACTGGTTTTTCTTCTTGTCAGGTGTGATTATGTTTATCTCCCTGTTCTTGAAGACTGGGCCTGCTGGAGGTGGTTGGGTAGTCTATCCACCTTTGTCTGCACTAGAGCAAGCCATTCCAGGATCTGGTATGGGAATGACCCTTTGGTTGATCTCCATGACTTTATTTATTGCATCTTCTTTGTTGGGAGGTATCAATTATGTGACTACAGTTATCAACCTACGAACTAAGGGGATGTCTTTCTCAAGACTTCCTTTGACGATTTGGGCTTTCTTTTTGACAGCTGTAATCGGTATTCTTTCGTTCCCTGTATTATTTGCTGCAGCCTTATTGCTTGTTTTTGACCGAAGCTTTGGTACATCCTTCTATCTTTCTGACATCTATGTAGCCGGAGAAGCGCTTCCAAATACAGGTGGTAGCCCAGTACTCTATCAGCACTTATTCTGGTTCCTCGGACACCCTGAAGTGTATATTGTGTTGTTACCTGCTTTAGGTATCACTTCGGAAGTTATTGCGACCAACTCTCGAAAGCCAATTTTTGGATACAAAGCCATGGTTGTTTCTTTATTGGGCATTACTGTTCTATCTTTTATCGTTTGGGCACACCACATGTTTGTATCGGGAATGAATCCATTCCTGGGTTCGATCTTCATGTTCTTGACCTTGATTATTGCGGTTCCTTCAGCGGTGAAAGTATTTAACTACCTCGCTACACTTTGGAGAGGCAACTTGATCTTTACGCCTGGGATGTTATTCTCCATCGGTCTAGTATCCTTCTTTATTTCTGGAGGATTGACGGGTGTATTCTTGGGTAACTCTGCGATTGACATTCAATTGCACGACACCTATTTTGTGGTCGCTCACTTCCACTTGGTAATGGGTTCCGCCTCTTTCTTCGGTTTGATGGCAGGGGTGTACCATTGGTTCCCGAAAATGTTTGGGCGTATGATGGACGCAAAACTGGGATACATTCACTTCTGGTTGACTTTCGTAGGCGTGTACATGGTCTTCTTCCCAATGCACTACATTGGTATCGCTGGTTTCCCAAGAAGGTATTACTCTTGGACAAACTATGAGTTTACCAATATGTATACTGATTTGAACATGTTTGTGTCAGTTGCTGCCTTCATCACATTTGCAGCACAGGCGATCTTCTTGTTCAACTTCTTCTACAGCATGTATAGAGGTAGAAAAGCGACACTTAACCCTTGGAGTTCTAACACCTTGGAGTGGACTACTCCTTTA